>CAZPGX010000001.1:0-8811 GCA_964586605.1 uncultured Planctomycetia bacterium
GTCCTACTGATTTGGCATTTAATAAAAGTGAGAGCTACACCCTAGGTTTACGCGGAAGCGCAGTTCCCATCGAGAGTCTTAGCATCAACGGCGAACTTGCCTTTCAGCTCGGTACAATTTACGGCGGTGACGATGCGGTTACCAGCGGCGCATTAGAAATGGACCGTGAAGGTATGGCGGCAAATGTGGCTGCTGAATACGCGCTTGCCGATGTAAAGTTTGCCCCTGTCTTGGGACTGGAATACCTCTATCTTTCCGGCCATAAAGGCGGTGACGCATCAGGCGACTTTGAAGCCTGGGATCCAATGTACCGCTCAAAGACAATGGGTATAATCCGCGATGAGTTGGAAAGCTCCTTTGACACTGACGATACAGCCGACACCAGCGGATTAACCAACCAGCATACCATCAAGGCTACCGGCTCTGTGGACTTAGGCGAATTGGTTGACGGCCTAAGCCTGGACCTGGCCTACCTAAAATATTGGTTTGCTGAGGATCCAATTGTCAATGCGGACGATGACATTGGCCAAGAACTAAATCTAAAGTTGGCCTATGACTACACCGAAGACGTAGAGTTTGGATTAGAGGCTGCTATGTTTATGCCCGGCGATTATTATGACACCGTTCACGGTAATAGCGTAATCTATGGCGGCGGAATGACGCAGGATAATGCAACTCAGGACGGCGAAACACTTGCTGCCAACGACAACGCTATTTCCATCATTGGTTCGTGCAAGGTTAGTTTCTAAATAAAGACGCAAGTCTTTATTTACCCCCGGGGGTGCAAATCCCCGGGGGTTTTTTAATGAGGCCATAACTTATGGAATGAAATGAACATAAGTTATATGGCCGAATTATCCCGATGAGTATAGCAAAATTATGGAACAGAATTTTGCTATGTCTTACGAATCGGGATAAGTGCAAAAAGGCGTCAGGCTCTTTTTTTGTTCTAGAATAAATTTTCGCAGCGCTTAGGCCAAAAAGGGGTCAGGTCTTGAATTGTGAATGCCAAAAGGGGGCAGCCCCTTTTTGACCCTTGACATCTGTATATCATTGTGATATACTTTAGTTGGAGGTGGTAAATATGTCCGTAACAATGGATAAAGAGCTGCTGGTGAGGATACCTTCATCTTTGTATGCAAAGGTCAAGAAGATATGCGCCAGCGAATACAAATCTATGTCGGCAATGATCAGGGAGCTATTTTTAGAAAAAGTGGAAGAAAATTTGGGAGAAAAAGAAATGAGGTTATTGGAAAAACAAAGCAAAGGCTTCCACAAGGGCAAGGGGACTGACTGGAGAAAAGTAAAGCGTGGATAGCTTCCAGGTTGTTTTGCTTCCACCGGCCCTAAAGTTCTATAAAAATTGTCCTCTGCAGCTAGCCACGGGATTAAATAAATGTTTTGAGGATTTAGAGAAAAACCCGTTTTTTGGCCCAAATATAAAATTACTAAAAACCTCGAGTAAAAAGAAACTCTATAGGTATAGAATAGGAAGTTATAGGGTAGTTTACGAAATAGACAAAAAAATTAAAAGGGTAGGTATTCTTTTAATTTCCCCAAGGCCTTCCGCATACAAAAACCTTTAATCCCCTTACCTAACCCACAGAAACACCAGGCTTGCCAAAGGCTTATAATTATGCTAATATAAAGCCTAATATGCCGCTGTCTTTATTTAAAGATAAGAAGCACAAGAAGCGCCTGGAAAGGTGGTTTGGCCGGCAGTGGGTAGGCCTGATTATGCTGGCTGCCCGTTTTTTAACTCTTGAAAGGGCCCACGGCCTGGGCCGCATTTTCGGAAGGTTGGGCTTCTACTGCCTGGTCCGCCATCGCAGACAAACGTTACGCAATCTAAGGCTGGTTTATGGAACAGAAAAATCCAAAGAAGAGCTTCAGCAAATAGCCCAACGCAGTTTTATCCATGCCTCCTGTTTTGGCTGGGAGGTATTTTATCTTTATACCCACAAGGTAAGCGATGAAGAAGTAAAGGCCTTGGTGAAAAAAATAGAAGGCCTGGAGCATTTAAAAAGGGCAGTAAGCCGGGGCAAGGGTGTAATCGGCCTGGGCGCACATCTAGGCAATTTCCCGGTTTTAGGAAGAAGGCTAAGCATATTAGGGTTTCCCTCTACAGCCATCATGCGCCAGATGAGAGACAAAAAGCTGGAAACTGTTTTTGCCGTAATGAGGACCCAATTCGGACAGCGCTGGATACCGAAGTTTCCGCTTTCTGAAGCCGTCAAAGAAAGTATTGCCTGGCTAAAAAGCGGGAGGCTTTTGTTGATTTACATGGACCAGAGATCGGGACGGGGGGTAAGGGTAGATTTTATGGGTCTACCCACGCCTACCCCCACAGGCGCGGCGGTATTTGCCTTAAAAACAGGCGCAGCAGTCCTGCCGATTGTCAATGTGCAGGATGAAGACGGCTCCTACAGGCTAATAATCGGCGCAGAGATTTCCGTAGCCAGAACAGGTAATCACAAACAAGATGTTTTAGTTAATACGCAGAGGTTCAATAAGGTAATTGAAAAATACATTCGCCTTTATCCCGACCAATGGTTCTGGTTCCATAACCGCTGGAAGGGGGCAGGGAGATAAAAACTAAAACTATCTGGATAGCTCTTCTTTCGGCAGTCCTCTTATCCGGCTGCGCAGGCCTGCCGCATGTTATCGGTTATCAGATAAACCAGGCACCTGCTTCCGCGGCAAGCTTAGGCCGAATCTATATTTTGCCTTTTGATGACGAGAGGCCCGAACCCGAACGCAAAGGCGCAAAAGCTAAACTGCTCACCTTCAGCTCTAAAGACGCCCATTTCAGCAAAGCGGTTCCCGAGGCTGTTAAAGAAATTTTATCCGCAGAGTTGGACAGCGCCGGTTTTTCCGTAGTTGAGAAAGAAGAAGACTGCGACTGGAAGATTAGCGGCTCGGTTAAGCACTTCCAGGCGATTATGGCCCCGGCCAAGATAACCTTTTTGCCTTATCTGGGCCCGGTCTCCACGCTCTGGGCCAGGGACGATTTTACCATTGCCTTAAGCATCGCCATAAAAATGACCGGCAAAAAAGACACAATTTTAATTGACAAACCCTTCAGGGTCTGCGAAGATATGGAAATACGCACAGGGTTACTCAATCTAGCCCGATACTCGCACGGCTTCAACTACAAACTTAAACTCCTGGATGAGGCGCTTAAGGACGTAATCGGGCAAATTCGCCGGGAAGTTGCAGCTCAAACAAAAGAAGGAGGTTAAGCCTCCAATGCGGGCTTTTCTTTATCTTTTAATATTTTTGGGGTTGGCTTCTGAATGCGCGGCCGAGTATAATCTGGCAACCAAAAAAGAAGAAACAGTTCTTTTCGGCACAGCCAGAGAAGTAAAGCTGGGTCGTTCCATTGCCCAAAGGGTAGAAAAAGAGTTTAAGCTTTGTCAGGACGTCCAGCTCCAGGAACGCCTGGAAGAAATCGGCCAAAGGCTTGTTTCGGTTTGTGACAGAAAAGACATCGTCTATTGCTTCAGGGCCCTGGAGAACGAAGAGGTCAATGCCTTTGCTTTACCCGGCGGGTATGTCTATGTGAATAGCGGCCTGATAGAAAAGATTGAATCCGACGATGAGCTTGCCGGCGTGCTTGGCCATGAAATAGGGCACATTGTAGCCCGGCACAGCGTAAAGAGGCTTCAGGGCGCCCTGGGGTACAACCTAATCAGCATACTTGCCCTGGCCGTAACCAGGGATGCCCGTTTTAAAAGGGGGGCGGATATGGCCTTTGCCCAGATAATGCTGGGCTATTCCCGGGAAGACGAATTCCTCGCTGATGCGCTGGCAGTTAAGTATATGCGGGAGGCGGGATATCGGCCTAAGGCCGTAATTAGTTTTTTGGAAAAGTTAAAACAGCTCGAAAAGGAAAGGCCCTTAAGGCCTCTGGTTCCCAGCCGGATAAGGACCCATCCCTATCTGCCTGAACGCATCGCCGCGACGAAACAAAGAGTTTACGGTAAAATGGATTTTGATGATTACATCAACAGAAAAGAGGAGGGTAAATGAAGCATAGATGCCAGATTTGCGGAAAAAAGATTGATGATTCGGTGGGCCTGGCCCATATTAAGGCAGAGGAATATCTGATTGAACTTATCCGCAGGGACCACCCCGAATGGGATAGGGAAAAAGGCACCTGCGACCTCTGCGTGGAATATTACCGGGAATTAATCAAAAGAAGCGAGATATAAAAAGAGAGAGGAGGCGGAAGATGTTTTTTGGTCTTTTTAAGAAAAAGGTCAAGGTTGTAACGGTAAAAAGAAAAAAAGGTAAAAAGGCCGCCGGGGTTAAGGTAATAAAGAAAAAGGGGACTGCGGCACCGCAGATAGTAGGCAGGATTACCCATTATTTCGCTCATGTCAAGGCAGGAGTAATCCTGGTTAGCCGCGGAAAGATTGTCCCGGGAGATACCCTCTGGTTTAAAGGCCATACCACTGATTTCAAACAGAAGGTCAAGTCAATACAGATTGACAACAGCCCAATCAAAGAAGCTAAACCAGGACAAGAAATCGGCCTTCTGGTAAAGGCGCGCGTCCGCCACAACGATACAGTATATAAGCTCTAGATGCAAACCAATCGCAAGTTAGCCAGGTTCTCCTGGGCGCTCTATGACCTCGCCAATACAATCTTCTCAATGAACATAATCTCGTTCTATTTTGTCCTCTGGCTAACGGTAGATAGGGGTTGCCCGGAAATATATTACAGCCTGGCCCTCTGCGGCTCTATATTCTTAGCGGGGCTTTTAATGCCGGTGCTCGGGGAAATCTCGGACAGGCTAAAAAGAAGAGTCCCTTTTTTAACGGCCTTTACTTTTGGGTGCGTTATTTTTACGGCAATGCTCGGATTGGTCAAGAGGATACCTTTTGCCCTGTTTTTCTTTGCGCTAGCCAATCTCTGTTATCAATTAGCGGCAGTGGCCTACAATTCTTTGCTTGCCCAGGTAGGCACGCCCCGGAGCCTGGGCCGCACATCCGGCCTGGGCGTAAGCCTGGGGTATCTAGGGACTATCCTGGGGCTCGTTCTGGTCAAGCCTTTCCTTGACTCCGGCGGCAGGCAGGCCACCTTTGCCCCCAGCGCGGCGCTTTTTCTTCTTTTTGCCGCGCCCGCTTTGAGCTTTATCAAGGACCTGCCACATCCGCGTATTCCTAAAATTGAACTGCGGCTCAAAACTGTGTTTTCAAGATTGCTCAAAACCATCGGGCAAATTCGCCAGAACCAACCTCTGGAGAGATTTCTGCTCTCCGCCTTTCTATGCTTAAATGCCGTCAACACCATTGTAGTATATATGGGAGTTTATGCCCACAGAGTAATGGGCTTTGGCAATAGCGAAAAAATCTATTTTATGGTCATCTCCACCATTTTTGCCATAGCCGGCTCTTATCTCTTCGGGCATCTTACCGACCGATGGGGCTCAAAAGATACCTTAATTCTGGTAATTAAACTCTGGTGCCTGGCGATATTCCTGGCGGCTATAGCTGTATCCGATTGGATGTTCTGGATAGCCGGCCCGTTGGCGGGAATTGCCTTAGGCGGGACATGGGTCTCTGCGCGGACAATGTTGATTGAGCTGATCCCGCAGAAGAAAATAGGCCAGATGTTTGGTCTATTCGGCCTGCTGCACATGCTCTCTTTTATCTTAGGGACCCTGGCCTGGGGAATAATTACCAGCTGGGCCTTCGCTGGATGGGGAATACTTAAATACAGGATAGCTCTGCTTTCGGTATTTTTATTTATGCTGGCCGGATACATTACCCTTAAAACCGTCCGCAACCCGCATAAAGTTGCCGCTTGAAAACTAGATATGGCTGTGGTAAAATATCTTTAAGAAAAAGGAGCAAGTAATGGCCCGGGAAGAAAAAAGAAGGCCTTCCGCGAGCAACACTTTTAAGCTATGGCTGGTAGCGCTTATCTTCTTTCTCACCTTTTTCCATCTCTATGCCATAAACCGCTATCCGCAGACCAAGGTAGTGTCTAACGAGGTTCTTTTAGGGCTGGTCTTGGTCCTTGTCGGTTATCTCTGGGTCCAGGAATTGAGGGACAGGGAAAGATTGCAGGCAATCAACCAGGCCCTGATCAAGGCACAAAGACAACTCGAACAGGCCGAACTTGCCACTATTACCACTTTAGTCCTAACCGAAGAAGCAAAAGACCCTTATGTGCGCGGCCACTCCAGAAGAGTTACCAGATGTGCTATAGGGATAGCAGAAGAGTTAGGGCTCAAAGAAAGAGAACGCAAAATAATCGAACGCGCCGGGATCCTGCACGATATCGGCAAGGTCGGCATTAGCGATGCTATTTTACATAAACCCGATAAGCTTAACAATGAGGAGTGGGCAATAATCAAGAAGCACCCGCAAAGGGGGGCGGAGATACTTGAGCCCCTGCAGTTCCTGAAAGAAGAAAAAGAGATGATTCGCCATCACCATGAAAGGATTGACGGCAGGGGCTATCCCGATGGGCTCAAGGGCGGGGAAATTCCTTTAGGCGCAAGGATTTTAGCGGTGGCCGATACCTTTGATGCGATGAATTCCGAAAGGTCCTATAGGAAGCCGCTCCCCGAAGATGTAATTATATCGGAACTAAAAAATGCCTGCGGAAGCCAGCTTGATCCCCGCATCGTAACTGCTTTTCTGGATTTACTCAAAAAGAAACCCAGCCTCTGGGAAAGAAATTAAGGATGAATATCCACCCCACGGCAATCATCGCTAAAAGAGCAAGATTAAGCGAAGATATAGAAGTCGGCCCCTACGCGGTTATTGAGGATGAGGTCGAGATTGGCCGCGGGGTCAAGGTCTATTCCCATGCCCAGATATTAAACGGGACCAGCCTTGGCGATGGCTGCCAGGTGCATATGGGGGCAATTTTAGGGCACCTGCCCCAGATCCGCCACAACCCGAACCAAGCCGGGCAGCTGATTATCGGCCGCAGAAACATCTTCCGCGAATACGCTACGGTACATCGCTCAAGTCTGGCTGCAGGGGCAACAGTTATCGGGGATGAGAACTACCTGATGGGTTTCTCGCATATAGCCCATGACTGCCGCCTGGGTAGCCATATTACCATCTGCAACGGCGCCCTTATAGCCGGGCACGTTACTATTGAAGACGGCGCCTTTATTTCCGGAAACGTTACCGTGCATCAATTTTGCCGCATAGGAAGGCTTTCCATGGTCGGGGGGTTAGCCCGCGTGGCAAAAGACGTGCCTCCTTATATGCTGGTAAAAGGGGACTCTGCCGTCCGGGCAGTCAATTCCGTAGGCTTAAGGCGGGCGAATCTTTCTCTTCGCGCCCGCAGCGAAATAAAACAGGCCTTTAAGTTGCTTTACAAATCTGGCCTTAACGTGAAACAGGCAATCGGGCAATTACAAAAACTTTCATCCTCTGCCGAGATTAAACACCTGGTTGACTTTATTCTTCGCTCAACCCGGGGAATTTGCGCGCAGAAAGAAATGGGCTTCTGGGAGAAAATTCTCTTACTCCGCAAGGATAGAAAAGGGCAGGAAGCGCTGGCCGTGGCCTTGCTTCTTGTCTTAATGGTGCTGGCGCTTTTATTCCTCAACCGTCCATTAAAGGAAAAGCTGCAGGATAAGTATCGTAGGCTTATTCAAGAGATACAAAGTAGTTTGTCACGCTAATGTTAAAAAACTGCATAAAGGCCTTTCTGGTTTTAGTTCTGGTAGTTGTATTAGGCATAGCCTTCTTTCGCAACAGGCTTTGTGAGACCTTAATTTCTGCCGCCGCGGCTAAGACCACGGGCTTAACGGTATCCCTGGAGAAAATAAACCTGGACGTTTTAAACAGCACTCTCCAGATACGCGGGCTAACCCTGCTCAATCCACCCGGATTTAGGCCTAAGGCATTAGGCCGGCTTGAAGAGGCATTTGTCAAATACGATTTACTGGATTGCTTAAGGGGAAGGATACACCTTCGGCAGGCGAAGGTGCGAATCAGCGAAATTAGTATTATCAGGAACGAAAAAGGCAAGTCCAATATATCCGGCATTAGAAGAAAACCTGACAAAAAAGTGAAGGTGCCCGCAAGCCCTTCGCAAGCAATAGCAGCAACCTCAACGCAGCCGCGCCCTAAATTCGCTATTGACAGATTAGAGGTTTTCCCGGGAAAGATAACCTTCATCGACTATCGGACTGGAATAGGAGAGCCCGTTGTAATTATAGTTACCACAAAAGGCCCTTTTGTTTTTAAGGATGTCGGCGACCTGAATTCGGTAGTTAATTCTGTATCGGCAAAAGCGGGGTTTCGCTATTTATTAGACAACTTCACGGGAATTATCTTACCCTAAAGGCCTGATAAAATGGCCCGTATAAAAGAGAAAAGAAGGCGCAAGAGGATTGACGTTGCCCTTGCCTTAATAGTAGAATATAATCAAGGGGAGATACGGGCCGAAACAAAAAACATTAGCCTCCTGGGGACATATATTGAACTTAATAAAGAGATTCCCCCGGGCGCGAAATTAAACATCAAAATAACTCTTCCTCCTCAAGGCTCGGGGCAATCCGGCCGAAACAGGCAGGTTTGCTGCGAGGGGGTCGCTTTCAGGTCCGGCCCACTCATCCCTTTGCAGGGGAAAAGGTTATATGGAACAGGGATTTTCTTTCGCGCTTTTTCGCCGGGAAGCGAAAAAAGCTTAGCCGATTATATAGATTATGTTCTTCGGCGGGAGAAAAAAGCAGGTAAGATTTTTATGCGCAAGAGAAAAGAAAAACTGTTAAAACGGAAAGGAGGACGGTAGTGAAGGCTCAGGTAAACCCAGAATTATGCGTAGGCTGCG
>CAZPGX010000001.1:8911-14483 GCA_964586605.1 uncultured Planctomycetia bacterium
GAAAGGAGGACGGTAGTGAAGGCTCAGGTAAACCCAGAATTATGCGTAGGCTGCGGTTTGTGCGTTGATGTGTGTCCGGATGTCTTCGTAATGGACGGGGACAAGGCAAAAGCCAAGGCCAATCCCGTGCCCAACGGCTCTGAAGAAAGCTGCAAAAAGGCTAAGGAAGACTGCCCCGTAGAGGCCATCAGCATTGAGGAGTAGATGAAAACCCAAAGATTGCTTCTTATATTGATTTTGCTTTCAGTTATCAGCTTTCAGCTATTAGCTTTTTTAACCGGGTGTGTGCATGTAAAAAGGCATTCGCAAACAAGAACAAGGCTTTCGGCTATTTCCGCCGGTAATTTAGAGGGAATGAGCAAGGTTGAAGTAATTAAAAAATTCGGCCAACCGCCGGCTACCTCAAAGTCGGAAATCTCCGAATGCTGGTATTATGCGCAGCCCAGCGAGATGTGGATCTGGTTTGAAAAGGACGTAGTGGACCACGGCGAAGTTAAATAGACAGGAGAGGAAAGATGACAAAGAAAAGAATAGATGTTCAAAAAGAGGTGTCCAAGATCTGGCAGCAGGCCAAGCAAAACCTTAAAGACCTGGGACACAAGACTATGAAGCTGGCGCAGAAAGGGGAAAAAGAGGTTGTCCGCGCCTCCAAGATAGGCAAACTTCAACTTGATGTCGTCAGCATCAATTTAAAGAAAGAAAACATCTTCAGGCAGGCAGGCAAGAAGGTTTATCAGCAGCATTCCAAGAAGGGCGAAGTTAAATCTGCGAAACTTACCTCCCTGTTCAACCAGGCAGACAAATTAAACCAGCAGATTAAGAGTAAAAAAGCGAAGATAGCCAAACTGAATAGAGCCTAACCGATGGAAGACCTGAAGAATTTAGAAAAACTTAACCCGCAGGCCAGAAAAGTAATCCAGCCGTATTTAGGCGAACTGCTAAAGATTCATCAGGACAATCTGGTTTCTATTTTTGTCTGCGGCCAGGCGGCAGGCGCAGATTATATCCATAAGGTCTCCAATATCAATCTTTTCGTCATCCTGCAGAGGCTGGAGTTTCAGGACCTGCAAAAAAGCCTCAAAACTGTATCTGCAGGCATCAATAAGAAGATTGCCGCCCCGCTTTTTCTTACCCGCAAGCATATAGAGAGCTCGAGCGATGTATTCCCTATTGAATTCCTGGAAATGAAAGAAAACCATCTGCTTCTTTACGGAGAAGACCTGCTCTCGCAGCTGGAAATAAGATTAGGCCAGATCAGGCTTTTTTGCGAAGAACAGATTAAAGGAAAGCTGATTAGAATCAGGCAGGCCTATTTAGAAATAGGCCTGAAAAGAAAGGGTATCGAGGCCCTGTTGAAAGAGTCCCTTAGCTCGCTCACCCCAGTATTTCGCAATCTAATTAGGCTGAAAGGCAAGACCCCGCCGGTTGAGAAAGAACAAATTTACAAACAACTCTGCGCCGAATTTAATTTAGACAGGGCTCTGTTGCTGGCTGTTTTGCGTGATACTAAAAATGACGAGAAGATAGGCGCGTATGATGTAGAGGTCTTTTTTGAAAAATATATCGCCCAGATACAGAAGCTGGCTATCGCTGTTGACCAATTATGAGGAACACAGATTACGTAGATTTAAAACATAGATTACGCAGATTCTTTAAGGCAGCTTCCCTCATAATAATTGGGCTTTTTTGTTTTTCCTCACCGCTCTTAGCCCAGGAGGCCGGTTTTCCTTCGGCCCGGGGATACGTTAACGACTTTGCGAATTTGATTGCCGCTGAGGATTACCAGAGATTAGTCGCTTTAGCGCAGGCCTTAGAGCAAAATACCGGCGCCGAGATGACGGTGGTTACCTTAGAGACCACCTCACCCTACGACATCCAGGACTATTCCGTAAGATTGTGGGATAAGTGGAAAATCGGCAAGGCCGGCAAAGACAACGGCATCCTGCTTTTAGTGGCCTCTGAAGACAAAAAGGTCTGGATAGCTACCGGTTACGGATTAGAAGGCGCTATTCCCGACGCTGAATCAGCTAAAATCTATCGCAATATTATCGTACCGTATTTTAAAAAAGGCGAATTTTCCAAGGGTATCCTTGCCGGCACTATTGCCCTTGTAGATTTGGCGGCTAAGGAGTATAATGTAAAGATAAAAGAACTCCCCGGCCTAAGGCAAGAGTATGTGCAAGCAGTGCAAAAGACGCCGCTTGCCGCATTCCTCGAAGGCCTGTTTACGCTGCTGTTTTTTATTCTCATCTTTGGTTTTCGCATGGGGCTGTTTGGTTATCTGCTCCTGGGCTCAGGCAGAAGAAGAGGGGGATACTGGTACGGAGGCGGATTAGGCGGGGCCTCCGGCGGTTTTGGCGGCGGTTTCGGCGGTTTTGGCGGCGGTTTTACCGGCGGCGGGGGCGCCGGGGGCGGTTGGTAAACACAAGGAGGCTATGATGAACAAAGGCGTACTGATTCTTATTATTACCGTTGGCGTTTTACTTATCTTGGGTGGCTGGTTTATTGGCGGGCTCAACCGCGTGGTAATCCTGGATGAAAACGTCAACCAGGGCTGGGCGCAGGTAGAAAATCAACTCCAGAGAAGAAACGACCTGATTCCCAACCTGGTCAACACGGTTAAGGGTTACGCCGCCCATGAGAAAGAGCTGTTTACCAAAGTAACCCAGTTGCGCAGCCAGTGGGGAAAAGCCGCAACCCGCGGCGAAAAAATCGCCGCAGCTAAAGAAATGGGGGGAGCGCTTTCCCGGCTTCTTCTGGTTGCCGAAAACTATCCGACATTAAAAGCCAGCGAGAACTTCCTAACCTTACAGAGCCAGTTAGAGGGAACAGAAAATAGGATTGCCGTAGAAAGAAGGCGCTATAACCAGGCGGTAATGGCCTTTAATGCTTACAGGCGCACGGTGTTTGGGAGCCTGTTTGCCGGCATCCGCGGCCTGAACAAGCCGGCGGAATATTTTGAAGCAGAAGAACGGGCAAAAGAAGTCCCGGAAGTAAAATTTTAAATTACCGACGGCGAAAGGGGGGAAAAGGAGAATGAAATTACTTATCATCAGACTGGCAGGGCTGCTCTGGATTGTAATGGGCACATTCGGATTAGTGGTCACCCGAAAAAGCATTTCAGCCCTGGCCAATTTTGTAAAAAGTACAAAGCGCCAGACCATGGGGATGCTCAGTTTGGTATTCGGGCTTCTGCTTTTAATTTCCGCAGATGCCGCCGAGGCACCCTTATTTGTGCTCGCTTTAGGGATTCTTGCAAGCATAAAAGGCCTGACAATTATTTTAATGCTTGAAAAGAAATTCAAGGCAGTGATGGACTGGTGGCTGGCGGCGCCGCAGATTGTCTATAAAGGGTGGGCAATCCTTGCCTTGACCCTGGGTATTGCTATGTTCTATATTACCTAAATTAGATGCGCGCTGTAATCCAAAGAGTGAACTCTGCCTCGATAAGCGTTGATAACAAGGTAATAACCGGCATAAAAAAGGGCCTGCTAATCTTCTTAGGAGTACTCAAGGGCGATGGCTCAGCGGATGCAGGATATCTGGCTAAAAGAATAGCCCAATTGCGTATCTTCAACGACCAGGCCCGGAAGATGAACCTCTGCCTGAAGGATATAGACGGCCAGCTGCTTGTTGTTTCGCAATTTACCCTATGCGCCGAGTTATCCGGCAGCGGCCGCCGGCCCAGTTTTGAGCGGGCAGAAGAGCCAAAAAGGGCCGAAAAATTATACCTTGAATTTATCCGGCAGCTAAAGGATTTTCAAATAAGAGTGGAACAGGGAGCCTTTAAGGAGCATATGGTTGTGCATATTGAGAATGACGGCCCGGTAACTTTTATTTTAGATAGCGAGAAGGAGAGCTAAGATGCGGGAAAGAAGAAACTACGTGCGCGCTGACGGATTGGTGCTGGTAAACTACAAGTTTCCCGGGCTAAGTTTGGAGGGAAAGTCTTCCGCCTACGACATAAGCGGTGCGGGGGTGCGCCTAACCGTAGCCCGGAAATTGGAACCCGGCACTCCGGCAGAATTAGAGATGTATCTTCCCGGCAGTTCCCAGCCTATCCTGGCCAAGGCAGAAGTAATCTGGGCCGATAAATGCAAAAAAACGGACTATTTTTACGCCGGCCTCAAATTTAAGGTTATAGACGAAAATAATAAAAACAGGATTATGAGCTACGTTCACAGAAAGCTTATTCAGTACAAACAAGAGGGGAAAGGCAGACATAGCCAGATCTAACCTTACTATGAAAAGAATCTTCTTGATGACAATTGTCCTCTCGGCAGCGTTTGCCCTTTCGGGTTGCGTCCGCCGCCTGGTTTGTATAGACTCCCAGCCGCAAGGCGCAGAGGTCTACTTTGACCGCAAGCCTATCGGCCAAACACCCTGCACCCACGAATTTCTCTATTACGGCAGCCATCATCTGGAATTAGTTAAAGACGGCCATGCCAATGTCCGCACCACGGCTAAGCTCAAAGGGCCTATTTATGAGTATTTTCCGCTTTGTTTTTTCTCTGAAGTAGTTATCCCCTGGGAGCTCACTGACATGCACGCCTTCAGCTTTAAACTGGAAAAAGGCGAAACCAAACAAGCCATTATTTCTCCGATTACCCAACCTCAACCACCGCTGCCCGGCCCGGAACTGGAGCAGATGAACGAGCTGCTGGAGCAGACAGAGGAAGACTAATATCCAGCCTGCCTGACAAGGCTAAAAGGAGGCCAAAAAAGATGCGTAAGTTTGCCCTAATCCTGTTATCTGCCGTGCTCATTTCTTCTCTAATGGCCAAACCCTGTTTTGCGGACGGCCCGTTACGCAAATTGGGCAGGGGCCTAGCTAATCTTTTTACCGGCATAGTTGAAATCCCCAAAGGGGTCATCCTAAGAAGCAAAAAAGAGGGCGCTGTCAAAGGCCTGACATCAGGCTTCGTTGAAGGGGCAAAACAGGGCCTTGTGCGTACTGCTTCCGGACTGTACGAAGCCCTGACTTTCCCCATCCCTGCGCCTGTGGATTATGAGCCGATGGTCAGCCCCGAGTTTGTCTTTGAGGAATGGGAATAAGGAGGGGATTAACCTCAATAGAGCGAAAATGAAGCCTGAGGCCTTTATAAGGCAAATGCAGAGCAAATTTCAGCCCTGTTTTTTTGGAGACCCCAACTTCGCATAATATATCTTATGTTAACTTCGCAATCTTGCAAAAAGCCATATAACGGACAAAAGGGTAAGTAGTTATGAAGGATTTAGGTTAGCCTGTGGAAAAGATACCAGGCAAGATCTAAGCAGCTGAAGCGAAGCAAATTTCAACCTAGGCCTAGGTCCTAAGAAACCATCTTAGGTCAAATCCGGGCCTGTTGATTAGCTGCACTTACCTGATTTTACCGCGAAAATGCCGGTTAACTGGACTTACCTACATTTACTTCAAAAAAGGGGATTACTTTTAGTTAACCGGGCTTACTTTGAAAAGGCCATTTAACTGCAATTAACTCTGCTTACTCTAAAACTGCCGTTTTCCTAAACTTCATTTTGTTTACTTTTTAAAGGTCTCTTAACTGCATTTTTAAGAACTTACTTTTCCGGA
>CAZPGX010000001.1:14583-48954 GCA_964586605.1 uncultured Planctomycetia bacterium
TTGTTTACTTTTTAAAGGTCTCTTAACTGCATTTTTAAGAACTTACTTTTCCGGACAAACTTACTTAATGTTACTCGATGCTGCCGATGTTACCGGCACTTACTCGATAGGCTCAATTTTACCGGAAGTTACTCGGGTGTGCCTCTCCCCTATTTTGCCTGGGAAAAGGAAAGGGGGTTGTAGCCCATGTTGGCGAAGATGGCGTAGGCAGTGCCGGCTAGCGAGCCGGTCTTTTTACCTTTTGGCGTGCGCCAGCCATGGCCGGTATCGGCCGAGGTATCCGAGGCATAAGGCAGGCAGCCCTCCCCTTGCCCGACCTTGGAAGGGCTACAAATCAACATCTTACTCAATTCATTAAGGTAAAAATTGGCCTTCTGGCGAGAGTCTCTGGCCTTATCCAGAATACCTTTTTGAGCAAAATAATCGGCCATTACCTGATAGGCCACAATCATCTGGGCAGTCCATTCTGTGGAAACTATCCCTCCGCGGGCCAAATGCTCATGCTTGGAAAAGTCAAATCCGCAAACTTTAACTACCTCGCCTTCCGGCCGGCAATATTCTACTTCAACAAGGCAGTTATCTTCGGCATAGCGGATAATCTGCTCGGGATCCATCTCGGTCCGGAAGAGGGTCTCCGGACCAAGCGAACAAATAGCCCAGGAAAAGGTATCGGTAGCAATAGTAGCATCGCCCTTGCCCCTGTTTATCGGCGGTTCAGTTCCGTTATAGGCATGCGTCTTCAGCCAGGCCAAAGTGCGCTGGGCGGCCAGTTGATAGGCCTCATTTTTTGTTGCGCCATAGAGCATATTGAACAAGGCATAGGCATCCAGGTTATGCTCTGTGCTAAACCACTGCAGGTCCGGGCCTCCCCTGATGCCAAACTCTTTATCCTGTTTCTGGATGGAAATCACCCAATCGCCGATAGAGCGGGCTAAGCCCAGATATTGCTTATCGCCGGTCTTGTTCGTATATTGCATTATGGCAATGCCCAGCCAGATATTCGGCCCGCAATGCACCGCATATTCGGCAACCCCGCCCCTGTCCACTTCAAAGGCATTGACAAAGCCGCCGTCAACCTTCTTCGCCTCATATTTATAGAAATCAAAAATCTCTCTTGCCTTTTGGTAATCACCAAAAATGGCAAATGCCTGGGCAGCCAGGGACTGGTCATACGTAAAGGCCCAATTCCTTAGGGACCTATCCCCTTCAAAGCTGGTCAATAGGCCTGTGCTCTGGGCCTGGTGGGCCTTAAGCCAGCGATACATATTTTCCAAAGCCGAACGCTTAACCCCCCAGCCTTCTTTTTCAATAGTCAATAAATCCGTAGTTAAGCTATCTTTTTCTTTGAGCAGCTGGGCAAGCTGGCGGTCAAGCGCGCTTTTTTCTGACTGTACCTGGGATAAGGCATCTTTCAATGCCTGCTGTTCTACCAGCAAACTACTCAACCGCTGTTCCTGCGCTTTCTCTGTGTTTCCTATCAACTCCTGCAGGGCAGACATCCGTTTCTGGAGCTCATCTTCCCTGGCAAAGCCTTCCCTCAACTCATCTTTTAATTCTTCTTCTTCACTACCGGCCAAAAATATCTTTTGCTCAAGCCGGCTGTATCTGCTGGCCAGCTGCACGGTCTTCTCCACCAAAAGCCGGTTATCGCGCCTGGCCTTAAGGTTATTGACCAAAGAAAAGGCAGTTAGTACAATCAGAATTGCCGCAACAAGACCGGCATAGCGAGGAAGGTTACGCACTCTCCTGGCATAAGCAAAAATACGCTTCTTCACTTTGGGCTGGATATCTTCGTAATGTACGCCGATAAGATATTGCGCGGGAAAGGAATCTTTCTGGGTTTTTACCCAGATTACCTTTGCCGTAGCCCAGCTGGGATGGCTGGATAGCGGCATATTGACTGCCAGGCGAAGCTTGCTTTGAGGATTACGCAAATTGGCTTCGGCCTGCTCGTCCAGCTCGCTAATCTCGATACAGAGGCCCTCAAGGCCTACGTTTCTGGTAAAACCCTGATATAATTTACCCTTGGGGCGGTCGGAAAGAAAAAACTGGAAGCTAACCGGAAAAACCGAAGTTAGGCGGATGTATCTTCTTCTCTCTAAATGCTCTTGCATATATCTGGCTTTTTGCTTTCACTTCTAGGTCTTGCGCTCTAATATTAGCACAAATTTTTTTACCAAGCAAGGGTCAAACTGACTCCCGGCGTTCTTCTTTAATTCCGCGATTGCCTGCTTGAAGGTCAACCTGGACCGATAGGGGCGGTCGGAAGTCATTGCATCAAAGGCATCGGCGCAGGAAAAAATCCGGGCAATAGTCGGGATCTTTTTTCCTTTTAGGCCTTGCGGATAGCCTTTCCCGTCAAATCTTTCGTGATGATGCTTGATTAGAGGAAAACCACGCTCTAAAAATTCAAGCGGCGCTAACATATCTACCCCTTTGGCGGGATGAAGCTGGATTATGGCCCTCTCCTTTTTTGTCAGCGGCCCGGCCTTTCTTAAAATAGTATCGGGCACGGCAATCTTACCCACATCGTGCAGGGTTCCACATCTCTGAATAATTTGAATCTGCTTCTTAGGCAAACCCTCTGCCCGGGCAATCTCTATGGCGTAGGCGGTAACCCGCTCGGAATGGCCGTGGGTATAGGGATCACGCGCCTCCACGGCCAAAGCCAGGGCACTTACCGTATTTAAATAATTTGAACGGACCTTCTTGTATAACTGGGCATTCTTAATAGCTATTGCTATCTCCGAAGCAAAAGTAGATAAAAGCATTACTTCATTCTTTGTGTAATCGCGCACCGTTTCATCGTAAGTCAAGATAGAACCCAGGACCTCGTCTTTAAAGATAATCGGGACGCCCAGCGCAGAACTGTAGCCTTCTCCGGTTATATAATAAGAGTATTTAATGCTATCTTTTTTAGATACCTGAGGGCAGATTATAGGTTTGCCGGTTTCGGCAATAATGCCGGAGAGGCCCTCTCCTATCTTCAGAGGGGTATTGTCTACATATTCTTTACTTAGCCCATAGCTGGAAACAATGGGCATTTGCCTATTGGCCTTGTCCACCATCCTTAACACGCAGGCCTTGGTATGAATTATCAAACACACTGCTTTGGCAACAAGTAAAAAAACCTCTTGCAAGTCCAAGGTAGAAATAATTTCGCGGCTGACCGCATAAACGCTGCTCAGCTCTTTAATTGCAAGATCAAGTTCGGAGGTTTTCTTCCGAACCTGCTCTTTTAGCTGTCTCTGGAAGTACTTTTTCTGCTTCTTGGCAATAACCTCTTTGGTAACGTCCTGAACTACTTCTAAGGCCTCTACTATCTTGCCGTTATTTATTACAGGGGCAGAAATAAGCTTATGGTATTGCACCTGGTTGTTTTTATCGATTCCGCGCTGAATAGCGCTGAATCCCGGCTTACCTGTTCGCAAGGCCTTGACAGTAGGGCAGTTAGGGCAAATTCTCTTGCGGTGCGCATAAACCTCATAGCAATGTTGACCGTAGATTTTTTCGGATGGGCCAAAGATGTCAATCATTACCTGATTAACCCAGGCAATACGCATTTCTTTATTGATTACACTTAGGCCTACATTGAGACTGTTTAGGCTCTTTACCAGAGAATCAAATTTATGCTCTTTAGCAAGCAAGGACTTGGAAAGAGTTTCTGTCGTTAGGGCCATAGTTTCATCCTAATGTCCTAAAAAGAAACAAAGATGTGCAGAAAATAGGGATAACTACAACAAAGTATATACTATGAAATTGGGCTTGTCAAGGCAGGCAGGCTAAAAAATGCCGCAGAATTAGAGTTTTGCAGGATTATCTGCCTTTTTTTGGCGGGAATAGGCATAAACCCTGCCTATGGCAATGGAATTGATGTTAATAAACCTTATTCCGGTTTCATAGAGGTTAATGCTTCGCTTAAGGTCAATCGCCCCGAATTCTTTGCTCCACTTAACCTCCCCTGCCCCCAGAATGGTCTTCTCGGGGTTGTCGGGAAGGGTAATCTCCAGGTCTAATATTGTGCCGCGTTGGAGTTCTTCGGTTATGCACAGGCCTAATCCGCCGCCACCGATATCTCTGGGCAAAGTTTCAATCTTTTCCTTATCTCGGTCTTTTACGCCGTAGCGCACATTGACAATGCCGTCAATCCGCTGAAAAGCCCTTCTATCTTTAACCATAGCAAGCCATTCCTCCAAGATTTATTTGCGGTGTTCAAATCGCACCAGATGATCGCCGTCAAACAAAAGATGCTGGGTCTCCGAAAGAAAATCTACGTTGATGGGCAGATTGGGATAGCGCCCACGGTAAATCCATTCTTCTTTTACCGTCCCCTGGGCATCAGCCCCCAGGACCCTGACTATATCGGGTTCACCCCAAAGAGACTTTACCTTTTCCTTGGTCATGCCGACCCGCAAGGGGCTTTCCCCTAAAGGCTGGCGCATTATCTCCTCGGGGCCGGGAGGCTTAATCTCTGCACAACCCGATAAAAAAGCTGAAAGCTGAAAGCTGAAAGCTGAAAGCAAAACAAAAATTAGGAATGTTCCTGAATTTCTCATTTATTCCTCCTTAATTTGGTCTAACAGTACCTTTTATGTGCTGGTCGATGAAACTGCGCAAGAGGCCTTCGTCCCTTGGGCTCATTTGAGCAAACTTAATTCCTGTAGCAAAGAACCTTTCTTCTTTTTCCTGCCCGGGGAGCCTCTCGGGTATCTCTTTTACCCAGGCTATCTTGCCTTGCACAAAAATAGGTTTAGCTCCTTGAGGAAGATTGAGCTGAAGGCTTAAATCCGTACCCGGAAGCAGTTTTTCATTTAAGGCTAAATTTATTCCGCCTAAACTTATATTTTTACTTATTGAAGTACGTTTCTGAGTCTTTCTGCCGGAGGCAACTTCATAGAAAACATCAACCTCTGTATTTATACGAACCTGCTCTCTTCTCTCCTTGCCGCTATCCCAAAATCTGTTTGCCTTCGCTGTTTTTCTGGCCAGCCTTTTCTTTCTACACTCATCCTGATAGATTATAGCTAAGATAAAGAGCAAAAATACAATCAGGCCTATTTGAATCGCAAACACGGCCAAACTCCTATCCTAAGAGCCTAATTGGGAAGATACAACCTGGCTAACGACTTTTCCATCGGCCTTCCCGCCCAAGCTCGCCATTACCGGCTTCATCACCCTGCCGAAATCCGACTTGTCCTTGGCGCCGACCTCGGCGATCACCTTCTTTACTACCGCAATAATCTCTTCTTGTGACAATTGTTCAGGCAGATATTTTTCTAAAATCTCTAATTCCTTGGCCTCTTTTTTTACAAGGTCTTCCCTTTTGCCTTTGGTAAACTGCTCAATTGAATCTTTATGCTGCTGCACCTGTTTGGCGATAGCCTTAATCACCTCTGTCCCTTTAAGCCGCTCACCCTTCTTTTCAATCTCCTTGTTGTGCAGAGCGGCCTTTAGCATCCTTAAGGTAGAAAGGACAACCTTATCTCTATTCTTTAAGGCTTCTTTAAAGTCGTTTTCCAATCTTTGCCTAATTTCCATCTTATTTAATCCTTTTCAGTTGGTCGTACATTAAATTGCACAGGTATTGAAAAAATGTATTTTTGCTTTCTTCGGGAATCTCAATGAACTCTAATCCTGCGTGATAAGTTTTTTTACCTTCCCTGGATTCTTCTTTGGACCAGACAACCCTAACCTTGACGGGAATAGGTTTGGGGCTGTCGGGAATTTTAATCTCCAGATCCAAAATAGCGCCCTTGGGTAACTCTCCTTCCATGCTAAGCATTGCACCGTTAGGGCTGATGTTTTTAGCAACAGTCTTATATTGGGCGTTATCTTTTCCCTCAATGCTATAATTGACCTCTAAGGGAACGGTTAAACGGGCGTATTTTCTTCTCTCCTGCATTATTCTCCTCCTCTGTCCTTCCCTAAGGGGCAAATATCACAAATGGGTTCTTTGCGGCAAAACTCCTTGCCCAGACGCACAATCAGGGCGTGGTATTCATTAAACAACCTTAATCTATGGGGTAAATTTTCCTCAAACAGAGATTGCATCTGCCGGTAGCCAGCTTTTTGCGAAATTAATTTATGGCGCAAAAGAAACCTTCTGGTGTAGGCATCAACTACGAATACCGGTCTTTTTGCCGCGTATAAAAGAATACTATCGGCAGTCTCAGGGCCGATTCCTTTTACCTCGAGCAATCTCTGCCTCAAAGCTGTTACATTTAAGGAAAACATTAACCTCAGGTTTCCCTTAAAGTCCTTAAACAAAACTTCTAAGAAGTTCTTAAGTCTGGCGGTCTTAATATTGTAATATCCGCACGGCCTGATCAGTCTGGCTATTGTCCTGACATCGCTGCTGCGCAGCCTTGCGGGCTTGAGCAACTTGTTTTTCTTTAGAGAGGAAATGGCCTTTTCTACGTTTGCCCAGGCCGTATTTTGGGTGAGGATTGCGCCAACTACTACCTCAAAAGCAGTATCTGCCGGCCACCAGTACTGCGGCCCAAAATATCTATAAAGCTTTTCAAAGACCTGCATTAAATATCCTGAAGGCAGCTCCACTTTATAAATTTTCCGATGCGCTCACCTGATCCAGCAATTCTTCAGAGGCAAAGATAGGGCAATTCGCCCTCAAGGCCAGGGCGATACTATCGCTCGGCCGGGCATCAACAACAACTTCCCTGCCTTTGCCGTTGCTGAGCAGCAGCTTGGCATAAAATGTATTTTCCCGAAGTTTATCTATAACTATTTTCTCCAGGGTTGCCCCTAACTGCTCAATCATATTTTTAAGCAAATCGTGGGTCATCGGACGCGGCGGGCGGATGCCGCTAATCCTGAGCTTAATTGCCGAGGCTTCAGGGATACCAATTATTATAGGAAGAGTGCGCTTGCCTTTTTTTTCTTTGAGCACAACCATCTGCTCCCCTCTTTTTTCGTTCATTAATATCCTGATTAATTCCATTTCTATCATTTTCTTCTTCCTTCATTAAGCCGTCTATTTTTTGAAAGAGCGCAGCACATATTCGGCAATCTTATTTCTGTCCTTATTGGACAAATCGGTAAAAAAGATGGCTACGTTCTGGCAGGCAGAATCTGCTTCCTCTACAATTTCCGGTTCAGACCTGACCACTACCCCATTGCATTTAACCTTTTCGGTGTTGAGTTTATTTTTGCGGCAGGCGGGGAGTAAAAGGGTAAGGCCTATTTTGGACATCATCGGCAGCGGCTTGGATACCCGGCAATAAACACCGGAACAGCTGATATTTCTGCTCTCGGTTATGACATCTAATCCCTTTTTAAAAATCTTAAGCGGCAAAGCGCTTTCTGTACGTGGATGCTTTCTTCTTTCCGCTCTTGGAGTATTCATTCTTTTTAGTTCCCTAAAATCCGTACTCCTAAATCTTCTCTGACAAGTCTTTTATTGTAAAGGCCATCTCCTGGGCCTCTTTGTAGGCTGGAGAGGTCTTTTTTAACTCATAATTATAGAATTGCCCTTCTTTATCGTAAACCCCTCTTAAGCGAAGAATCAGGCGGTTGTATCCCGGGGTTGTGGTTATTTCGGCAGTATAAAAGACCCTGTTCCTTGTGTAAGGGC
Organism: uncultured Planctomycetia bacterium; assembly: GCA_964586605.1. Classification (GTDB taxonomy): domain Bacteria; phylum Omnitrophota; class Gorgyraeia; order JAFGHF01; family JAFGHF01; genus CAZPGX01. The sequence continues at coordinate 22,175 of CAZPGX010000001.1, forward strand.
CCCACTCGGTAAGCAAATCCCGAAGCAAGGGCATATCCAGGTTCTTTTGCGCCTTGACGGTATATGCCTTAGGGTCTGACTGCGTAATCATAGTGCCAAATTCTTTAAATACCGTCAAGGCCTTTAATAATATGGTTCGCTTGGGCGCATCAATATCCACAACAATCGGTTCCACCTCAATCATCCTGGTGGCCTTAAGGGGTTGAAGCATCTTTAGGATCGGCGCGGGCTCCTTACAAATTACCAAATCCCCCACCCCAATACCTCTTCCCGTATAGACCAGCTGAATATCGCAAGCAGAGATATGTCTGCGCACTTTGCTTACCTTAAGCTTGGCGACTTCTTCATCCCTCTGGAAAACATTAAAGATCATTCCCTTCTTTACGCCGTCGGCGGTCCCTAAATTAATTACGGTAAACCTGTAAGTTTCGTTAAATTCAACGATTCGGCCGCTCAGGCTAACCTCGCCCAATAGGCTCCTCTCTCTGGCGAGCCGTTCTTCTGCCTGGGCAAAAGTTATAAAAAACAGACTCAAAAACAGGAAAAGGCCTATTCTTCTGCAAAAAGTCCCAATGTTCATCGTTTGCACCGCCTTTCTACGAGGGTTTCTTGCTTTTGCCATAATCTTAATACTCTATTCCGGCCCGTTGGCTAATGCCCTTTTTATAATAATGTTTCACTTCCCTGATTTCGCTGACCAGGTCGGCTGCTTTTAAGATTTCTGGATGCGCATATCTGCCGGTAATAACCACCTCTGTCTTTTTAGGCCTGTTGTTTAAAATCTCCTGAACCTCTTGAAGACAAAGCAGGTTGTAATTAACGGCTACATTCAGCTCATCCAAAATTAGCAAATCGTACTTTTTGCTCCCTAAGGCCCTGCGGGCGGCATCCAAGCCCCTTTGGGCAAGCTGTTTATCTTTTAAACTGACATGGCCTTTTTTAACCCATCCCTCTCGCCCTGCCTGCAGCACTTTAAACCTCTTAAAACGCGGAGCGGCTTTTATCTCTCCGGAATCCGCGCGCTTCTTCATAAATTGGATTAAAAAGACGCGGCTTCCCTGCCCTAAGGCCCTAAAAGCCAGGCCTAAAGCTGCCGTAGTCTTACCTTTGCCGGTGCCTGTATAAACCTGCAACATTAGCTTTGATTATCCTTTACTTGAATATCCTTATCATACAAAAAAAATGCCTTTCTGTCAATAAAAAACGGATAAGCGCACATTCTTTTTGCGCTTATCCGCTACTTAGCAAAAAGGGGCCTGGCCCTTTTTGCTATTTGCCCATACCCACACGTTGGACGACCTGGAAGATTTTGCCTTCGGTTTGGATGGAAGGGGCAATGATAATTTCGGTTTTCTGCATCTGTTTGATATCTTTAGCACCTAAGCTGCCCATGGAAGTAGAAAGCGCGCCCATCAGGTTCTGTGAGCCGTCATCAACCTTAGCCGGGCCAAAAAGTATTTCATCCAGGCTACCCGCCACTCCTACCCTAATTCTTGTTCCACGCGGCAGGTTAAAGTGCGGTGTAGCCATGCCCCAGTGATATCCTCTGCCCGGGGCCTCTTCTGCCCTGGCAAAGGCCGAGCCAACCATTACCGCATCAGCACCGCAAGCAAAGGCCTTGCAGATATCGCCGCCTGTGCGCATTCCACCATCAGTAATAATCGGGGTGTATTTTTTGGTCTTTTTGTAATAATCATCTCTTGCCGCTGCGGCGTCTGCGGTAGCGCTAACCTGAGGCACGCCGATGCCCAATACCCCTCTTGTGGTGCAGGCTGCGCCCGGGCCAATGCCGATTAAAAGGCCGGCTGCGCCTGTTTTGATTAACTCATAAGTCATTTCATAAGTAACGCAATTACCTATAATCACAGGCAGTTTAGTTCTTTTACAAAATTTATGCAGGTCTAGAATTTTATATTCTGTGGAGATATGTTTAACGCTGCAGACCGTAGACTGGACAACGAATATATCGCAGCCGGCTTCCTGAGCAATGGCAGCGTACCTCTCTGCTTTTTGGGGAATAGCGCTGACTATCGCCGGAACACCCGCCTTTTTAATCTGGTCTATTCTTTTGGAAATAAGTCTCTCTTTTACCGGCTTAACATAAATACCCTGAACCAGTTTTGTGGCCTTTTCAGGAGAGGCCTTGGCAATCTTATCCAGGACCTCATTAGGATTATCGTATCTTGTCTGCACGCCCTCCAGATTGAGCACTGCCAAACCGCCGAGCGAACCCATCTTAACAGCAAACTTTACATCTACGACCCCGTCCATAGCCGCAGCCAGTATGGGCACACGAAACCTCTTTCCGGCAATCTGCCAGGTGGTGTCTACATCATTAGGATTTATAGTTACCTCGCCCGGAGCCAGGGCAATCTCATCAAAACCGTAACAACGCCTGGCCTTTCTTCCTTTTCCTATAAACAATCCCATCTGATATACCTCCTATAAAGTCAGGCCTCTTACGCTTTACAGACCGCAAGAGGCCTTTATCTGTGTAATCTGTAGTTAGAATCTGTGTAATCTGTAGTTTAATACATTCCCCCCATTCCGCCGCCGGGCATTCCGCCGCCGGGCATAGCCGGCATGGCAGGTTTATCCTTCTCGGGGAGGTCGGTAATTAGAGCCTCGGTCATCAGAAGAAGCGAGGCTACGCCTGCTGAGTTTTGCAGTGCTGTTCTGGTAACCTTGGCCGGATCGATTACTCCGGTACTAATCATATCCACAATCTTCTCTTGCCTAACATCATAACCCATGTTGGTCTTTTGTTCTTTTACCTTATTTACTATAACCGAACCTTCAAGCCCTGCATTGTGCACTATTTGTCGAATCGGCTCCTCCAGGGCACGCCTAATAATATTTTTGCCGATAGCCTCATCACCTGAAAGGTTCAACTTTTCCAAAACCGGAATACAGCGTAAAAGCGCTATTCCCCCTCCGGGCACGATACCCTCTTCTACTGCGGCACGCGTTGCATGAAGGGCGTCTTCCACGCGGGCTTTCTTTTCTTTCATCTCGCTTTCGGTAGCTGCGCCGACATTAATTACGGCTACTCCGCCGGCGAGCTTGGCCAGGCGTTCCTGCAGTTTTTCCCGGTCATAATCGGAATCCGTATCATCAATCTGTTTCTTAATCTGGCCCACGCGGCCGTTGATTGCCTGAGCCTTGCCTGTGCCTTCAACTATAGTCGTATTCTCCTTGTCAACTGTTATACGTTTGGCCTGCCCTAAATCATCAACGGTAATGTTTTCCAACTTAATCCCCAAATCTTCCGTAATTGCCTTTCCCCCTGTTAAAATAGCTATATCTTCAAGCATTGCCTTACGCCGGTCACCATACCCAGGGGCCTTAACAGCGCAAACGGAAAGTGTGCCGCGGATCTTATTGACTACCAAGGTAGCCAGGGCCTCTCCTTCTATATCTTCGGCAATAATCAAAAGGGGCTTGCCGGTTCTGGCTATCTTCTCCAGCAAAGGCAGCAAATCCTTCATTGCCGAAACCTTCTTCTCGTAAATCAAAATAAAGGGGTTTTCCAGAATTGCTTCCATTCTTTCGGCATCGGTAACCAGATAAGGCGAAAGATACCCCTGGTCAAACTGCATTCCCTCTACCACATCCAGGGTAGTAGCCATTGACTTTGCCTCTTCAACCGTAATTACCCCGTCTTTGCCGACCTTATCCATTGCCTCGGCGATTAGATCTCCGATGGTAGTATCACAGTTGGCGGCAATAGAGGCAACCTGGGCAATCTCCTGTTTTTCCTTAACCGGCTTGGAAATCTTATTCAACTGCTTGATTATCTCCTCAACCGCCTTATCCACCCCACGCTTTATTGCGGTGGGGTTGGAACCTGCGGTTACGTTCTTTAAACCCTCCCTATAAATAGCCTGGGCCAAAACTGTGGCTGTAGTGGTGCCGTCGCCTGCCGTATCTGATGTTTTAGAAGCCACTTCCTTAACCATCTCTGCGCCCATATTTTCATAAGGGTCTTCCAGGTCTATCTCTTTGGCTACGGTTACCCCGTCTTTGGTAATTGTCGGGGCGCCGAACTTTTTATCCAAGACTACGTTTCTTCCCCGCGGCCCGAGAGTAACCTTGACTGCCTCGGCAAGTTTATCAATCCCCGCCTGAATTGCCTTACGGGCATCTTCGCTGTATTTTAATTGCTTTGCCACTTTTACCTCCTTATTTTACGATTGCTAAAATGTCTTCTTCTTTAACGATTAGATACTCTTCGCCGCCTTTTGTGGTTACTTCGGTACCGCTATATTTAGCAAAAAGGACTCTGTCGCCTGCCTTCATCTCTAAAGGCCTGACCTTGCCGTCTTCAGAAACTGTACCCTTGCCTACCGCCACTACCTTGCCTTCTTGAGGCTTCTCTTTAGCGGTATCGGGCAAGACAATTCCACCCTTGGTCTTTGACTCTGCTTCTAATACCTTTAATAATACGCGATTCCCTAACGGTTGTATCCCTGCCATTTACCTACCTCCTTAATGAGGCCATAATTTACGCGACTGTTAAGGAGCGTAAATTATATGGCCGAATTAATCCCGATGAGTATAGCAAAATTATGGAACAGAATTTTGCTATATTTTACGAATCGGGACACTGATTATACTCTGTGTCTACTTTAGCACTCTTAACTTAAGAGTGCTAATTATACCATTACACTCTAAGTTGTCAAGTCTTTTTTTAATTTTTTGGCTCTTTTTCTTCTTTTCTCGTAAATCAAGCGCAGCCCTTCCAGGGTCAAATTCTGATTAGTCCTGTTGATAGAACGGCAATAATCGGCCATTAAAGGGGCCTCTCCGCCTGTGGCCACGACACAGGGGACACGCCTTAATCTCTTTTTTAGCCTTCCCAGCACCCCCTCTACCAGAAAACTATAGCCATAGATTAGCCCGTTTCTAATGCTCTCAGAGGTCTCGCGCCCTAACAGCCCAAGCGGCCTGGCTAAACCTATCTCAGGAAGTAAATCAGCCTGTTTGATTAGGGCCTTAAGCGAAGTCTCCATACCCGGGACAATCACTCCTCCCAGATACCCTCCCTTTGCCGAAATCAGATCAAAGGTCAGGGCCGTGCCAAAATCTACTACAATTACGGGCGCACCATACTTACTAACTGCCGCTACGGCATTGGCCAGCCTATCCTGGCCAACCTGCTCCGGCCTTCTATAAAGGTTTTTAATCGGGGCAATAATATCCCGGCCTAAAATCAAGGGCCGCCTTTTAAATAAAGAGCGCAGCGCCTTTGCAGACACTGAAGTAAGCTTAGGAACCACGCTGCAAATAATAATCTCATCTATGCAAATATTTTTAAGTTTCCTTTGGGTAAGAAGGTTCCTTAAGCGCTTTTTATGCCGGGAAAAACCATCTTTCTTGTCGCTAGGCAACCTCCAGCTGTGTAAAATTCTTTTTCCCTTAAATATAGCGAGCTTTATATTGGTATTGCCAATATCTATGGCTAAGAACATGGTCTTGAGGCCTTGCCTTTTATTCTGGAGGCGATTTTTACGGCTAACTTAATCGCCTCAATCATTGAACCGGGATTGGCCCTGTTTTTTCCTGCTATATCATAGGCCGTGCCGTGGTCGGGCGAGGTACGCACAAAAGGAAGCCCTAAGGTAAGGTTTACCCCCTGATGAAGGGCAAGCATCTTTAAGGGAATCAGGCCCTGGTCATGATACATAGCCACTACAGCATCAAATTCACCCTGCCGGGCGGAATAAAAAAGGCTGTCGGCCGCTAAGGGCCCGACTATCTTAGCAAAGCGCTTGGCCCTGGCAATCGCCGGCCGAATAATCCTTGTCTCCTCATCTCCCATAACTCCTTCATCCCCGCTGTGGGGATTTAAACCGCACACAGCTATCCGCGGATGCAAAACCCCAAAACACTTCCTTAACCCTTCTGCCGTAAGACGGATGGTCTGGTAAATCTTTTGGCTGCTTAAAGTTCCGGCTACCTTTTTTAAGGCAATGTGCCTGGTTACCAGCACTACCCTGAGTGCGCCTCCGGTCAACATCATGGCGAAATCGCTAACCCTTGATGCCTTAGCCAGATATTCCGTATGGCCTTGAAAGAAATAGCCCGCGCGGGTGATAGTATGCTTGTTAACCGGAGCGGTAATCAAGGCGTCTGCCTTAGCTGTTTTAATTAGCCTAAAGCCCTCTTTGATACACTCTAAAGATAAGCGCCCATAGGCGGGGATGCCCCTGCCGAAAACTAATTTAGATAGATCACCAAGATCTAATAAAGCAATGTGTTTCTGCAGCCTTATCTTGCAAAGCTGTGCTGTCTTTTCTAATACCCGGAAGTTGCCAACGACAATAAAGTTGGCCAAGGCCTGAATCTCCTTGTCTTTAAGCGCCTTGAGCGCCACTTCCGGCCCGATGCCTGCAGGGTCGCCCATGGTAATGGCAACGGTTAATTTATTTAATCGAGATGAAGGCATCTTTCTTAAGTCCGTCCATCCATTCCCTGAAACCCCGGCTGAACTCCTCTGCGTATAATGCATCCCTAATTACATCCTGGGCCTCTCTAAAATTGAGAGGGCGCGCAGGCTCTTTTTCTTCTATCTTAAAGATGCGGTAGCCTTGCTCTGTCTTGATAACATTAGTGAATTCCCCCGGTTCCAGGCCAAAAATCGCCTGGTCTATTTCTTCAATCAACTCGCCCTTCTCTACAAAAGCTAAACTGCCTTTTTGCTCCAAGCGCTCACCCTTTTTAAGCTGTGTAAGGGCATTCTTCGCCGCCTGCAGGGCCTTGCCTTCGCTGCCGGATTCGTCCACCCGGATGAGAAAACTCAAGACCTTTGCCTTCTCCGGATGCAAAAGCTCTTCCTGATGCGCCTGATAAAATTGCTTTATCTCTATCGGGTCAACCTTGATTTTTGACCTGACAAAATAATCAACGGCCTTCTTCATAATTTCCTGCTCGCGGAATCTCTGCCGCAAGTCCTTTAAGGTAAGGCCCTGGGCAAGCAGGGCCGCCTGAAACTCTTCTTCGCTAAAGTAGACTTCCCTGATCTTTTCTATCCGCGCCTCTATAGCGCTTTCTTCAGCCTTAATCTCGTATCTTTCGGCCTCGGAAAGGACAAGCTTCTCATTTACCATTTGACTGACAATATTCTCTTTTACGTCTTTGAGTTTTTCGGCCGCCTCCCGAGGGTCTGAATAAAGACTTCCATATTCGGCTTCCAGCGCGCCCAAAACCCTATTTATGTCAGACTGCGTAATTGCTTTATCGTTTACAATAGCCACAATCCTATCTATGGTCTGGGCCGGCAAACTTGTGCAGGAAAACAGGATTAAAGCGAGGACAATTAAAACCCTAATTCGTATAATTATTTTTAGAGATTTCATTTATAGTTTCCTCACATCTTCTCTGGTGCCGATACAGCCAAAAGACGCAGGCCGTTATTCAAAACAATCCTCGCCGCATTCATCAAGACCATCCTTGCGCGGGTCAGCTCCAAATCTTCAGTAACCACTCTCTGCTTTTCGTAATAGCGGTGGATGCCTTTGGCCAAATCCTGTAAATAGACGGTAATCCTATGCGGCTCAAGTGCCGCGACACAAGACCCTACTACAGCAGGAAAATTCCTCAATATATGGATCAGGTCTAATTCCTCGGCTTTATCCAGCAAGGATAGATTGACCTTACCCTTACGCGCAAGCTTAAGATTATTTGCGGCAAATTTCAAGATATTCAAGATGCGCGCGTGGGCATATTGGATATAATATATGGGGTTCTCCAGGGATTGCTTCTTGGCTAACTCTAAGTCAAAATGTAAATGCGAATCCCTTTTGCGCATCAAAAAGAAAAACCGGGCCGCATCTTTGCCTACTGCCTGAATGATTTCGCGCAGGCTTATATATTGCCCCTGCCTCGTGGACATAGGGATAATCTTCTCTACCTGAGCCAGACTTACAAGCTGAACTATCAAGACGGATAAAATGTCGGCATCATAACCTAACGCACTAAGCGCTGCCTTGATCCGCGCAATATAGCCATGATGGTCGGGCCCCCAGACGTTAATCATTCTGGAAAAACCCCGTTTGAATTTAGTCTGATGATAGGCAATATCCGGCGCTATGTAGGTCAAACCGGAATCGCTTTTTATTACCACCCTGTCCTTATCATCACCGAACTTAGTGCTGGCCAGCCACCAGGCGCCGTCTTTTTGATAGATAAATCCTTTTTTCTTTAAGCTATCTAGGGCAATTTTGATTTTACCTGATTTGCTTAAACTCATTTGGCTAAACCAGGAATTGAATTTTACCCCAAAACTCTCCAGATCTTCTTTAATCTGTGAGAGTATTTCATTGCAGGCAAAACGAGAAAAGAACGCCAAGTTGCCTTGGGCATTTTTAATCAGTTTTTGTTTATACTTCTGCTTCAGAACGCCGGCTAATTCGTCAATATATTTACCCTGATATCCAGAAGCAGGAAATTCTGACGCTTTTCCTGATAACTTTAAATATTTAGCGCGCAAAGACTCGCCTAAAAGGTCTATCTGTACGCCTTCATCGTTCAAATAATATTCCCTGCTTACCTTGTACCCTGAAAAATCCAGTAAGTTTGCCAGGGTATCGCCAAAGGCCGCCTGTCGCCCATGGGCGACATTCAAAGGCCCCGTAGGATTAGCGCTGACAAACTCAATATGCACCTTCCTGGCCCTGCCAAGGCTCCCTCGGCCAAAATTGTGCTTCTTTTTATTTATCTCCAATAAAAGATCATAGAGGCAGCCCTTGCTTAAGAAAAAATTTATAAAGCCCACTCCTTTAACTTCTATTCTCTCGATTTTATCCTTAAAAGAAGAACGCTCCACTTCCTTGCGCAAGGCCTGCTCTATCTGCCGGGCAACCTCCAAAGGCGGCCTGTTGAGCCTGCGTGCGAGTTCAAGGGCAATGTTAGAAGAAAAGTCCCCAAACTTCTTAAGTTTAGGGCTATCTAAAATTACGGCAGCGCCAAAAGATAAGTTTTTCTCTATGGCCTCTTTAAGCAGGCCTTTTATGCCCTCTTCAATATGCATCTTTTACAATTAATTCTTCTTCGTGCGGCGAAGGTCTTTAAACAAAGCGCGCCTGGTTTCCAGTACCTGCAAAAATATCTTTATTACATCGGGGTCAAATTGCGTGCCGCTGAAATTTTTCAATTCTGCTATTGCCTGAGAAAGAGTCAAGGCCTTGCGATACGGCCTTTCGGAGGTCATCGCATCAAAGGCATCGGCTACGGTCATAATCCTGGCTCCTAACTGAATATCCCGGCCTTTAAGATTGTAGGGATAGCCTTTGCCGTCAAATCTTTCGTGGTGCTGCCTGATCAGCTCAGCTACTTCCTTCAAGAAACCGATTGGCTGCAAAATCTGCGCACCCCTTAAAGAATGCATCTTTACCTCTTTCCATTCTTCGGGGGTAAGTTTTCCCGACTTGCTTAAAATATAATCGTGGATTCCGATTTTGCCCAAGTCGTGCAACCGGCAGGCCTGGCGAATTATTTCAATCTGCGCAGAAGGCAGCTTTGCTTCTTCGGCAATAGCCACGGCATAGTTGGTTACATTTTCTGAATGGCTACGCGTGTAGTGGTCTTTGGCATCCAGCGCCGAGGCCAGGGCGCCAATTGTGTGCAGGTAAACCTGCTTCAGGCTCTTATAAAGAAGGGCATTTTCTATAGCAATAGCCGACTCTGTGGCAATCTCTTTCAAGAGCAGCAAGTCCCCTTCTCCAAAGGCCTTGCCGTTTAGTTTATTGTTTGCGTTAATCACGCCGATAATCTTACCCTTGGCCTCCAAGGGCACAGAAATCAGGCTACCCGTATAGTACCTTTCCTTGCGCCTGTTCAGAAAGCGCTCATCCTGGCCTAAATCTCTTACTAAAAGCGCTTCTTTGTTAGCCCAGGCTCGTCCGGAGATACCATGGCCTTTTTCTACAGTCTGCTTCTCTATTCTTTTTAAGTTTATTCCCTGCGCACGGGCAACCTTCAAACTATCGCCGGCAAGCTCATCAACCAAAACTATGACGCAGGTCTTCAGGTTCAATACTTCGCTTGTACTTTTAATAATCGTATCCAGGACCTCGCTCAACTCCAAGGTAGAAGAAACCTCCCGGCCGATTTTGTATATATATCCTAATTCATTGGTCCTGTCTCTGGCAATTCTCTCTAAATCATGGTTGCGCTTTTTCACCTCCTGATTGAAGGCCTTCAACTGCCCGGCCATATGGTTAAAATTATAAATCAGCTGGTTGATTTCGCTGTAAGCGCGTACCTTAACGTGCTGATTGAAATCTCTTCTGGATATTGCCTGGATTGCCTTGATTAACGCGCTCACCGGCCTGGTTACCCCGCGGCTTAAGAAAAAGGAAATTAGAATAACGCCGACAATCGCCAAAGCGGTTATTGATAATCCCGACAGCAGGGGCGGGGCAGCCAACCTGAACAAAAAGATTAGGTAGGATAAGTTGATAAAAACAGTTAGGATAAGAATGGAGAGTAGAAGCCTTGTCCTAAACTTTGCCATATTCTTAAAGTATCAATGAGGAAGCAGCTTCTTCTGTCTTTAGAAAGGCCTCAACAATTGAAGGGTCAAATTGCGTACCCGAACACCTTTTCAATTCCTTCTGGGCCTGTTCTTTAGAAAAAGCTCTCCGGTAAGGACGCTGCGATATCATAGCCTCGTAGGCATCAGCTACTGCTATAATCCGCGAACCAATAGGGATTTTTTCAAACCTGATAGTTCTATCTGGATATCCCCCGCCTGCATAGCGGGCATGGTGATGCAGGATTATAGGCACCAGGTTAGTTAATGCCTCTATTCTTCTGACTATCTCTACGCCTACCCGGGGATGCCTGTAGACAGCTTCCCATTCAGCCCGGGTAAGGGGCCCCTGCTTTCTCAGGATATTTATATTAACGGTTACCTTGCCTAAATCATGCAGGTAGCTTGCGTACTGCAATGTATCTTTTTGTAGCTCCGAGAGCTTAAGCTGCCCGGCAATCTCCAGGGAAAACTTAGCTACTCGCTCGGAATGCCCCGCAGTGTAACTATCCTTGGCGTCCAAGGCATTAGCAAGGAAGCTTATAGCGTCTATATACTTAGTTTTGGCCTGCTCGTATAAGCGGGCGTTGGAAATAGCAATTGAGGCCTGGGAGCCAAACATAGAAAGTAATCTTGCGTCCTTTTTGGAAAAGAAATCCGGCCTTTTGCTGTAGATACTTAAAACTCCAAAGGCCCTCTCTTTTTCTACCAGAGGAACCGAAAGCAGGGAACGAAAGTTTTCTTTGCGGGCAACGGAACTATCTTGATAGCGGGAATCTTTAAACAAATCTTTGATGATATAACGGCGCTTTGCCTTCAGAACTCTTCCGGCAATGCTTTCCCCGGCCCTGATGTTGCCTTTGCGCAAATGCGAACGCCTATCCAACCCATATTGAGCCTTGAGAATCAATTCTTTCCTATGCCCATGAAGAAGCCTCAAGGAACACCCTTGGGCCTTCATAATCTGACAGGCCTTTTTTGTTATCAGGCTGAGCACTTGAGGCAGCTTTAAAGTTGAGGTTATAGACTTGTTTACCTCATAAAGCGCAGCAAACTCAATATTTTTTATCATTGTTCTCTAAAAGTTAATGCAGGCGCATCGGCCCAGAGCCTCTCCAGGCCGTAAAACTTTCTGGTGGAAGCGCAAAATACATGCACCCATACATCGCCGTAGTCTAACAATACCCAAAGGGCATAGCGATAACCTTCGATATGCCGCTTTTTATGGCCGGAGCTTTTCAGTGTTTCAACAAGGTGGTCGGTTATAGCCTTGACCTGCCGGGTGGAATTGCCGCTTGAGATTACAAAGAAATCCGTAATATTGGAGAGCTTGCGCATATCCAATATTACTACATCCTCTGCCTTTTTATCCTGAGCGAGCTTAGAGATAAATAAAGCCTTAGACCGGGAATTTATGTTTGCTCACCTCTTGGGGGGCCTGTTTAACCCTTGACAATCCTAAAAAGAGAAGTTCCGCAATCGGGGCATTTGCCCTTCATTGCCGAACGACCGTTCTTCATGGTCACCTTCTTGGCATCCTTCATCTCTTTTTTGGCCTTACATTTCACGCAATATGCTTCCATTCTCCACCTCCTCAATGAGCGCACAATTTACGGAACGAAGTGCCCCTAGAAATTCGAAGAATTTCAGGGATTAAGTCCCCGAAATCTTTCAGATTTCAGGGGAAACGTAAATTGTTGCGCGAATTGATCCCGATGAGTATAGCAAAATTATGGAACAAAATTTTGCTATATCTTACGAATCGGGATAAGCTTAAACAATAAATTTAAATCTTTTTTATTCTAACACAGTACATCTTTTTTTTCAATATATATTTTCTCACTTTTTCCGGAACAAGATAGCGAATGGACTTGCCGGCAGCAATGCGTTTGCGAATGTCGGTAGAAGAAATCTCCAAAGGCCTCATCTCTATTGGCTGCGCACTCTCAGGCAATTTTCTATCTGAATATTTGGGTCGCTCAGCAATAACAAACTTGCAAAGCCTGGTTAGCTCTTTTATGTCTTTCCAGGTAGAGGACTGTTTCAAAAAGTCAGAACCAACAACAAAATATAGCTTGGCTTTAGGGGACTTTTTCCTAAATTGACGAACTGTATCAATAGAGTAAGAGAAGCCATCTCGCTTAAGTTCTATATCTGAAACTTTAAAACAAGGATTGTCCTTGATAGCAAGCTTAACCATTTGATAACGGTCATGCGCAAAAGCTAATGTTTTTCTTTTTTTATGTGGCGGAAGATAGCTAGGAACAAAAACTATCCTATCTAACCCTAGCTGTTCTTTAGCCTGCTCAGCTAAAATCAAGTGTCCTAAATGGATGGGATTAAAGGTGCCCCCTAATATACCGATTCTTTTAAACTTTTTCATAATAAGTTTTAAAAGTTAAAAAGTTACAAGTTAAAAAGTTATAACTTTTTAAACTTTTGAACTTTTTGAACTTTCTAACTGTTCCTGATTTGGCCTTTACCAAAGATCTCGTATTTATAAGTGGTCAACTCTTCCAGGGCCATCGGGCCGCGGGCGTGAATCTTATCTGTGCTGATACCCATCTCCGCCCCAAGCCCAAATTCATAACCGTCGGTAAACCGTGTTGAGGCATTGAGATAGACGCAGGCACTGTCCGCTGTGGTTAAAAACCTCTCTGCTTTTGTGCGATTTTTGGTTATAATCGCATCGGAATGGCCCGAACCGTAGCGATTAATATGTGCTACGGCCTGATCTAAGCTGCGCACAACCTTCACCGACAAGACCAGATCAAGATACTCCCTAGACCAGTCCTGCTCTTTTGCCGCTTTTACCGCCTTAACTATTTTGCGCGTAGCAAGATCCGCCCTAATCTCCACCCCGGCAGCCTGCAGCTCCTTAATTATCCTCGGCAAAAATCTTTTAGCAACGCGCTCGTGAACCAAAAGGGTTTCCATGGCATTGCAGACCCCCGGGCGCTGGACCTTGGCGTTAAAACAGACCTTCTGCGCCAGAGGTAGATCTGCTTCAGCGTCCACATAAGTATGGCAGATACCTTTGTAGTGCTTAATCACCGGAATCTTGGACTTCCGGGAAACCCGTTTAATCAGGCCCTCTCCGCCCCGGGGAATAACCAGGTCAATATACCCCTGCATGGCCAGCAAAGTATCCACAGCACTTCTCTCTACATTTTTGATTAGATTAATTGCCCCCAGTGGCAATTTGTGCCTTGAAGCTACCTTTTTAAGTAGATTATAGATGGCGATATTAGAATTTATTGACTCGTGCCCTCCGCGCAAGATTACGGCGTTGCCGGATTTCAGGCAAAGCCCGATACAATCGCTGGTAACGTCAGGCCGGGACTCGTAGATAATGGCAATTACGCCTATAGGCACTCTTACTTTTTTAATCAAAAGCCCGTTGGGGCGTCTCCTGCTACTAATAGTTTCACCAACCGGATCAGCAAGACGCGCAACCTGTTCCAGGGATGCGGCCATCTGCTCAATCCGCCCCTGGTCAAGCGCTAGCCTGTCCAAAAATGCAGCACCTCGAGTGTGCCTCTTGGCAACGCTAAGGTCTTTCTTGTTGGCCCTAATCAAGGCCTTGGAGTGCTCCCTTAAACTCCCGGCCATAGAGAGTAAGGTCTTATTCTTAACCTCTTCCGGCAGCAATACCATCTGCCTTGAGGCTTCTTTAGCAGTCTTGGCTATTTTCCTAATACTTTCTTTGGTATTCATTTTATTGTTTGCCTTTAGCAACAAACAGAGTCCCAATATCGCTATTGTCTAAAATTTTATGCAAGACGCCTTCGGTTTTACCATTGGCCACGACACAGGCTATTCCCGAGGCAGTACATATTTTAGCGGCTTTTATTTTGCTGGCCATTCCGCCAATAGCAGCGCCGGATCCGGTCCTGCCCGTGGCAAGCTTAGCCAGTTGAGGGGTAATTCGCTCAACTCTTGAGATTACACGTTTTTTAGCATCATAAAGACCGTCAACGTCGGAGAGTATAATTAATAAATCTGCATGCGCAAGCTTAGCCACTAAGGCCGAAAGCAGGTCGTTATCTCCAAACTTGATTTCATCCACCGCAACCGTATCGTTTTCATTAATCACCGCTACGGCCTTGTAGCTCAAAAGGGTCAATAAGGTATTTTTAGCGTTTAAGTAACGGCTGCGATTATTTAAATCTTCACGCGTAAGTAGAATCTGTGCGGACAAAAGCCTGTGCTTTTTAAAGAAAACCTCGTAGGCTTTCATTAACTGGTTCTGTCCAATGGCCGCAGCAGCCTGTTGTTTGGGCAAAAGTTTAGGCCTTGAGCTTAAACCAAGCATGCCCATACCTGCCCCGATAGCGCCGGAGGTAACCAAGATTACCTCTATGCGTTCATTAATCAAGGCGGCGAGTTGCGAAACAAGCCCCTTAATCCAGGCCTTGTCCAGGCGATAGTTTTTGGATGTGAGAATCCCGGTGCCTACCTTAACTACGATTCTTTTGACTTTAAGCGGTAACTTCCTCTCCATCGGATAATCCTCTTTGAAAATACTTCTTTAGAACATCAAGCAGCTCTTCGTGCCCTTCCGCCTCCAAGGCAGAAACAGGATAAACCCTTTGCCGCAACTGCGCGGTAAATTTTTTTAAATTGACTTTTGCTTCGGGTAATTCCATCTTATTGGCAACCAGGATTTGCGGCTTGTCTAACAGCGCCTGGTTGTACAGCTTAAGTTCATAATTTAAGGCCTGAAAATCTTCAAAAGGATTTCTTGCCTCCTGAGCAGCCATATCAATCAAATGGATAAAAACCTTAGCCCTTTCGGCATGGCGCAAAAATTGTGCCCCTAAACCCTTGCCCTGACCAGAGCCCTTGATTAGGCCGGGGATTTCTACTATAGCTAAACTATCCGGCTGTTCAAAGTCTGAAAATTGCAGGGTAGCTAAATAAGGAGAGGTTGTGGTAAAAGGATAGGCGGCAATCTTTGGCCGGGCAGAAGATATCTTGCTTAACAGGGTAGATTTGCCGCAATTAGGGTATCCGACCAGGGCTACGTCGGCAACAAATTTTAATTCTAAGGAAAGGTGTTTCTCTTCTGCCGGTAAACCGGCTGTTGCCAACGCGTTTCTTGTATTGCCCTTGCCCGGCTGACCTCCTCTGGCTACCGCTAATTCTGCCTCGGGCTCTATTAAATCCCGCAACAGAAGGTCATTCTCTAAATCCCGAATAATTGTTCCACAAGGTACCTTAATAACACAGGGGCGTGCATCCGCCCCTTTCTTTTTGTTTGACTGACCGACTTTACCGTTCTCGGCCCGAAAATGCTGATTAAACTTAAGTTTTTCCAGGCTACGAATATTGCTGTCAACTTTGATGATTACGTCGCCGCCTCTTCCTCCGTTGCCGCCATCAGGGCGCCGTGACCTGGTAAACCTCGCTCCCTTAAAACTGTCGCAGCCCGAGCCTCCCCCTCCTGAGCGGACATATATCTTGACCTGGTCAATCATTACCGCTCAGGCACTATACTAACCAGGCGCGGCTTGTTAAAGGTAACCTTGCCGGCAACCTTAGCAAAAAGCGTATAGTCCTTACCCATACCCACATTTAATCCGGGAAAGAACCTTGTCCCTTTCTGTCTAATCAGGATACTGCCGGCGCGGACCAGCTGGCCGCCGAAGCGTTTAACCCCCAAACGTTGCGATTGGCTGTCCCGGCCGTTGCGGGTACTGCCCATTCCTTTTTTATGTGCCATTGTCTATCTCCCTGACTACTTTATAGATATTTCTGTTACTTTGACCAACACCAGCTTCTGCCGATGCCCCTTCTTCCATTGCGAGTTCTTTCTGCGGCGGAATTTAAAAGCAATGGTCTTTTTGCCCTTGCGCTGCTCAATTATCTCGCAATTGACCTTGGCCTCTTTCAGGTAAGGATTGCCGATTTTGATGGTTTGACTGCGCTCACCACCGGCCTTTTTATCCTTAACAGCCAGTAAGACCTTCTCTATGGATAGCTTACGAGTCCGCGGCCCAACTGCCTTATCCACCAGAATTTGATCGCCCTTGGCAACCTTATATTGTTTTGCGCCTACTTCTACTATTGCATACATAAGATTTTTCCTTAATTTTGCCTCAACATCCTACCACAACTCCCCACCCCTGTCAAGCCATTTGCGTACTAGATGGTTTCGATTTTGAGGTCCTCTATGTGCAGGCTGGTGAGCTGCTTAACGGAAATCCTGGTCCTGAACCTGCGCTCCAGGTCGCGAATAGACTGGCGGTTCTGGTTGCTCAGGCAGGAAGCCACTTCCGGATGGGCAAACACAAGTACGCTCCTTTTCCTGGCCTTCTGCAGCATCTTCTTGACCTTCTTCAAGGCCAGGATAGCCATGGTCGCCGGCGACTTGACCATCCCTTTGCCCCGGCAATAGGGGCAGGACTGATAAGCTACGTTCTCTAAACTCTTTCTCACCCTTTGCCTGGTCATCTCAATCAACCCCAGATCAGACACGGGTAATACATCCGTCTTGGCCCGGTCGCGCTTAAGCCCCTCATTCATAACATTAAATACCCTTTGCCTGTGCTTGGACAGCCTCATATCAATAAAATCGATGATGATAATCCCGCCCATATCGCGCAACCTGATTTGCCTGGTTATTTCCCGGGCCGCTTCTAAATTGACCAGATAGGCATTCTCTTCCGGGTCTTTCTTGGCAGTAAATTTTCCGCTGTTCACGTCAATGGCCACCAGCCCTTCGGTTGGCTCAATCACTATATGGCCGCCTGATTTTAAGGAAACCTTGCGGTTATAGATTTTGCTGATTTCATCCTCTGCGCCCTTTTTCTCGAATAGCGACGGCTCCGAGCGATAAAATTGAACCCGCGGCCTTAATGAAGGCGAGAAAATGCCCAAAAAACGCATAATTCTCTTGTACTCTTCTTTTGAGTCCACTATCAATTTATTGGCCTGAGAACTAAAGTTATCCCTAATTACCCGAAGGACAAGGTCATAATCTTCATGGATCAAGGAAGGGGCGGGCTTCTTCTGGGCAAAGGCCTTTATCTTGCGCCAGAGATCCATTAAATAGCGCAAGTCCTGGCAAAAGGCCTTTTTTGTGCTTCCACTTGAGACCGTACGCACGATCAAACCCATCTTTTGGGTATTCAGGCCCTTAAGAATGTCTCTTAAGCGAGCCCGCTCTTTCCTATCTTGAATCCTGCGCGAAATACCCGTGCGGCTGTCGCAGGGCATCAAGACAAGGTAACGCCCGGGAAGTGAGATATGCGTGGTCAGCCGGGCCCCTTTTGTGCCTAGAGGCTCCTTGACTAACTGGACTAAAACCTCCTGGCCGAGCTTAAGCATCTCTTTGATATCAACCCGGCGCTTGGAATTATTTCGAGCCTCCTCCTGCCCCTCGTAGCTGTCCGGTTTATCTATCAGTTCGGTTATTTTCTCATAATCCGGGGGGGTCAGGTCCTGGACATAGAGAAAGCCGTTTTTTCCCAATCCTATATTTACAAAAGCCGCCCCTATTGCCGGCACAATTGCATCTACTCTTCCTTTGTAGATATTCCCCACCAGCCGCTGAAAACCTTGCCTTTCTACATAAAACTCTTCTAAGTTTTTGTCTTCTATAATAGCAACGCGCTTCTCTTGCGGCTCAACATTAATCAGTATTTCCTGATACATATTTTTATCATCTTTCTATTCTTGATCAAGGAGAGCTTAAGGCCAGGCCGATACTTACTGTCAGCATAGGCAGACAGGACTTCAATCTTTCCTGGTCCAACCCAGGCTTAATTTGCAGTTTAGCCGTGGGGTCCCAGACTACCGCCCGCAACCCTAAATTGCTGGATAAGAATTCGCTCATTTTTTTTAGCTTCGCCGTGCCTCCGCTCAAAAAGAGCTTATCAATACCGCGCTCCAGCTGGTCTTCGTAGTAACTGAAGGAGAGGCTAATCTCTCCTAAGAGATTATTTAGAGCCGGGGCAATAATAGAATTAATCTCCTCTTCTCTGTCCCGAGGCTCGCACTTTATATCTTCCGCCTCCGACTTCTGCAGACTTAACTTTTCGGCAATGAGCTTAGTTATATCTTCGCCTCCTATGGTGATATCCCTCATAAAATGGGAAACCCTGTCTTTTAAGATATTGATGCTGGTAAAGTTTGCGCCGATGTGCAAAAGGGCCGCAATGCCCTCGCTCTGCCCGGCAGGGTTGTTCAGCAAAAATGAGTTGAGCAGGGCAAAGGAATCTACGTCAATCAACTGGGGCTTAAGCTCGCAGGCCTGGAGAAGGTTGATGTAATCTTCAATTAGCGCCTTCTTCGCCGCTACAATCAAAACCCTGATTTTTCCGTCTTCTCTTTTCTCTTCTAAGGTCGGGGCATTCAAGATAACCTCTTCGATGTTAAAGGGGATGTATTTCTCCGCTTCAAAACGAATGGCGCTCTCCAGCTGCGATTTCGTCATCTGGGGAAGCAGGATATACCTGACAATCACAGAGGGACCGCAGACAGAGATATTTACTTTGTTGGTGCTAATCCCGCTTTCCTGGACCAGCTTTTTTATCATCGCAATTTTGGCATCACGAGTGCCTTCAGGCAAACGCTCGATACCAAAGGCGCTCAACTCATATTTACCCTGTTTCTCGGTCAGTTCGCTAAGCTTGACATAATGCGAGCCGATATCCAAACCGACTGTCTTTTTGGGCTTCTTTGCGAATATGTTCATTTTACCATGAGTAGATATAACCTGCGTTCTCTTCGAGCTTTTTCTCTCTAATAGCAGCCGCCGGCGCCGCCTCTATCTCAAGGCCCTGCTCTCTTAATGCAGACCTCTTCTGGATAACCCTGGGCCCGATAACCGAGGCCTGTTTGCTGCTTTCTTTCAGCCTCTGCTGCCGAGCCTTCTCCATATCTTCCAAAACCCCCCCCCTAGCCTGGTCAAGCATCTGGAATCTGTCTATTTCCTGATCGGTTAACTTCGGCCGGACTATAATGCGCGGGGTAACAAACATGACCAGTTCCGTATAAATCTTGTTATAGTCGGTCTTGCGAAATAGCCTGCCCAGATAAGGGATGTCTCCCAAAAGAGGTATCTTGATAACACTGGCGGTATCCTCGACTTTTCTCAAGCCCCCGATAACTATGGTTTCCCCGTCGTCAATCAAGACATTGGTCTCGGCGCTGCGCGAGCCGACCTCGCCGCTGTTACCCTCTAAAAATTCCTGTTGAGGCTTAATATGCATAGAGACAAAGCCTTCTTTGGTAATATGGGGAGTGACCTCAAGGCTGGTAACCACATCCTTAAATGCAGTAGTTGATAAGGCTTCCCCGCCTGTTGTACTTTGAGTGGTTTCAGTATAGGTTACCTGAGATTTAATCTCAATCTTGGCGGTCTGATTATCCAGGGTAACAATCTTGGGGCTGGCCAGGACATTGGCCTTCATCTCCCGCACCCAGGCGCTGACCAAGCCGTCTATGCCGTAATCGCCAAAACGCTTGAGGAATCCCATATTAAGCGAAGTGGCAGTGCTAGCCAAGGCATTCATTGTTGCTGAAGGCGCCTCAATATAGTTTCCGCTACTGGTAGGGGTACTGATATCCACCCCTTGATTATCCGGGGCATTGACATTAAGGATGCTCCAGTTTATCCCTAATTCATCGTCCTTGGTCAGCTTCACATCTACCAGCATCGCCTCGATTAAAACCTGCGGGGTGCGTGTATCTAATTTCTTGGCCACTTTCTCGGCCTGTTCTACCTTAGCCGGGATATCGCTAATCAGCATACTGTTAGTCCTGGCATCGGTCTCAATAGAACCCCGCTCGGAAAGCATCTTTGATACAGTGGGCTGAAGCACAGCGGCATCGGCAAAATTAAGATAGATAATCTTGGTAATCAGGGGGATATCCCTTTCCTCCTGCTTGATCTTCTCAAAGGTCATAATCCGAATCAGGTTTTCTTCTTTTTTATAAGTAAAGTTGTAGGTGCGCAAGATTATGTCCAAGGCGTGCTCCCAGTGCATCTCCTTTAAAGATATGGTTACCTTGGCCTCCACGTCCTTGCCGATAACCATATTCAAGCCGCTGGCCATAGCAATAACCCTGATTACATCGCGAAGGTCGGCATCCTCAAAATCCAGGGTTACCAGGCCGGACTCAGGCCCTGCGGCTGCGTAAACTTTCCCCTCCTGCCCTTGAGCGCTTTCCTGCGGCAATTCTTCCTGGGCCAGGCTGGATGTAATGGGCAAGATAACAAGGGCAAAGAATATCAATGGCCAGTATCTGATTAGCCGTTTCATTTTTCTTTCTCCTCTCTTAAAAATACCGTAAATTCTCTTTGGGTATATTCCACTATCACCCTATCCTGTTCAATCTCTTTTATCTTAACCTCGCCCAGGGCCTCTCCCTTTTTCATTACTTTTTCGTTAATGATGGCGAAGTATTCCCGGCCGTTCCACAATATCCCCTTAATCTTGAGCTCCATAGGAAGCCTGACCCTCTTGCGGGGAGGACTAAATCCTGCCCTTAAACCCGTGGGGCTTTTCTGGTCTAATAGCGGGATTAAAGGGTCTCTGCGGCCCATTGAATCGTAAATAAACTCTTCCTGGGCCAATGCCTGAGAGAAAACGCCAAACAATAAGCAAGACAATGAACAATGAACAATGAACAATGAACAAAATTTAGTTTTCACCTTTTCTGCAAATCCCCTTTGGAAGCTATGCTGTAACTGGCAATTACCAATTCCACCTGATGTGACCAGATATTGCCTGAATCAGCTTTCACCCTTAAATTGGTTACCTTCATAAATCGGCCTGCGTTTTCTACTTGATTAATAAAAATGCCCAGTTCATGGTAACCACAGCGCAGTTGCATCTTAATCGGCACCTCCAGAAGCGATTCTTCTCCCCACGGCAGAAGCACCTCTTTGGCCTCTAAAGGGGTTAAGGAAGTAAACTCTATCCTCTGGCGCCTGGCTACTTTATCTAACGCTTCGAGTATTTGCGGAATATCTGCCGGGGCCTTTAGTCCCTGCTGATAAATCCCGAGCTCTCCTTTGATTGCCTTGATTCCCTTTTCTAGGCCCTCCAGATCAACAACCCTCTTCGCCCTCTGAAGGTCCCTCTCTTTTTGCCCGAGCTGCCGGGAGGTTTCTTTAATCTCGCCCGCCAGAGGCCTGAAAATACTCTGATAGGAAAAAAACATGATAACTATAATTAAAAGCGCACAGGTTACAATCAAATGCCCTTTTTTTAATTTACTTAAGTCTATACTGCTTAAATCTATCTTTACCATTTACAACAGCCCCTTCAAGGTAATGCTCATCTAAACTGGCAGAGCAATTTAAAATCCATTACATCAATGTTGTTTCTTTTCTTCTTTTGAGAAGAAACCAGTTTGATTTCCGAAAACTGCCCGGAGAAAACCGCATCTTCTTTCAAGGCGCTCATAAATCCGCCAATCAAGACAATCATTTCCTCGCCCGCCAGAGAAACGGCCGAGCCGTCAATATCCAACCTATCGCAGACGGCTATCTCGTCTTCTTCCCTGCTATATACGGCTATATTGTTTAACCAGATGCCCGGAGGGACTAAATTGCTTAAGCGGTTTAGGTTTTCTGCCCAGGAAATCGCTCTTTTTAAGCGTTGATTGAGAAACTCCAACTTTTTTTGAAACCGCTCTTTTTCCTTGTTTAACTTATCCAACCTCTGCGAGCTAACCTGGCTAAGCTTAACTTGTTCATTCAGCCGGGCGAGTTCCTTCTGTTTAAGATTAAGCCGGATGCCCAGGGCGAGCCAAAGCACCATAACCAGGACTATAAGGCCGACTAAAGTAGATATTAAGGGCTTAAGGTCCAGGGCCTCAACAGCCTTAAGGTCTAACCTTAGCTTTAGCTTCTCTTTCTTTCTGGCGCTGGGAGGTAATAGATTTATCTGGACCATATAGACTCCTATACCCTTTGAATTTACTTATGTTTACTTACTATAGGATATACCATAAAATAATTACTTTGTCAACAGTTTTTTTCGTTATTTTTACCCCATTACAAATCTGAATAGACTATAATCGGGTATTTGTAACGGGGCAAGCCTTATACAGGGTAGGAAAAGGGTGCGTTGGCAAAGGCAGAGCTAAGCTATGAGGAATAAAGCGGGTTACGAAAGAAGGGGGGTTGGAAGAATGAGGCCTAGCTATTATTGTAGCGGTGAACTGGTTCGGTCGGGAGCAGTCCCCTTTGTCGTGGTGTAGGTTATGGCCCCTGTCTCGTCAACGAAAAAGTTTCTCGCCCCGGTACGGTTATAAGTCTTTGGCCAGGCAACTGTTGAAAAAGACTCGCTGTTTGAAAGGCTATGCTGAAAATAATAGCCATGATAATATTGGGTGGGTTCGGGGCTAGGAAGAGGGTCAGCGTAGGTTGCGGCGGCATCAGATAATGTAGCGGGAATGTAAGGAGGGGTGGCACCGGATAAACTACTTAAAAGAGCCGGATAAGAGCGGGAGCTGGAATCATTATAATAGGCCTGACAGGCGCTGCTAATTGTGCGCAACCCGCCCACCGCGACCACCTCGTTGGCGTTCATCCTTGAGCGCAGCATTTGCGGCACAGCAATAACCGCCAAAAGGGCAATAATGCCCACCACTATCATTATCTCAATTAAGGTAAACCCTTTATTTTTGCCAATAAATAATTCCATCGCTTCTCCTTCCTAAAAATATGATACATAAAAAGAACCCAAAGGTCAAGAAAAAAATAAAATTGGCCGGCTATTTCCGCACCCCTGCTTCAGCGGCCATCTCATGGACTCTGTTCAGGTTATTTCGCACGACAAAAAGCCCGGGGTTAAGCCTCAAGGCCTGTTCGTACTCGGCTATGGCTAAATCAAATAATCCCTGATAGGCATAGGCATTGCCTAAGTTATTGTGCGCGTTTAGATAATCCGGCTTTAATTCCAGGGCCTGTTTAAATTGAGTGATTGCCTCATTGATAGAGCCCTGCCTAAGATAAACGATGCCCAGGTTGTTATGCACAATGAAACTTCCGGGGTTGTGTTTTAATACCCAGCTATATAGGGTCAAAGGGTTTCTCCAGCGCCTGTTTTGCCTTACGGTAAGGGCCGAATAAGCAGCCAAGATTAAAACCAGAACGTAAATAAGGGCTTTTTTAAAAGGCGCGAAAAAACGCTGGTTATATAGTCCGGAAATTGCTGCTGAGAATGCTAAACATATACCCATTGAGGGCAGATAGAGCCAGTGTTCGGCAATGGCCACATCCAGGGGAATCAGGTTGGCTACGGGAAAAAGGAAGATGAAAAACCAGAGCAACCCGAAAGAAAGCAAGGCCTGTTTTCTTCTTAATGCGTAAACTATCAGGGCAAAAAAGCCCGCTAACAAGATTAAAGAAAACAGCACCTCGGCCTCAAAAAACGAAGCAGGCAGCGCCATCTGCCGTTCCAAATGCAGGTTGTGCGGAAAAACCAAAATCCCCAGATAATAGAGAAAGGCCTTAAAGAACCCTGCCGCTCTGACAGATAAACTCTCCTTACTGGTGAGAATAAGCCTGCCGGCAAAATTAATCAATGACAGGCGCAGGAGAAGATAGCCCGCACTAAGCAAAATAAACCAGAGATACGGATGTCTTATAGAAGAGCCTTTTAAGGACGGTGGGCGAGGCTTAAGAAAACAAAGGCCATAGGCAATCAGGGCTAAAGGGAAAACCACTGCTATCTCTTTAGAGAGCAGGGCCAGGACAAAACTAAACAGTGAGCCAAAATAATAGCCAGCCCTATCCGGAAAGTAGCTATGTTTTATAAATAAAAACAAAGACAGGAGCAGGAAAAAAGCAACCAAGGGCTCTGCCCGGCCGGAGATATAGCTAACGGCCTCGGTATGTGCGGGGTGAACCAGGAAAAACAGGCTGGTGAGTAAGGCAATAATCCTATTTTTAGAGCTCAGCGAGATTAAACGATAAAGCAGAAGGGCTACCGAAATATGCAGCAACGTATTGCTAAAATGGTAGCCAAAGGGATTGAGCCTGCCAAAACAGTAGTCTAACCTATAAGAAAGGGCCTGCAGTGGCCGGTAGAAGTTGCTCGTAATGGTAACTTCAAACTGGCGCAATTCGGTAGTAAAGATGGCGAAGACCCCTTGCCAATCCCGGATATAGGAGTTTCTGACTACCAGAAATTCGTCGTCCCAGACAAAAGAGCCTGCCCAGGAATTGGCGTAAAGCACCAAGCCTATGAGTATGATTAAAAACAAAAGAAAGCGATGAGGATTTAATCTCATCGCCTTCTTTTGCTGGCTGAACAACTTACTCATTCTTTACTGTATTGCAGTCCATGGTCCAGCAGCTGATGTAGCTTGCTTGATTACACCTTCTTCGTTAGCGAAAAAGTAACGGTTGCCTGTCTTTCCAACCTCTGCAGGCGCAGCATTGACATCAAACCCATAAGCGTCAGCATTGGTGACCGCAAATCCATAGCCCTGCTTTGTGCCACTGCCTAACACAGAATCAATGTAAGGAGGAGTAGCCCCGGAAAGATCATTTAATATATCATTGGTATATGACCCATTGACACTATGCCAGCTAATCTCCGCTGCTACCAGTGTCTTCACCGCTGAAATCGCTGCTGATTCGTTGGCATTGAGCCTGGCTCTTAACAGGTTCGGAATGGCAATCGCCGCTAATAAAGCTATGATGGCAACAACAATCATGATTTCAACCAACGTAAAACCTTTACGATTCATCAGATTCATCATCATTTATCACACCTCCCTCGTTCCTAAATGGATAACCCTGGTGCCGCTTTCTGGATATCGGACGCAAGGAATATATCTATATAAATTGCGCCTTTTCTTTCAGTTGCGGCAACTCAGCGTAGTAAGGCCTTTTCACCCTACCATACAAACATATCACCCCAGGCCTGCCTTGTCAAGGACTTTTTATTTTTAATCTTATGTAACTTTAAGTAACTTTGAGTAACTCTATGTAACTACTTCTATTGAATCATCTCGGTAATCTTGAAGATGGGCAGGAACATCGCGGCCACAATCCCTCCCACAACCACGCCTAAGAAGACAATCACAATCGGCTCGATCAGGGAGGTCAGGCCGGAAACCGCCACATCTACCTGCTCTTCATAAAAATCGGCTATCTTGGAGAACATCTTCTCCAGCTCTCCGGTCTGCTCCCCTACCCCGATCATCCTCGTAACCATCGGGGGAAAGACGCCGCTTCTGGTTAAGGGCCCGGCAATGTTTTCTCCTTCGCGGATATTGGTGCGCACCTGGTCTATCGCTGCCTCAACAACCTTGTTCCCCGAGGTCCTGGCTACAATCTCTAAGGAGTTTAAAATCGGCACACCGCTCTTAACCAGAGTAGAGAGGGTGCGCGCAAAACGGGCCACCACAACCTTGCGCAAAAGGACCCCGATGATAGGCAGGTGCAGCATTGCCCTATCCAGCTTCATCCTTCCTTTTTCTGTGCGAATAATCCGGCCAAAAACAATCCCGAGCAAAAACAGGCCGCCTAGAATAAAGATTGCCCCACGCCTGGCAAGGTTGCTAAAACCGATTAACAGCTGGGTAAGCATCGGCAACTCCGTATCAAGCGTATCAAAGATTCCCTTAAAGGTAGGCACCACTTTAAAGATTAAGATAGAGGTAATGATTATCGCCATTGAAACAACCATGGAGGGATAAATAAAACTGGATTTTACCTTACGCTGAAGCGCGCTGGTTTTTTCTAAATAATCGGCCAGCCTCTCCAGGATATCATCCAACATTCCGCTGGTCTCGCCCGCGCGCACCATATTCACAAAAAGCCCGGAAAAAATCTTAGGGTGGCGGGAAAGGGCATCGGAGAGGCTGCTTCCTGTTTCTATATCGTCTCTTAGGCCGGCGACTACCGTCCGGAAGTCGGGTTTCTCAATCTGCTCGGATAAAACATCCAAGGCCTGCACCAGAGGAATGCCGCTGTCTACCATAGTAGCCAGCTGGCGGGAAAAGATTACCAGGTCCTCCATCTTAACCTTTGTCCGGCTGGCCTTTGATGGCCTTGCCTTAAGGGCCTCTACCGAAATAATAACCAGCCCTCTTTTTCTCAAAAGCTCCACTAAACTCGCCTTGTCGTGGGCCTGCAGGGTAGCGCTAACAGTCTTGCCCTGCGCATCCTTAGCTACATATTTAAAGCCCGGCATCTATTTAATCCCCCTTTATTCTTCTGCGGTCATCCGCAAGACCTCTTCCAGGGTTGTTTCACCGCGCACGAATTTTT
>CAZPGX010000001.1:49054-78473 GCA_964586605.1 uncultured Planctomycetia bacterium
TCTGCGGTCATCCGCAAGACCTCTTCCAGGGTTGTTTCACCGCGCACGAATTTTTCCAATCCGTTCTCGCGCAGGGTCTTCATTCCCTGCTTGCGGGCATAATCCTTAATCTGGCTGCTGGATGCGCCTTTGATAATCATTTCCCTTATTGTATCATTTATGGCCAAAACCTCCAGCGTGCCCAAACGGCCGCGATAGCCCATATGATTGCATCTGGCACAGCCTCTTCCATGATAAAAGGTAGTCCCTTTTTCCACCTGCAGCTCTAGCTTATCCAGGACCTCCTGCGGCACTTTATATGGCTCTTTACAGTTAGGGCATATTTTGCGGCAAAGCCGCTGCGCGGCGATCAGGATTATCGAAGAAGCAATCAGGAACGGCTCCACTTGCATATCAATTAACCTGGTAATAGCGGAAGCAGCGTCATTCGTGTGCAATGTACTCAAAACCAGCTCTCCGGTCAAGGCTGCCTTAATCGCAATATCTGCGGTCTCTCCGTCCCGAATCTCCCCCACCATAATTACATCGGGGCTTTGCCTTAATACCGAGCGCAAACCACTGGCAAAGGTCAGGCCAATCTCGGGTTTTATCTGAATCTGGGTAATCCGTTCAATCTGGTACTCTACGGGGTCCTCTATCGTAACCAGGTTTTTATCCGTAGTATTCAATTGATTAAGAATAGAATAAAGAGTGGTTGATTTTCCGCAGCCGGTAGGGCCGGTTAGAAGAATCATCCCGTAGGGCTTGGCAATGGCCTCCTTAAAGGCCGCCAGCGACCCCGCTAAAAATCCCAGCTTCTCAAGCCCGATGGATAGATTGGACTTATCCAGGGCCCTTAAAACGACCTTGCCGCCAAATGCCGTAGGCAAGACCGAAACACGAAAGTCTATCTCCTTTTCCTCTGCCTTAACCTTGAATCGGCCGTCCTGGGGGACACGCCTCTGGGTAATGTCCAGAGTAGACATAATCTTCAGCCTGGTAAGCAAGGCATTCTGAATCTTTTTTGGCACGCTGAAAAACTCATGCAGTATCCCGTCTATGCGGTAGCGTATGCGCACCCGGTCGATACAGGGCTCCAGATGGATATCGCTGGCACGTTTCTTCAGGGCCTCATCAATAATCACATCCACCAGTTTTATTATCGGTGCTTCTTGGCTGGCCCTGGTCAGTTCAGCAACATCGGCAAGCCCTATCTCCTTAGCCTTCTCTGCGCCAACGGCGCTTTCGGCCCTTTTGACTATCTCGGCCATATCCAGTTTTTTAGCCCCATAATATTTCTCAATAGCCGCAAGCATATCATCCTTAGTGGCGAGCATTGTTTGGACCTCCCTGCGGGTAAGGGCTTTTATATCATCCAGGGCAAAGATATTCAAGGGATCAACCATGGCTACGCTGAGTATATTCTTAATCCTGGAAACCGGCATTACCAGGTAATGGCGCGCTACACGCTCAGGGATTAATTGAGCCACCCCGGGGTCCACTTTATATTTTGTCAGATTTATCGGCGGGATATTTAATTGCCTGCCTAAAAGAAGCATCAGCTCCTTCTGGGAAATGAGCTTTTCCTCAACCAGGATCTTGCTTAGCTGGCCGCCTCTTTGCTTCTGCAGGCCCACGGCGCGCTTTAAGTCCTTTTCGCTGATTAGTTTTTTCTCAAGAAGCAGCTCATTAAGTTTCTTCTTCAGCACAATTAATTTTACCATCGCTCTTCTCTCTCCTTAGACGCTCAGACCAACTCCTCATCCGGAGCAGTAACTCGCAATATCTCCTCTAATGAAGTTATGCCCTTTATTGCCTTGGCCAGGCCGTTCTCGCGCAAGGTGCGCATCCCCTCAGAACGAGCGGCATTTTTAAGCTTCATCTCAGGCACTTTTTGTAAAATCAGTTCTTTTATTCCGGGGGTGAGCTTTAAGGCCTCCATAATTGCTATCCGTCCTGCGTATCCGGTATTATTGCACTTTGGGCATCCCTTCGGGCGGTAGAAGGTTAACTCCTTAGCTCCCTTTAGGGCCAATTTCGCTTTTAACTCAACCGTTACTGAATAGGCCTCTTTGCAAACAGGGCAAAGCAGCCTGATTAACCTCTGCGCTCCCACCATCAGGGTCGAAGCAGTAATTAAAAAAGGTTCAACCCCCATATTGACCAGGCGCACCACAGACCCCGCCGCATCGGTAGTGTGCAGCGTGCTTAGCACCAGGTGGCCGGTAAGCGCTGCCTTAATGGCGATGTCTACCGTTTCAAAGTCGCGAATCTCCCCCACCATAATTATATCGGGGTCCTGGCGTAAAATTGAACGTAGGGCCGCGGCAAAAGTCAAACCAATCTCCGGCAAAGCGCTAACCTGATTTATGCCATCCATCTGGTATTCCACCGGGTCTTCTACGGTAACCAGGTTTTTCTCCGGCGAATCCACACATTTAAGTACAGAATAGAGGGTGGTGGTCTTGCCGCAGCCGGTGGGCCCGCAAACCAGGATCATTCCGTGCGGCCGAATAGCGCATTCCTTCAAAACCTTTAGGGACTGTTCTTCCAGGCCCAGTTTCTCCACATCTAAAAGCAATGCGCTCTTATCCAGGATGCGCAAAGCCAGTTTTTCGCCAAAGCTTGAAGGAAGTACCGATACGCGAAAATCTACTTCTTTTTCGGGAAGCTTAATCTTGAACCTGCCGTCCTGCGGCAGCCTGTGTTCGGAAATATTGAGCTTGGACATCACCTTTATTCGGGTAACGATTGCATCGTGCATCCGTTTTGGCGGAGATTCTCCCATCTCCAACACCCCGTCTACGCGATAGCGCACCTGCATAGTCTTTTCCAAAGGTTCAACAAAAATATCGCTGGCCTTGCGCTGGACGCCTTCCCGCAAAAGCATGTTGGTAATCTTGACCACCGGCGCCTCATTGATCATCTCCAGCAGCCTCTTGGTGTTGAGCTCTTTTTTCTCTTCCTCAACCATTTCCACTTTCAAGGCCTTGTTTTCAATCACATCCCTGACAATCTCTTCGGCCTTTTTGGAATAATACCGGTGGATGGCCTCTTTAATGTCGTCCTCGGTGCTCAAGACCGACTTTACCTTATAGTTAGTCAAGGCGCGGATATCATCCAGGGCAAAGATATTTAAAGGGTCACTTACGGCAACGGTCAGATTGTCGCCGATCCTGGAGATAGGGATTAATTGATAATGCCTGGCCACATGTTCGGGGATTGTCTTGACCACCTCCGGCTTGATGTTTAATTTACTTAGATTTATCGGAGGGATATTCAGGCTTTTGCTTAAAGCCAGCATCAGGTCCTTCTCTTTAACGAATTCCAGGGATACTAAAATATTGCTTAATCTTCCCCCCTCTCGCCTCTGGACCTCTAGGGCCTTATTTAGCTGATCGGGAGTGAGAATCTTATTCTCTGTAAGAATATTAACCAACCGTTCTTTAAGTGACTTGACTAATCTAACCATTTTTAAGGTTCCTTATTCTCTAAAGGTTTTTCGCAGCCATAGAAGCGCTCGATGGCTACCCTTAGTTCCGTATAAGTAGAGACAAAAATCTCCGTCTTGCATTTAGTAAGCCTCTGAATCTCTTCAATTGCCTGGCTGTCTAAAGGGTCGGCCATTACCAGGGTTAAGATGTCGCCCATTTTATCTACCGGCAAAACGCTGTGCTGGCGGACTACCTTTTCGGGAATCAGCTTTAGGATTTCGGAATCAATGTCATAATTTGCCAGAGGCAAATAAGGGAAGTCATGCTGTATGGCCAGGGCCTGGACTATATCTTCTTCTGTAGTAAAACCGAGCTTTGTCAGGACCTCTCCTAAAAGCCCTCCCTGTTCCTGTTGAGCCCGGAGGGCCTGGCTTAGCTGTTCGGGAGTAATTACTCTTCTTTGAATCAAGACCTGCCCAAGATGTTCCTTTAGTTGACGCCTGAAAGCGCTCATGCTTTTTATCTCCCTTTTGGCTTAGCTCTTCTCTTCTATTCGCTGGATAATCCTTTTTACTTCGTCGGAAAACTGCCTTTCCTTTAATAATGGCTTAAGCAGCGGCAATACCTGCGGATCTGTTGTGTTGGCCAAGGCCCGGATAACGGCCAGGCGAGTCTGGCTATTCCTGTCCTTAAGAGAGCCCGATAACAATTCTATTGCTTCTTTGCCGCCGATTTTACCCAGGGTAGCGATAACTTCCTTGCGCAGGTTTAACTGTTTACTTTTAAGCAAAGGCCCTAAGTATGCTACCGCCTTTGTATTCCGAATATGCCCCAGCAGTTCCAGGGCAATCTTGATTGATTCTCCGTTCTTATCCGCAAGCTTATCCTTAAAGTAGAAGGCGGCTTCATCGCCCACGCCTTTTAAGACCCTGCCTATGCTCCAACGCATAGAGTAGGTCCTGAATGGATCGGCGTATCGATCCTGGGAAGCCGCTAAAGCGAATAACGGCTCAATTGCCGGCGCGCCTATTTCGCCGATAAGACCGGAGAGTTCGTAGAAGTCCTCGTGGCGTTCAACCTTCGCCTCTAATAACTCCGCTAACCACTTAAGCAGCGAAGGCATGGCAAACGTTTTAGCCTTGGCCTCTTTTATTGTCTGCCTCCGGGCATTGGAGAGCTTACTTGTCTTATTTAAACGCAAATTAAACTCTTTTAATATCCCTGTGGCCTGGATAAGGCTTTCTTTTTTGATCAATTTAGCGCAATTGTCTGCCAGCAGCTGAACAATTGCGGAATAGATTTCGGGTTCTTTTTCTTTGTCCAGGCCTTCAACCAGAGCACTGACAACCTTTTCTAATAAGAAATACTTCTTCCTGGCAATCAGGTCTTGGCTGATTCGATCAATCTCGCCAATGGTTGCGGCGCGGACTTCTTTAGACGTATTCTGCGATTGTTTAAGTAGTTTATCTAGAACTTCGCTTGCCTCATTATAGCAGTCGCTCTCTAAAAGTTCCAAGACTAGTTTATCTATCTGCCCGGAGAGCTCTTTTTGTAATCTCAGATAAATCTGGGGGGTAATCTTTATTAGCCGCTGCGCCTTATCTTTTACAGAGAGGCCCTGCCACAAGGGCTGGCCTAAGATATAAGAAAGCTCCTCTTCGCTGATTTCTTTTTCAGAGATTTTAGCCTTAAGCTCAGGAAGCACCTTTTGCCTGCGCTCTGGATCAGGGAGAAGTTTGTTGATCAAATTGCGCAGATTAACTAAATTGTCCCGCGATTGAGACAGCTCTTTTATAATCCTTTCTATAATTTGCTCATCCGAAAGCTCGCTAACAACATTTTTAATTGTGCCTTTGGAGGCAACCTCTTCAATAGCAGCCTCATCTGCCTCAATCTGCTCTGCCATTACCCGAGAACGCAGTTTGTAATCCAGGCGCATCATTGCCTTGCTGATGTTTTTGTGGTATTGCCCTGAGACACCCCTGACCCGGCTTAGCTTGCTTAATTTTTGTAAACTCTGGGCAATGATATTGGCCTGGCGCTGCGTCTTGTCTTTACCCGCTTCTGCCTTAGCCCGTTCGGCTACCTTGGTTAAAGCCTCGGCAAGTCTCTCAGGGTCGCTGGCAACCTCAACAGCAAAATCGCTGTTACTTCCCTCTAAATTAGAAACCTTGCCGATAAGGTAGTCAACGAACATCGCCTCTTCAAGCTTGCTCTTTTGTTTGCTCAGCTGGCCGGTCTGGGCATAGCGAACCTCATTGACGCTGACATGGACAACCCCGCCTTTGTGCAAGAAACCGGAAAATCCCCTCTCGGTGACAAGGTCGTCAAAGCCCCGGCTTAAGCCCTCTAAAACAACAGAAACCTCATCCCTGCTTAAGCCTCTTTTAAAACCAATTGTCTTTATTCTATGGTTGTTCATCAGGCTTACGAAATAAGCCGCCCTGGCGTCTCGAAATCCCTTATCGCCTATCTCTTCTCCGTTAGCCAGCAGCCTGTTTTCTTTTTCTGTAACGGCGATAATCAGCGTGCTGTCCTTCTCTAAAATATCATTAAGGTGCTTATATGCCTGGTCAATAAATCCTTTTCTGACCGCGCTCTGAAGAGGATAAAGGCGCATATTCTGTGCAGCCAAGTGCAAAGACTGAACTGCCGCAGGGACCAATTTCATGCTCGCGGCGCTCAAAGAGACAACAATCTTTTCTACCTTCTCTATCAGGGCCTGCTGAATATAGCTAAACACATCATCGTAGGTAGGCATATGCCTGGCCTTTTCCAGAAGCATATTGCCATAGAGCGCAGCCTTTTCTTTGTCCTGGGCTTTGCTAAAGTGATAACCAAGGCTCCCGGCTGCGGAATCAATGTTGTCTTTATGTAATTTTTCCTCAATCAAGGCAAGCCTTCTGTGCAAATCCTGCTTCTGCCGCGAATCAAGTTCTGTATAAATGACATCGCGGATAATCCCGCTATTAAACTTCAATTTATCCGTTTCAAAATGGCTCTCCGGCATTATTAAGTGCTCTTTGGCTGCCCTATCTATTATCTCCCAAACATAGCCCGGATCCTTATTAAGGAGCTGGCAAAGAATATCAAAATCAAAGGCCTCGCCTATTACCGCTGCCGCAGAAATTACCGGCCTTGTTTCTTCGTCAAGCAAGGCTACCCTTTTTTGAATCGCTCCTTTTAAGAAAGGAGGAATGCCGGCCTCGCTAATTTCCCTGCTCTGCCATCTCTTGTCTTGATAAAAAACAAAACCTTTATCAACCAAGGACCTTAATACCTCCTCTATAAATAAAGGATTGCCGGCGCTGACATCATAAACAATGTCCACAAATTTAGGGCTAACCTGAAGTCCCGCAAAAACCGCGGTAATCATCTGCTGGACCTCTGCCTTTTTTAAGGCCTCCAGATTAATCTCATTCACCAGCTCAGCCTGCTTCATCTGCTGCAGCAGTTCTTTCAGCGACGGATCGCCGCCTCGTTTGTCAAATTCCTCCGGCCGGTATGCGCCCACAATAAGAATAGGAATGCCGCCCAATGTCTTAACTATATAGTTAAACAATTGCAGGGCCCCTTTATCTATCCAATGGAAGTCATCAATAAGTAAAAGCAGGGTATTCCTCTTAACGATATAAACCAGGCTCTGAGATATCCCCTTAAAAAGGTCTATCTGCTCCTGTTTAGCCGAAGAAGTCTTAGCCGGCTTAACGCCTTCGGGCAGAAACTGCTTAAGTATAGGGACATAATTTGCTAACTGCACTGCCTGCGCTTGCGGTAAAGAACGAACAAATTCGCGTACTTCAGGGCCCAGGGAACTAAATAGATTATCCATGGCCTTAATAACAATCTGATAGGGCTGATTGCTTATTTCCGGCGAACAAGTAGCGCTGATACTGGTTATGCCTTTGGCTTGGGCCTGTTTTTTAAGTTCCTCGATTAGCCGGCTTTTTCCGATACCCTTTTCACCGCCAACCAGGACAAAGTTGCTGCCTCCCTTTTCTGTCTCTTCCAGAAGGTCATTGAGGCCCTTTATCTGATTTGAGCGGCCAATTAGCTGCGGACAGGGAAAGAGCTCCCGAAGCTTTGTTTCACCTAAGACCTCTTCTGTAACATCCTTGGTGACAGAGATACGATTTCGCCCGCTGCGTTTGGAGGTATACAGGGCCCGGTCTGCCTGGTAAATAAGCCGTTCCGGATCCTTGGCGTCCCCGGGAAAAAAGGCAAGGCCGATGCTTATGGTTAGATGGATTTGACCTGCACCTTCGTCTTCCCGAAAACTGGTCTGGTCTACCTCTTTAATAATCCTTTCGGCGACATTAACTGCGGCAGATTCTTCTGCGCCGGGGAGAATAGCAAGGAATTCATCGCCGGCATACCTGACTACCGTATCCCCTTCGCGAGAATTCCTGCGTAAGACTTCGGCAATTTGCCTAAGCACCTTGTCGCCGCAGAGATGGCCATAGGTGTCGTTAATCTCCTTAAATTTGTCTACGTCCATCATAAACAGGCACAGTTCCCTGCCTGCCTGCCGCGCATTCTTTAATTCAGTGGGAAGAGACTGATAAAGATAGCGCCGGTTATAAAGATTAGTAAGCTCATCCATATAGGCGAGCTCTCTTAGCTTTTGTTCATCCTGTTCTCTTTTATCTTCCATGCCTCGTATAGGCATCTTTACCGCCTTTTCTTATCTTTTAAACAACCTTTCCAGGTCCTGCGGTTCGCTTGTAGGCAACTCTTTCTTTTTTATTTTTGATTTTCGGTCTTTTTTATACCCCTTAAGGCCCTATTAATCAATTCTGTTGCGCTCGTTCCGTCTATAGGCGTAGCGCTGAGGCCTGCGCTGATTACAAGGGGCACAACAGCTTTAACGTTATTCTGGCTTGCGGCAAATTTCCCTATTTTTTCTTCCAGGTCTTCCATGACCCCTGAGGCCTGCCGCCTATTCTTCTCAGGCAACACCAGGGCAAATTGATCGTCGCTGAAACGGGCCACCTTATCAATCTCGGTTGTGCCTTCCTTTAAAGCCTGGGCTATTTTCTTCAGGGTTTTCCCGAAGATTGCCTCTCCTAAAAGATTGCGGTATTGCCTGAGGTTCCCGATTTCAAAAATAATAAATGAGCAGGGCCTCTGATAGGAAATGGCCCTTTTGATTTCTTCATCTAAGCGGCTGCGGATGTAGCTTTTGTTGTAAAGGCCGGTAAGCTCATCCTGCACAGTCAGCTTTTCTGTCTTGCGCAGCAAAACATCATTCTCTATGGCTATAGCCACCTGTTTGGCAAACACCCCGATCAACTCTACCTCATCGTCGGAAAAGGCAAGGTTTTCTAAATTATTTCCTATTCCTAAGATACCTATTGCCTTGCCGGAAGAAATAACCGGCAGGGCTGCTAAGTTTTTTACTTGTAAAGGGCCCTGCGGGGTTTCCTCAGTAGCCTTAGGCCTTCGCTGCGCATCTATAATTAAGGGCTGGGCCTCTTTGGCTGCCGTTCCTAAGAGGCCCTGGCCGATTTTAACCTCGTAGCTGCCCGCTCGCTCATTCGTTATGTTTACCTGGGCACGCATCGTTAAGGTATCTTTGCCTTTTTCCGGAAGGAGCAAAAAGGCTATGCCGTTTGTATCCAACTGAGCGAGTTTTTCTACGATTAAATTAAAAATTTCATCCAGATTGGCGCTGGCCGTAATCAGATTACCGATCTGAAGAAGCGCAGAAAGCGCAAAAACCTTCTTGTTTATTTCCATGTTTATCTGCTTAATCTTCTCCCCGTAAGAATGGAGTTCGGTCATATTTTCTTTGAGTCTTGTGGAAAGGTAATTTAAGGAATTACCCAGTTCGCCGATTTCGTCCTCTTGTTTTATCTCTAATCGCTCATCCAGCCTTCCTTCGGCAATCCCTTTGGCGCGCGCGGCAATCTCCGCGATGGGATAGATGATGTTCCTGGCCAGGCAAAATCCCAAGAGCATAATAATAACAGTAATCACAAAAATCAGGAAAACCTCCCCAAAGGTGTTCACTGTGGGAAAGATATAATAGAAAGCCAAATATCCGAAGACAAATATCGGGAGCAGGGACATCAGGGCAAAAGCCACGATTAGCTTGGACCTTATCCCCTGCGGAGCCAGGGATAAAGCCTTAAAGAACTGAGCCATTTTGTTCTCCTTTCTTTTTAAATACGCTCTTCATCGCTTTGATAACCCTGTTTTCCAGTGCCTTTTTGGAGTTCAAGCCACAGCCATCAACGCCTAACTTTCGGATAACATTAACCAGCGCAGAGATAATCTTGCTCCTGGAGAGCTTCGTCCCTGCGCTAAACAGGGCATCTTTCCCAACCTTATCCAAAAAGTCAAGCTCATCTCGGGTAAGAAAAGTGATTACCCGGTGGGCATCCCCGTTGGAACCGCCTGGTCTCTTAATCATTTTCTCCGCTCCTTTCAAAGGGAACTTAAGTTGTTTTTTACAACAAAGAGTATAGCACAAGAAGTAATGCTTGTCAAGTTAACATTTGTGCAAATGTGCTTTTTGACAACAAAAGGGGGCAGGCCCCTAACTGCGCATCCCTATATTTAGGAGCAGGGCTATGGAAATCATGGTGGTCAGTAATGATGAGCCGCCGTAGCTTATTAAAGGAAGCGGCAGGCCCACTACAGGCACAAACCCCATGGTCATTGCTATATTTATCACTATCTGAAAGCCGAGTAAAGCGATTATCCCACAGGCAAGCAGCCTGCCGGAAAGATTGGAACTGCCCTGGGCAATAGAAAAAGCGCGCCAAAACAGGACAAGGTAGAGGATTAAAAGAAATATTGCGCCTATAACGCCCCACTCCTCCCCGACCACCGAAAAGATGAAATCTGTATGGCGCTCCGGTAAAAAGTTTAACTGGTTTTGTGTCCCTGCCAGCCACCCTTTGCCCCAAACTCCCCCTGAGCCGATGGCAATCTTAGATTGGATTATCGTATAGCCGGCGCCTAAAGGGTCCATATCGGGATTGATAAAGACTAAAATTCTTCTTTTCTGGTAATCCTTAAGCATCTGCCATAAAAAGGGTGAAGACAATGCGCAGGCCGCAAAGATTAAAGCCAGCGTCCACAACCGCGCCCCCCAGGCATAAACCACAACCAGAACAACCGCAATTAAAGTCAGGGCAGTTCCTAAATCGGGTTGTTTGACAATCAAAATAAAAGGCAGCAAAACCAGCGAGAATGAAGCAGCTAAAACCTTGCCCTGGCTGGAAGAAGCTTTTCTTTGTCCCAGGTAGCGCGCCAGGGTTAAGATGATTACCAGCTTGCTGAATTCGGAAGGCTGAAAAGTCAGGCTACCAAAAGAAATCCATCTTTGCGCGCCAAATCTCACCTGGCCCAAACACAAAACCATAGCCAAAAGAATAAGGCTTAGCCCGTAGAGAGGATAAGCCAGCTCGAGCCACTTCTGATAATGCACCTTTATTATGATTGCCCCGATTAAAAGCCCTAAGGCAAACCAGATAATTTGCCTGAGGAGAAAATTGTGCAGATAAAAAGCGCCCTGCATGGAAGAATACTGATAGGTTGCGCTGTATAGAAAGCTAAGGCCGATGCCAAAAATCAAGACAACGGTCAAAAACAACACTAGATCCAATTTTTTCCAAATTTTATAATTAAACATAGTTTTTAAAAATAACAAATCTCTGTTTTGACATTTGTCATTTTGTTATTTGACATTGAGATTATTTTTTCTAATGTACTCTATAATTTTTTTGGCAATCATTGCCGGAACCTGCCCTCCGCTTCCGCCGTATTCTAAAAACACAAGCACCAGGACCTGCGGCTCTTGGAGCGGATAGAAGCCCGCAAACCAGCCATGAGATGCCCACCTGGCTGTTTGAGCGGTCCCGGTCTTGGCTGCCCACTGCACCCCGCCAATCCTGGCATTGTGGCCGGTTCCCCCTTCATTCTGAACAACCTGGCGCATACCCTCTTTAATTACCCCCAAGGTCTCTTTGTTTAAATCCAAATTCTGCCTTGAAAAAGACAAAGAGCCCTTGCCTGCCTTTTTTACTAGATGAGGCTTTACCAGATAGCCCCCGTTAGCTACCACAGCCACTAACCTGGCCATCTGCAAGGGAGTGGTTAAAAGGTAGCCCTGCCCGATAGAAAAATTAGCCGTCTCTCCGTCATACCACCTTTCTTTGTGAGTCTTTAGCTTCCAGGACTTGGAAGGAACCAGACCAGCTGACTCATAAGGTAAATCTACGCCTGTGGGCGAACCCAGTCCGAATTTACGGGCAAAAAAGGAAATCTCATCCGGCCCAAGGGCAAGCCCCAGATTATAAAAGAAGACATTGCAGGAATGGGCCAGCCCTGAATAGATATCCTGGCTACCGTGGCCATCCAGATTCCAGCAAAGGAACTCACGGTTACCCACATTGAAACTCCCCGTGCAGTTAAATTGTGTCCGGGGAGTAATTTTACCGGTCTCTAAGGCAGCGGCGGCTACGGCAATCTTAAAGATTGAACCGGGAGGATAAACCCCGCTGATAGCCCGATTAAGCAAAGGCGCCTCTCTGGAATGGAGCAGTTTCTCTATTTTTTGAGAGGCCTGCGATTTTCCGTTAAGGGCGGCAATGAACAGGTTGGGGTCAAAACCCGGTTTGCTTACCATAGTCAAAATCTCGCCGTTTTGCGGGTTAAGTACTATACAGCTGCCTTTTTTGTCCTTCAATAAGCCGCTAACAAAGTTCTGCAGCTGCATATCAATAGTTAACTGGATATCTCCGCCCTTTAGAGGAGGCCTTTTACCCAGGACCCCGACCTTGTGGCCGCGATTATTTACCTCAACCTGCATCCCTCCCGGCTGGCCTCTTAAATAATAGTCGAACTCCTCTTCCAGACCGCCTCGGCCTACCAGATCCCTGATGCGCAAACCGTAGGCTTGCAAAGGCCCTAACTCCTCTTCCCTTACACTGCCCAGATAGCCGAGGATATGGCCGGCGTTCTCTCCCTGCGGATAATCCCTGAGAGACTCGGTCTGTATAACCAGTCCCGGAATCTCATCTTCTCTACATTCTAAGGCTATGGCTGTTTCTTTGGGAATATCATGGGCAACCACAACCGGAAGAAAAGGGGTAAAGAAATTTCTCTTATATTGGCGGGAGAGTTTATCCTTAGAAATCTCTACGATAGGGCTTACCTTTGCCAGGGCCTGCTGGATGTCCTCTACCTCCTGAGGCAATATTGCCGCGTTAAACATTAATCTTGTACCGGCAATTATCTCTCTCCGGCGGTCGTAAATCAACCCCCGGGAAGGAGCAAGCCGGATAAGCTTGATTCTGTTATCCTGGCTTAAGCGCAGATAATAGGCCCCTTTGAAAATCTGATTGTAAACCAGGGCCAGGGCGAGAAAAAGGAAAAAGGCAAAAATTAATCTTTTTAATACTCTCAGGCGCATAGAAACCTTATCTTACCGGTAAAATTATTCTTAAAAAGCGGAATAAAGCAGGGGCAACGCAAGCAGTATAAAAAGAGGCAGGCAGAATAATAGAAACGAACGCATTTAAAAAGGGCAAAGTCATATTGATGGTTTGCAAAAGGAAGAAGAAAAACAAGTAGACGCCCAGGGCAGAAACAAAAGTCAGGCACATTTCTCCAAAAAGTGTCGGATTATACACCCATCTGCCGATATAACCCAGGATTAACCCTCCCGCGGAGTATGCTAAAACCGCAAGGCCTGAAGGAATGCCGGAAGTTGCTTCGCTAAACAAACCGCAAAGCGCGCCTACGCCCAACCCATAAAGGGGATTTAAATTGAAGCTAGAAAAAACTATCAGAATCAGCAAAAGGTCGGGTTTTGCCCCCAGGATGCGGATATAGTTAAGCGCCGTGCATTGTAAAACTGTAAATAATATAATTAGCAGCAAAATTAGTAAGTTTCGTGAATTCATAACCCAGTTCATTGTTCGATGATAACCGTAACTTCTTCCAGCCTTGAGAAATCAACTGCCGGCCGAATCTCGGCTACCTTATATAGTCTGTTTTTTTCTTCTTCTACTCTAATGACCTTCCCGATTAAAAGGCCCTTAGGATAGACTCCTCCCAGCCCCGAAGAAATTACCTCATCCCCTATTTCTACTTCCTGAAGATATTTCATCTTAGAGATGCTTTTACCTCTGTAGAAATCGCCAAAGACGATCCCTTCTTCACGGCTATGCCTGATTTTGGCCGGGATCTTGGAATTAAAATCAATAAGCAGGCTGGCCCTGCTTGCAAAGGGGGCAGCTTCGATAATTCTACCCACCAAATTCGGGCCTGAGGTAACAACCAGTCCTTCTTTTATGCCGCTGGATGCACCTTTGTTGAGCAACACGGTTTTCGTCCAGTTGGAAGAATCCTTGCCGATAAGCAGGGCTGCCCTTGTTTTGTAAGAGGCCTCTTGGGGAAAAGAAAGAAGGCTGCGCAGGCGTTCGTTTTCCCGGGCAGCCTCTTCTAAACGGATTAATTCTCCGGTTAAGCTGTCAATTTGGCCTTTTAGCTTTTTATTTTCGGAGGTTAAGTCCTGGAAGTTCAACAGGTACCTGGCGTTGGCAGAGAAACCTTCGCAAAGCTTAAAAGATGGGGAGAGCGGGGTCGTTAGGGCAGGCCTAATATATCTGGAAAGAAAAATACAGCAGACTACAAGAAGAAATACCGTTAACCACTTAAATCTCACATCTCCACCCTTGTGGGAACAAGGAGCCGTTTGAGATAATGTATCTCATCTAAGACCTTGCCTGTCCCTAAGGCTACGGAAGTTATCGGGTCTTCGGCTATATGCACAGGAAGGCCCGTCTCTTCGCTTAGCAACTTATTAATCCCACGCAAGAGCGAACCTCCGCCGGCTAAGACTACCCCCCGCTCAATCAAATCTGCAGAAAGCTCAGGAGGCGTTCTCTCCAGGGTAATCCTGGCTGCCTCCACGATGGCGCTAATCGGGCCGGTCAGGGCCTCTCTTACCTCCTCGGAAGAAATCGTAATTACTTTAGGTAAACCCGCGACCAGGTCCCTTCCCCTGACCTCCATGGTCAGTTCTTCGTCTAAAGGATAGGCCGAGCCGATTTTGATTTTAATCTCCTCGGCGGTCCTTTCGCCAATCATTAAATTGTAGGTCTTCTTCAGGTGTTCGATAATCGCCTCATCCATCTCATCGCCGCCGATTCTGATGCATTTGGAAAAGACGATGCCGGCCAAAGAGATTACCGCCATCTCGGTTGTGCCGCCGCCGATATCAATAATCATGTTTCCCGCCGGCTCCTGAATGGGAAGGCCTACGCCTACGGCTGCGGCAATAGGTTCTTCCACTAAAAATACCTCACGCGCCCCGGCATGCTCTGCGGAATCCTTGACCGCGCGCTTTTCTACCTCGGTAATCCCCGAAGGGATAGCGATAATCATCCGCGGGCGTACCAGCACTCTGCGGTGATGCACCTTTTTAATAAAATAACGCAGCATGCTCTCGGTTACCTCAAAATCAGCAATCACTCCGTCTTTCATCGGCCGGATAGCCACGATGCTTCCGGGTGTGCGCCCAAGCATCCTCTTGGCCTCCTCGCCTACCGCCAGGACCTTTGAGGTGGTCTTCTGGATAGCCACCACAGAAGGCTCACAAAGCACAACTCCTTCGCCTTTAACAAAAACCAGCGTTGTGGCCGTGCCCAAATCAATGCCCATATCATTGGAAAAAAGCCCCATTACATAATTAAACGCCTTGATTAACTGCTTCCAGATTTGCAATAAGATATTCATTAATTTTACCTCTCCTCTTGTTATCCTAAAATAATACCAGACCTAAACTCCCTTGTCAAGGATTTAAGCTGCAAAAGGGGCCTGGCCCCTTTTCACTTTTCAATAATTCTTACGGGCGGCGTAGGTAAAGCAGAGAAAATATTTTCTCCACAATGTCTCATCGGAACCGTATTGATTCGTTCCAAAAAAGTAATCTACGATTGCTTCTCGCAAACGGGCGAGCTCTTTAAGTCGAGTGAAACCCGTGGTGCAGTCCAAGCTCAAATCCATCAATTCAAGAGCACGCTCAAAAGCCTTTTGAGAGTAGGCCCTATTATGCTTCGCCCGCCATTTAAGAGCGCGTTCCACCTCACTGCCAATATTTGCCATTTGCTCAAGAAGCGAAAGTTGATTCCAGCGTCCTGAGGCAAGGGCCTTGTGTTGATAAGTCATCGCTTAATCCTTTTGGCAACAATTTCAATAATTTTTTTAGATAGTTCTCCATTTTCTATGCTTCGTGTTCTATTACCTTGAGACGGACGCATATTAATCATGGAATCAAATTCAATAAAGTCATCCCCTTGTGCATCCGGATAAAAGTTGATTCCCCAAAGACTTTTCTGTTTTGAGCCATCCTCAAGAAGCAATGCCTCTAAATCAGAATGAAGTTCGGCATCAACTGCGATAAGCTCTTTATCAACATCAACAACGGCTTTTACTATATTTCCAAATGTAGCAAGAGCCATCTGTCTAAGCTCATCTAGCGTTAACACTTCGGTTACTATTTTCACTATGGTTGGCTTTCTGTCTTTGTCTGTTTAGCGCATCAGGCGCGAGAGTTGCTCAAAGAAGCCGGGGAAGGAGACGTTGACGCAGTCGGCATCCTTAATGCAGGTGCGCCCGCGGGCAACTAATCCTGCGATAGCCATACACATCGCGATACGATGGTCCCCGAAGCTATCCACAGTAGTGCCTTTCAGCTTCACCGGCCCGCGGATAATAATATCGTTATCTTCGCTTTGGATATCGGCGCCTAAGCGGGAAAGGTTAGAGACCATTGCCTTAATCCTGTCGGTTTCTTTGATGCGCAATTCCCCTGCCCCGCAAATCTTCGTCTGACCCTCAGCCTGAGTAGCGGCTACCATCAGAATAGGCAGCTCATCAATAAGCGCAGGTACTTGCTCAGGCAAAATAGTGACTGCTTTAAGCTCGGAGTGCTGCGCAGTTATCTCTCCCCTAGCTTCATCGGCATAATCTTTTTGGGCCATTTGCTTATTCTGATAACCTATATTAAGCCCTGCTCCCATCTTCTGCAAGATGCCCAACAAGGCCGTACGCGTAGGGTTAAGCCCTGCTGACCCAATCTTTATTTGCGAATCCTTGGAAATACATGCGCCTACTAAAAAGAAACCGGCAGCAGAGATATCCCCCGGCACCTCTATGTCTCGGCTGATTAAACTAGCTCGCCCTTTCAAAGAAACCGCTAAATTTTTTACGGAAATATCGGCCCCAAATCGCTTGAGCATTCTTTCGGTATGGTCGCGGGACTTAGTCGGCTCACGCACGCAGGTTGTGCCTTCTGCGTAAAGCCCGGCTAAAAGAACGGCCGATTTTACCTGGGCGCTGGCCACCGGCGAATCGTAAGCAATGGCTTTAAGCGACCGGCCATGGATGGATAGAGGGGCAAACTCACTGCTGTCTCTTCCGGTAATCTTTGCCCCCATTAATGTCAGGGGTGCGATTATTCTTTTCATCGGCCGCCTGCTTAGCGAGGCATCGCCCGAGAGAACAGCATCAAAACGCTGTCCGGCCAGGACCCCTGAGATTAAGCGCATTGAGGTCCCGGAATTACCCAGGTAAAGCTGCTCCCTGGGCTTGCGCAAACCGCCTAAGCCCCGGCCCGCAATAGTAAAAAAGTCTTTGCCTTTACTGATGGGAATACCCATCTTT
This sequence comes from uncultured Planctomycetia bacterium, assembly GCA_964586605.1. Taxonomy (GTDB): domain Bacteria; phylum Omnitrophota; class Gorgyraeia; order JAFGHF01; family JAFGHF01; genus CAZPGX01. The sequence goes on from CAZPGX010000001.1 coordinate 66,151, forward strand.
CTGAAGGCATCCAGGCTGGAGAGGCAGTCCTCGCAAACCGAAAGATTCTTAACCTTTGTTTTTCCTTTAGCTAAACAGCCGATGATAACTGCCCGATGGGAAATAGATTTGTCGGCAGGCGGGATAACTTCGCCCTGCAATCTTTTGGGTTCAACCGTAATACTGGACATTTAGAAAGACTTAACAACTGTATCTTCAAGAATGGCAGCTTCTTGCGAGCCGGGGAGAATAACTGCGGTGGACATCGTATCGTAAATTTTTTCTACCTGAACTTTTCCGATTTCTTTTGCCTGCTGATAAACCAAGAATTCATCGCCAAGGCCTACCTTATCCTGCCTGCCCAGGTCGATAACCACGAAATGAAACTCCCTGTTTACTACTAATACCTTTCCCTCTAATTGCTTCTTCGGCTTAACTACAATCCTCTTAAGCTCTACGCCTGCGCGGCCTGAAGAGTCCGCATAACCACGTCTTGCCTCCTCCAGCCTATCTTCCAGTCTGTCGCAGGTTTCCCTTAACTGCGCAAGGCGATTAGCCAGGTCTGTCCTCTGCCTTTTCTCATTGGCCAAGCTGGTTTCTAATTCTTTGATATTGAGGTCCTTTCCTTCTAGCTGGGCCAGGGCAGCCTGAACGCGCCTTTTGTCCTCTTCTGCCTGTCTTGCTAAGAGCCTTGCCTGCTCTTTAAGCTGGGTTGTCTCTATTTGGGCATGGTCCAGTTTTATTTCTACAGTTCTTTTGGCCTTCTCAACAGAGACCAATCTCTCCTCGGTCTCAATTCTTCTGTTCTTTTCCTGAAACATAAAGAATAAAAGCGTAACTGCGCAGAATAAACAGATTGCAGATACGCTAATCCATAAGACACTACCGCCTTTAAATGCCTTATCCATAAAACCCCCTTTTAATTCATTATTTATTTATTAACAGCAGTATATCATACCCTACCAAAAAATCAAGCAGGAATTATTATTTTAGGCCCTCCAGCAGCGCGGTAAAGGATTCGGGAAGTTCAGAGCAAAATTCTACAAATTCGCCCGTGCGCGGATGTTCAAAGCCCAAGAATACCGCATGCAAGGCCAGGCGTTTAAAACCGGCACTTTTTCCGTAACGTTCATCTCCGAGAACGGGATGATTAAGAGACTGCAGATGAACCCGCAACTGGTGCGTGCGCCCGGTATGGGGGGTGAGCTCGAGAACAGTTGCCGTCCGATATCGCTTAAGCACTTTATATCTTGTCAGGGCCGGTCTTGATTTTTTGAAGAAATTCACCGCCATTTTCTGGCGATTGTGCATATCCCTGCCGATAGGCAGGTCAATCACCCCTTCGTTATGGGCGAGCCTGCCCTTAACTGCAGCTACATATCTGCGCTTAATTGTATGGGCCTGGAATTGCCGGGCTAACTTCTGGTGGGCAAAATCCGTTTTGGCCGCAACCATCACCCCGCTTGTTTCCTTATCCAAACGATGCACTATCCCCGGCCTTAAAGGCCCGTTGATTGCAGATAGCGCCGAGGTATAACCCAGTAATGCGTTAACCAAGGTGCCGGAGTAGTTGCCCGTGGCCGGATGGGTAACCATACCCTCGGGCTTATTGACTACTAAAATATCATCATCTTCAAAAATGATGTCCAGGGGAATTATTTGAGGTAAAACCCTAGGGTTAGGAGGCGGCGGAATATTGACCAGAAGCAAATCGTTTTGTTTAACCTTATAATGGGCCTTAGTTGCTTTTTGATTGACAGTGATATTTTCTGAATTGATCAAAGATTGAATACGCGAACGCGAAATGGAAATATCTATTTTTTTGATGATGTATTGGTCTAACCTTAGGCCTTTATCTTCGATTGAGACCTCAAGAGAGAATTTTTGCATCGTTTCCGCCATATTAGCAATGAAATTATAAACACTGCTGCACTGATAAGTTGGTGCAGTGTAAATCCTGCGAAAATATGTAGGTTGTCACCACGCAAATACTCCATGAAAAAACGCGCGCTGCCGTAAGATAAACAATATAAAAGAAAAACCTGGCCCGAGAAAACCCCTTTATGCCTTTTTGCCTGAAATAGCCTAAGAATAACAAAGATGAACAATAAAATTAGCGAGCTATAAATTTGTACAGGGTGGCGGGCTATAGTTTCTCCGGGAAAATAAACTGCAAATGGTAAATTTGTAGGTTTGCCATAACAACATCCGTTTAAAAAACAGCCAATCCTTCCTATTGCCTGAGCCAGGGCCAGATAAGGAGCGATTATATCCAGGGTAGCAGAAACAGGCATCTCTTGCCTTTTTAAAAAAATGATGCCGCAAATTACCGCCAGGATAAACCCGCCGTAAAAGCTTAAACCTCCTTTATGCAGCATTAGAATCTCGGAAGGATAGATAAGGTAAAACTCCAAATTCTGCAGCACATAAAGGATGCGCGCGCCTAAAACTCCCGCCGCAACAAGGTATATTGAAAGGTTGAAGATTTTTTCCGCAGGCACTTTCTGCCGCGCAGCCTCCTGGCTGGCTAGAAATGCAGCCGTAATAAAGGCTGCGGCGACCATCAGGCCGTAGGAATAAACCTTGAAAGGACCGAATTCGAAAATTACGGGATGCATCTTTTGCGCCTAAGTATTTGCAGTACCAATAGGATTGTCCCTATAGTAATAGCTGAATCGGCTACATTAAATACGGGCCAGATGCGAAAATCCAAGAAATCTACCACATGCCCAAAGCGCATCCTGTCAATCAGATTGCCTATTGCCCCGCCTAAAACTAAAGCCAGAAAAATTTGACTGCTTTTTCGCTGCCTATGGGCCTTTTGGCAGAAAAGGAAGACAATTACGGCAATGGCAAAACAGTAAATCCATATCCAGGCTGAAGCTGCTTTTTTAGAAAATATGCCAAAAGCAAAACCTCTATTAAAGACAAGACTGATATGGAAGATATTTTCTATTACGGGGAGAGATTCGCCGGAAAGAAAGTTCTTAAGGACGATGAATTTGGTTAACTGGTCAACGGCCAATATCACAAAAGCGATAAAAAATGCTGACATATTTTTCCTATCTCGCAAATTACGGTGTCTTTGACTCTTTTTTTCTCTGGCAGCTTATGCAAAGGGTTGCGTAGGCAACAGCGCGCAGCCGCTTGAGGCTAATCGCCTTACTGCATTCAAGGCACTTGCCGTAAGTCTTATCTTTTATCCTCTGCAGGGCCTCGTCTATGGCGTAAATTATCTTCTGGTTGTCACTGGCCAGGTTTAGAGAAAACTCGCGGTCGTAATTATCCGAGGCCTGGTCGGCCATATGAAAGGAGTACCCTGAGAGATCTCCGGAGGCCTCTCTTTGCGACTTGCTCAAGGTATCCTTAGTAATGTCGCTTATTTCCGTAATCACATCTTCTCTTTTCTTTAACAGCACTTTTTTGAACCTCTCTAACTCTTTTTTGTTCATTTTATTTTCTCCCTTTTATTATTTCTATACATCTTGCACACAATGAAGGATAACTACTATTCCTTCCTACGGAAGCGCGCCAGTTCCAGCAACGCTGGCACTTGGGGAAATCTATCCTTTCCACCTTTATTCCTAAATACGGAGTATCCGCAGCCTGCGAGAGCTCATCAGAAAGGCTTGATACCCGCTCCAGGGCAACATCGGAAACAATAAAAATCGAAGCCAACAAATTGAAGTTCTCTTTTAAAAATTTAAAAAGCTCATCTTTGGCTGCATAAAGGTGCACCCGGGCCTCTAAAGAGCCCCTGATTGCCCCTTCTTCTCTTTTATCTTCGATCGCCTTAAGCACCACATTACGAATCACGATTAACCTGCGCATCTTCCCGTCCAAGGCGGGATTAATCCATTTTCGCTCTATGTCCGGCCAGCGGTTCAAAATGACAAAAGGGATTTTGTGCTCGGCGGCGCTCATCTTAGAGAGGCCCTGCCAGACCTCCTCAGCCGTAAAATTAAGTATGGGTGCAAGGACCTTTGTCAATGAAGTGAGAATCTCATAAATCACAGTCTGTGCTGAACGGCGAGACAGGCTCTCCCTGCCAAAAGTATAAAGCCTGTCTTTTAAGATATCCAGATAGAAAGAGGACATTTCATTTACACAAAAATTATAAAGCTTGCGATATACCTTATAATATTGGAAGCACTCAAAATCGTCTGTAACGCCTGTTAAAAGATGCATCAGGCAAGATAAGGCCCACTTATCTATCTCGTAAAGCCGGCTGTATTTTACTCTCTTGCCAAGGTCAAAGTCGTAAATGTTGCCTAAAAGAAAACGTAAGGTGTTTCTAAACTTCCGGTAGGCCTCGGCTGCGCTGGTTAAGCTTTGAGGTGAAACCTTCACATCGTCGGCGTAATCGCAAGAAGCAACCCAAAGCCTCAACACCTCTGCTCCGTATTTGGCCATTATCTCCTCAGGCGTAATCACATTACCCCTGGATTTGGACATCTTCTTGCCTTCGGCGTCTACCGTAAAACCATGGGTTATTACCTGTTTGTAGGGGGCCTGGCCGGTCAAGGCAATTGAACTCAGCAGTGCAGTCTGAAACCAACCGCGATGCTGGTCGCTTCCTTCCAGATAAAGCGCAGCCGGAAACTCCAGGTCCTTATCTTTAGCCAGGACCGCCTGATGGCTGATGCCGGAATCAAACCAGACATCAATAATATCTTTTTCTTTAACGAACTCCTTCTTTCTACAAACGGGACAACGGAACTTGCCGCCTAAAAGCTCATCTGCGCTTTTGGTAAACCAGGCATCCGAGCCGCACTCGGCAACAATCCCGGCCACCCGCTCCATTGCCTTAGAGTTAAGAAGCTCTTTTCCACAGTTCTTACAATAAAAGACGGGGATGGGCACACCCCAGAGCCTCTGCCGGGAAAGGCACCAATCGGGACGTGTCTTGACCATGCCGAAAATACGGTTTTCTCCGGCTGGGGGAATCCACTGGACGCCTCTGATTAACTTTAATGCCTTCTTTCTTAACTTCTTGTGCTCCACATCAATAAACCACTGCCTTGTACTTCTGGTAATCAAAGGGCTCTTGCATCTCCAGCAGTGAGGATAAGCATGCAGCGTCTCTGTTGCATAAAACAGAGAGTTGTTTTTCTTCATCTTCTCTATAATCAATTCATTAGCATCAAAGACCTTGAGGTTAGCAAATTCCGCGCAGGTTGCATCAAACTTTCCTTTCTCATCTACCGGCATAACTACCGGCAGTTTATATTTCAGGCCGGTGAGGTAATCTTCCTGTCCGTGGCCGGGAGCGGTGTGCACGCAACCGGTCCCTTCCCGATCGGAAACATAGCCGGCTAATACCAAACGGGAATCGCGCTCCAGGAAAGGATGCCTTGCCTGCAGATTCTCCAAGTCCGCGCCTTTGACCTCGCCTATCTTTTTATAATCCTTAACCCCCGCCTGATGCATTACACTATCCACCAAATCTTTCGCCAGAATCAAGATTTGCTTGAGACCCTGATCGGAAGAAACCTCCACAAGGCTATACTTAAAGCCGGGGTGGACAGCGATAGCAACATTGGAAACTAAGGTCCATGGGGTGGTGGTCCAAATGAGAAAATTAACTGAATTTCGCCTGCCCTCCGAAACCTTGGCGTAGGAGGGATTTTCGAATTTCGAATTTTGAATTAACTTCTTTAATGCTTTTTCTGGGTTTGGGAGTGGGAATTTGACGAAAACTGAAGGAGAACGATGCTCTTCGTATTCTACCTCTGCCTCGGCCAGCGCAGTCTCACAATTGGGACACCAGTTAATCGGCTTGAGGCCGCGATAGATATACTTGGCCCTGGTCAGCCTGGCAAAGGCCCGGATAATCTCAGCCTCGTAAGCAAAATCCAAGGTCAAATAAGGCCTTTGCCAGTCGGCGATTAGCCCCAGCCTCTTAAACTGCTCTCTCTGGATGTTCACAAACTTAAGGGCAAATGTCCTGGCCTTTTTCCTGAATTCCACCTTATCTACCTGGTCCTTCCTTAGGCCCAGCTCCTTAAAAAGCTGCAGCTCTACGGGAAGACCATGGCAATCCCAGCCGGGAACAAAAGGCAGATCGTATCCCCGCATCAGCTTATATTTGACCACAAAGTCCTTAAGGATTTTATTTAAGGCATGACCCATGTGGATATCGCCATTGGCGTAAGGAGGGCCGTCGTGCAAAATGAATTTAGGAAGCCCGCGCGATTTCTTTCTAGCCAGGGCGTAGATATCCTGCTGCTGCCAAAGATGTAATATTTTCGGTTCCAGCTCCTTAAGGCGGGCCTGCATAGGAAAGTCGGTCTTAGGTAAGCTTAATGTATTTTTATAATTCATCTATTTTATATATTTGCCGATAATAATGTCCAGTTTCTTTTTGGTTTGCGCAGGAATATCCTTGGCTGCGGTTACAATAGTGCTCTTTAATGCGCCAGCACACAAACAATCTCGCCTCTGGCCTATTTTACTAACGGCTGATTTTATTATTTTCTTGGCATTCTCAACATTTTTGCGCATATTCTCCAAGATTAAATCAATATTAACTGCCTCTTCTTCAGCGTGCCAGGAATCATAATCGGTAACCATAGCCATGCTAACATAGCAGATCTCCGCCTCTCGGGCAAGCCTGGCCTCGGCCATATTGGTCATTCCGATTACATCCACACCCCAGCTTTTATAAAGGCCTGACTCTGCGCGCGTAGAAAATGCCGGGCCTTCCATATTTATATAGGTTCCTTTGGGGTGCGCAGCCAAACCGAATTCTTTCGTAATCTCAAAAAGCATTTTCCGTAATGCCGGACAGGTAGGTTCGGCAAATCCTATGTGCGCTACAATACCTTCCCCGAAAAAAGTAGTCTTGCGGGCCTGATTTGTACGGTCAATAAACTGGTCCACAAGCACAAAGTGCCGGGGCTTGACTTCTTCCTTAAGGCTGCCCACCGCAGAAACAGAAATAATCCTCTCCACGCCCAGCTTTTTCATCCCGTAAATATTAGCCCGATAGTTAAGCTCACCGGGAAGAATCTTATGCCCCCTGCCGTGACGGGGCAAAAAGACAACCTCCTTACCTTCTAAATTGCCCAGGATAAACTCATCGGAAGGCTCGCCAAAAGGCGTCTTCAGGCGGATTCTTTCTATGCTCTTTATTCCCTCTATATCATAAAGCCCGCTGCCGCCGATAATCCCAATCTTACTCATCTTTTTCCCTCTATCTCTGCAGCTGCTTTGACCTCTTAGCCGCGGCATAGCAAGCCTGTTGCAAGATATTTCCAAATGCTTTTTTCTCAAGTATCTTAAAAGCGGCTTCCGTAGTTCCGCCTTTAGAAGTAACCCGTTTCCTTAACATTTGTTCTAGCGCTTTTTTCTTAAACGACTGTTCTATCAGCATCGCACTGCCCAAAACCGTCTTTCTTGCTAATTTCTCTGCGATAGGACGAGGAATACCCATCTGCCCTGCTGCCTCAATTAACTTCTCTACGCAATAAAAGAAATAGGCCGGCCCTGAGCCGCTGATAGCAGTTACCGCATCCATCAATTTTTCTTTTACCTCTACCACCTCGCCCACACAGGAAAAAACAGCCCTGGCCTCATTTTTATCTTTGAGAGTAGCATATTTACCTGGGGTCATTACTGATATGCCTTGGCAAATTTGCGCGGGCATATTGGGCATTACCCTGACCAGAGAAACCTTTCCCAGCAGAGTTTCCAGTGTCTTCGTGGTTATCCCGGCGCAAATAGAGATTACCGCCTTGCCCTGTAAAGAAAACATTACGTCCCGGCAAACTGCAGCAACATCCTGAGGCTTGACGGCCAGGATAATCAAATTGGACTTTTTAATCAGTGCGCTATTTGAACCAACAACGCCGACCCCAAACTTAAGGCGCACGGCGTTCAGCCTTCTCTTGTCCCTGTCGGAACAGAAAATGTTTCTTTTGCTGGTAAACCTTTGGGCAATCAGGCCCTTAATCAGCGCCCGGCCCATATTACCGCAGCCGATTATCCCTATCTTCATTTTAAATACCCCCGATATCTGGCTTAATCTAACACAAAAGGGCTTTTCTGTCAATGGAAAATACAAACTTGACATAACTTTTCCTTTAGGGTATATTGAAGATGGAGTATTTGAAAAAAAGATGTCAAAAGTAGCCTTTGAATCATTAAATAAACGGGGGATATTGCAAAATCTCATAGTTGCCATTCTATTGATGGCCGTTATCCCTCTGCTTCTGACTATTTATATCCTCCATACCGAAGCAGCCGAGATTTTGCAAAAGGACAATGTTCAGCTGAGCATCCTGCTTATGGTCTCCTCGGCCTGCTGCGGATACATCCTTAGCAGAAAAACCGTAATTTCGATGATTAGACTGACTAAGGAGGCACGCGCTATCACTCAAGGAAACCTCAGAAAACAGCTCAAGACAGAAGAAAATAACGAAATAAACGAACTTGCCCAATACTTTAACCAGATTACCGGTGAATTACAAAAAAACATCAGGGACCTCAAAGAATCTAAAAGAGTATTGCAAAACGTGCTTTTGCGTATCGGCAATGCTATGGCCTCTTCCGAAAAAATAGACAGCATCCTGGCGCTAACCATTGAAACCTTAACCAATGCCTTAGGAGCCGCCTCCGGAGCAATTATGCTTCTAAAAAAAGAAAGGCTGCATATTTTGGTATCCTACGGAATAGACCCGCGGCGGCAGAAGTCCGTTGAAATAAAAAAGGGTTCGGGGATAATTGGCTGGGTAGCTAAAGAAAGAAAAGCAGAGAATATAACCAGAACACAGCAGGACCGCCGTTTTGACAGCGAAGTCAAAATGGGGCTGGCCCATAAATCCATAATTTGCGTTCCTCTGATATTCGAAGATAGACTAATCGGCACAATTTCCGTACATGATAAAATCGGGGCTTCAGAATTCGCAGAAGACGACCTTATCTTGTTAGGGAATTTAGCCGCTCAGACTGCTATCGCCATCGAGAACAGCCGGCTGAATAAAGACATAGAAAGGGCGTACGTAGAAACAATCTCTGCCTTAGCCCTGGCTGTGGAGGCCAAAGATGCCTACAGCCGCGGCCACGCCAAGCGGGTCAGCGCAGATGTAGTGAAGCTGGCAAAGAAATTCAACTTAGATAAAGAAACTATCTCTATTCTTAAAGATGCGGCGCTTCTCCACGACATTGGCAAAATAGGGATTAAGGACGAAATCCTGTTAAAAACCGCTTCCTTAACTGCGGAAGAAAAAAGCCAGATGCAGCGGCATGCAATCATCGGAGAAAATATTCTAAAACCCATCAGCTCTTTAGCCAAGGTAGCCTATCTGGTGCGCCATCATCAGGAGCAGGAGAACGGCAAGGGTTATCCCGACGGGCTTAGCGGAAAAGAAATGCCCCTTACGCTTAAAATATTAATTGTGGCAGACGCCTATGATGCGATGACTTCAGACAGGCCCTACAGGAAGGCAATGAGCAAGCAGCAGACAAAGAAAGAATTGTTGAAATACAGCGGAATCTATTTTAACCCCAAAGTAGTGCAGACATTCATTGAAATAATTTAGCTGAAAACCTCTATCAAAAGTATTCGCGATACAGCGCTTTTGTCCGATTGGCTATGCGCTTGAGCAGAAAAGATTCCACTCCCCCCAAAAAAACATTTTTACCTTTATTCTTAAAACCGTAGTGAATTAAGCCTATGCTTGTAGCGTAAAGCACACTCTGCGCCTGAATGCGGCTGTGGTTGAGTGCGTATAAAAAACCCATCTTCAGCGGCTTTTCTAAAATCTCCTGCCCCCTCTCCATGAATCCTTCCAGGATTGCGCCTCCGCCACTAATAATAAGTTCAGTTATTTCCTCATCCTTATAATCTAACAAAGCCTTCTTTGTCTTGTGTAAAAGAAAATCTACCTTGGGAAGAATAGCCTCATGTAACTGCCTGCGTTCGATAATCCGGTTAATCAGTTTGTCTTTAACAATAATCCTCTCCACGCCAGGATCATTTTTAGAATAGGCCCGGCCATACTTTATCTTCACTTCTTCCGCGCAATCAAAAGATAATTTGAGCTTTACGGCAATATCTTCCGTAATACTTTGTGCGCCGAGAGGCAAAATCGCTATGTCCTTAAGCAAACCGCCTTTGAATAAATTGATTTTCGTCAGCCCCGCACCGACATCAATAAGAAGATCAGTTTTTTTTCTGGTCGCTTCAAAATCCCTGAAGAACCCCAAGGCCTGGGCGCAGCCTGAAGGAACTAGAGCCTCCAAAATTAAACCGGCGTCTTTAATACACCTGATAAAACTGTTTATTGTAGGAATTAAGGCGCTGACAGTTACGGCCTCAGGCCCTGAACCCTCAAGGTAAATAACCTTTCTATTCAGAGTTGTTTCTTCCTCAATCTGCTTTACCCTTAGGTCGGGGCTGTTAATATTTACGTAAACTCGCCTAATTTTTATCCCGCATATTTTACATAGTCTCTTAATAACATCCCGGATGCAGGCGCTGACTTTCTTCTCATCTATTATCCTGCCGCCGGCTATTCCTTCACTAGCAACTGTTTGGCTGCCCAAGATATCTATCTTCCCGGAAGGCTGAAGAATTCCGCAGGTGCAGCAGTTTTTATGCTCTCCTATATCTAATCCGCAAACAAAGTCTCTTTTCATCGAGGCTTAACTACAGGGTTATCAAAACGCATATCTATATATTTAGGCACGCTATCACTAGTCTTTAATTGCTTTAAAATTCTGCTTAAAAGAATAGCCTTCTTTTTAAAGGCGCCCTCACCCATTCTGACCTCAATCCTATTGGCAAGATAAAAAATTATATTTGAGTATTGCCGGACATCAATGTTTAATATTTTATATTGGGGTGAGATTTCGCAGCGCTCCAATTGTTCAAGCAACTCTAAGGCCTTTTTTAATCTTGGGGAAAGGGCCTTAGCATAAAGCTCTATTTGCTGATGATCTGCTCCGACAATCCTGGGTAAATCCTTATCTTGAGATTCATAGGGCAGGATAAAACCGTCTTTATCTACGGAATAGTTTTTTTCGATTCCTACAATAGCAATGCTCTTGCGTCTCTGGGCAACAATTACAAGCGTATCGGGAAACTGTCTGCGAACAAAAACGCTAGCTAGTTCCGGATGGCGCAGGCTAATATCCCGGGCAACTTTTTTCATATCAAAACCAAATAGGTTCGTCTTTTCTTCCAGGCGGAAAAAGTCTTTAGGGTTTGAGAGCGGGCGTCCTTCTTCGTTTACGACAGAAACCTTTCTGATTATCAGCCCGGGATAATCAAGTAGAACAGAACGCAGGCCAAAAAAAGTACAAATAATCAGTGCGCCGAATATCATAAAAGGTATTATTTTCTTAAAGTCTCTTTTTGGCTTAAGGTTAAAACGGTTTGTCTTTCTGGAATTTTTAAAAGAAACTTTCTTTCTGACTAACTTTTTATAGTCCGGCATATCTTAATTATCCTTTCTGTTTTAAGGCTGATTGAACAATTTTTAGGCAAAGTTGATTAAAGTTTATCCCTGCAGCCTTTGCAGCCATAGGCAGAAGGCTCATTGAGGTCAGCCCCGGGATGCTGTTCACCTCTAAGACAACGGGGCCGCTTTTGGCTAAAATCATATCCACCCGCGAGAAACCTACGCAACCTAGGGCCCTGTGTGCCAAAAGGCCTAAACCTTGAGCGTTTTTGTAATCTCTTTGAGTGAGCTTTGCCGGGACAACATAGTCGCTTTTTCCCTCTTCGTATTTGGCCTGAAAGTCAAAAAACTTCTTTCCCGGCACTATCTCCACAACAGGAAGCGTCCTCTGCCCCAATATGCCCACGGTAATCTCTCTCCCTTTGATGTATTTCTCGATTATAATTGTCTGGCCATACTTAAAGGCCTGCTCTATCGCCGGCCTTAACTTAGATTCTTTATCTACAAAACTAATCCCGATACTTGAACCCTCACTGGAGGGCTTTACAACTACAGGAAAACTAAGACTTAAATGCTTTAGGCGCTTCTGCCACGACTTGCGGTTCAAGATATCATATTCAGGAACAGGGATATTGTGCTCTTTAAAAATATGCCTGGAGGCAATCTTGTCCAGGCAGAGATGGCTGGCCATAACTCCTGAACCCGTATAAGGCATACGTAACGATTCAAGCACCCCCTGCACTGTACCATCTTCGCCGAATCTGCCATGTAAAGCGATAAAAGCAACGGATATTTTTGCCTGTTTTATCTTCTTCAAGAAAAAGGGACCTGGCCCCTTTTTGTAAATGTCCAAAGCTACAACATCCAGGCCTTGAGTTTTAAGTGCCTGATAAACCGCTCTTCCCGACTTAAGCGATATCTTGCGCTCACTGGATGCAC
>CAZPGX010000002.1:0-78184 GCA_964586605.1 uncultured Planctomycetia bacterium
CCTCGCCCGCCTTGCCTAATTTTTCAATGTCCTTTTTGAGGATAACCTGCATCGCTTCCTCCTCACTAAGTCCTGACAAAAGGCAAAAGCGCCATGAAACGCGCCCTTTTAATCGCAGAAGATAATCTTCTCTGATGCCTGGCACAGGTTCCCGAAATTCTGCGGGGAGTCATCTTGCCTCTTTCGCTGATAAATTTGCTTAATTTAACTATATCTTTATAGTCTATCTCTTTTACCTTATCCACACAAAATATGCATTTCTTTTTCCTGAAGAATTGTCTTCTCGGCGGCCTTTTTTTCTTCTTAAACATCTTAGGCATTAGCTTTTTCTTATCTCCTTAATGAGTACATAATTTACGGAACGAAGTAAACGTAAATTATTGTACGAATTAATCCCGATGAGTATAGCAAAATTATCGAAGAAAATTTTGCTATGTCTTACGAATCGGGACAACCTCCAATCTCTACTCCTCGCTTAAGCAACTTCAAATTCTCTTCGATAATTTGAAGTTAAGCTTCGGAGTAAATTCGGCCAAACAATTTACGTTCATTATATTCCGTAAATTGTGGCCTCATTTAAAAAGGTGTTTCGTTTGGGTTAGGGTTTTTTTCGCTGTCCGGGCTTTCCTTAGGCGCAACATCCTGCAATAGGGCATCAAGCGATTCCTCTTTTTCTTTTACTTGTTCGACGGGTGTTGTTTCTTCTGATAGCTGGGGTTTACCTAAAAACTGGATCCGTGAAGCCCTTATTTCCAGGACATTGCGTTTCTGGCCTTCAGGGGTTTCCCAGGAACGCATCTGCAGCCTTCCCTCTACAAATACAGGCCTGCCTTTGCTTAAGAACTGACTGCAGGTCTCCGCCTGCTTGCCCCAGGCTACCACGGTAACAAAGGCGGTTTCTTCCTTCATCTCGCCGCTCTGGGTCCTGAACCTTCTATTTACGGCAAGCCTTAAATTGCTTACAGCGGTGCCGCCGGGAGTGTATCTTAACTCCGGGTCGCGGGTAAGGTTGCCCATCAAAAACACGCGATTCAAATTAGCCATTCTTGGCCCTCCTTTTGATAATCAAGGCCCTTAAGACATTTTCGTTTATGTTACAGGCGCCTTTTAATTTAGCAACAACTGCGCCGGCCGAAGAAGAGAAATTTATCAGGTAATACAGCCCCTCTTTGTGTTTATTTATCTCGTAAGCCAGAGCGCGTTTGCCACCAAAGGCCTGCGAGTTTTCGATCTCGGACTGATTTTCCTTTAAAATATTTTCCAACTCGCCCACAAGCCCCTTTTGTTCTTGCTCATTTAGTGCGGGGCGGAATATAAACATTGCTTCATAATGTTGCACGGCTTGTCTTCCTTTCTAATTAAACTGATCCATCGCTGTCTTGACGCCTGCTTTTAGCCAAACCTCTATTGCCCGGGTAGCTTCCTCTATCGTCTCGTTTATAACTTTGCTCTCTCTTTTATTGAAGCGGCCTAATACATATCGGGTAAGATTATCTTGCCCTGGCTTGGCCACGCCTATTCTTAAACGCGGAAACTCGCAGTTTCCCAATGCCTCTATGATTGAACGCAAGCCTTTATGCCCGCCATCTGAACCCTTAGGCCGGATGCGCATCTTGCCTAAAGGTAAATTTACATCGTCGCAGACTATCAACAGGTCTTCCGGGTTTACTCTTTCGTGTTTTGCTATTGCGCAAGCCGCCTCACCGCTTAAATTCATAAAGGTTAAAGGAAGCCCTAAAACCACCTCTTGATTCTCTATTGTGCCTTTGCCTAAAAGGCAATTGAAGGCCCTTTGTCTTATTCTTATCCTATTTGCGCGCGCAAGAGTCTTTACTACTAAAAATCCTAAGTTATGGCGGCTTAATCTATACCGCAGGCCGGGATTACCTAACCCTAAAATTACTTTCACTTATTCTCTATTCTTTTTGCTTCTTTTCTTTCTCTGGCTCTTTGCCTCCGGCAGGCGCCTCTTCTTCAGGCTTTTTCTCCATGATGACTTCCGGCTCAACCAATTCTTCTTCGGGCTTTGCTTCCGCTTCCTCTTCTACATGAGGGGCAGCCATAGAGATAACTGTTGCTTCGGGATCGCTGAGAACCTTAACTTCCGCAGGCACCTTTAAGTCCTTTACCAATATTGAGTCGCCGATTTTCAAGGCGGAGACATCTACGGGGATGCTCTCCGGAATCTGCGCGGGCAGACATTCCACCTCTATCTCCCAAAGAACATGCTCTAAAACGCCCCCTTCTTTAATGCCTTCAGCCTCGCCTTTAGCTGCGATAGGCACCTTTACGGTCAGGCTTTCAGTTAAAGAGATTTCATTAAAATCGGTGTGCAAGACATCTCCCTTTACGGGATGGTATTGAATTTCCTTAATCACGGCGCTGCGCGATGCCTTTTTAGATTTGGCGCTACCCTTTTCGTCTTCCACCTGCAACGTGACTATTACGTTTTCTCCGGCCTTGGTATGGATTACATCCAGGAATTCCTTAGCGGACATCTTGATATTAAGGGAGTCTTTGCCTTTATAGACTACTGCCGGCACAAGGCCCTGGCGCCTGAGCTTCTTTACAGCCTCTTTGCCTATTTCCTCCCTTGCCTTAACCTTCAGTTTTATCTCTGCCATCGTTCGCTCGCTTCGCTCGTTTCACTCGTTTGATTAATCAAATAAACAGCTCACCGACTCTTCCCGGTGAATCCTCTTAATTGCCTCACCCAACAAAGAGGCTACCGAAAGCACCTTTATTTTGGGATGGAACTTAGAGTTGCCCACAGGTATAGTATCACAGACAACCAGCTCTTTCAAGGCACAATTCTCAATCCTTTCCAGCGCCGGTCCGGAAAGAACCGGATGGGTAATAGCGGCATAGATATCTTCCGCGCCCTGTTCCTTTAGCGCCTGGGTTGCCTCTGTTAATGAACCGGCGGTAGCTACCAGATCGTCGATAATAATGGCATTTTTGCCTTTTACTTCACCCAGTATATTCATTACCTCGGTCTCTTCGCTGTTAATCCTGCGTTTGTCGATTATCGCTAAATCCGCGCCGAATCTCTTCGCGTAGGCCCGGGCCATCTTGATGCCTCCCACATCAGGAGAGACTATTACTAAATTTTCCAGGCCTAATTTCTCGTAATATTCCGCAAGGACATTCACTGCATAGAGATGATCCACCGGGATATTGAAGAAACCTTGAATCTGCCCGGCGTGCAGGTCAATTGTCAAAAGCCTCGATGCCCCGGCTACAGTTATCAGGTCGGCCACTAATTTTGCCGTTATCGGAACACGCGGCTGGTCCTTTCTGTCCTGGCGGGCATAGCCATAATAGGGTAAAACCGCGGTAATCCGCGCGGCCGATGCCCTCTTGAAGGCATCAATCATAATCAGAAGTTCCATCATATTTTCATTCGGCGGGGGGCAGGTGGACTGAATTAAAAATACATCTTTCCCGCGCACATTCTCGCTAATCTTAATGCGGATCTCCCCCTCGCTGAACTTGCTTATAAGGGCATCGCCCGATTTAACCCTTAAATACCTACAGATAGCCTGCGCCAAGTCAGGGTTGGCGCTGCCGGAAAATACTGCCAATTTATCCATGGTTCACCTCTTTTTTCTCTTCTTCTTCAGAATCTTGGCCGGGATACCGGCTACCGTGGCCCCGGCGGGAACATTTCTGTTTTTTATAACTACGCTGCCTGCTCCGGTAGCTGCACGCTTTCCTATTTTAACCGGGGCAATCAAAATAGTGCCTACGCCGATAAATACCCCTTCGTCTATAAAAGTGGTATTCTTGTTTTTGCCGTCGTAATTGGCGGTAATCGTGCCGGCGCCGATATTCACGTCCTTGCCTACGATTGTGTCGCCGATATAGCTGTGGTGTTTTATCTTGGAACCCGATCCGACTTTCGAGCGGACCACTTCCACGAAATTGCCGATATGGACATTGTCCTGCAATATGGTCCCCGAGCGAATATGGGCAAAGGGGCCGATGCGGCAGCCCCTGCCGATTTTTACCTTGCCTTCAATAACGGTATGCGGATAAATAATTGTATCGCGGCCAACCTCCAGATCTGCATATAGATAGGTAGTGGCCGGATCGACAACCGTTACTTCGCCGGAACTTAACTTCTCTATATTCCTTTTATTTATTATAGCACCGGCCTGCGAAAGAGCATAGCGTGAATTTACGCCCAGGGCCTCTTCTTCATCGCGGGCGTAAACGCTTTCTATTTTTGCCCTCTTTTTGCTTAAGACCTTTATGGTATCGGTCAAATAATATTCCTTTTTTATATTGTCGGGCTTAATCTCTTTCAGACTCAAGAAAAGTTCCTTTGCCTTAAAGCAATAGGCACCCACATTGATTTCTCCAATCGCCTTCTCGTATGTATCGGCCTCTTGCTCCTCGACTATCGTAGCAATGCGGTTGTCTTCGCCCCGGACAATTCTGCCAAAGCCAGTCGGATTTTTAGTTACGGCGGTCAAAATAGTACAGGCGGCCTGAGTTGCTCGATGAGACTGAATCAGGTTTTTAAGGCTCTCGTAGCTTACCAACGGGGTATCCCCGTAAACAACAAGTACGTCTCCTCTAAAATTGGCAAGGACGCTTCTGGTAAGGCGTAGCGCATCGCCTGAGCCTAAAAGTTTTGGCTGCCTCAAGGCCTTAATTCTCTCGCCCTTGAAGGCCTCTTTTACCTTTTGCGCCTTGTGCCCTACAATTACAATAGTCTTTTTTACCTCTAATTGACGGAAGGCCTCCAGCATATACTCAAGCATGGGTTTTCCGGCGACCCTGTGCAAGACCTTGGGGATATCGGATTTCATCCGCTTACCTTCCCCTGCAGCCAATATTATTCCCACAATATTTTTCATCTTTTTGAAAATCGATAATTGAAATTTGACCGAATCGAAAATCCATTTTCTTCTATTTTCAACTTTCGATTTTCGATTCTCTACCAAAATTTTGTGAAACAAAATTTTGGTTGCCCGGCCTGGTTTCGAACCAAGACATACAGCTCCAAAAGCTGTTGTGCTACCGTTACACTACCGGGCAACACCATTGCTCTCTCGGTTTATATCTCTCCTATGCCTTTTGATGGCGCGGCCTCGGAACCCAATCCTGAATCCTGCAGCGAGGCCTTCTCCGTCTCATAGGCCTCTAAAATCTTTTTCTGGATGTACTCCCTGGTCTCCATATTGATCGGGTGAGCAATATCTCTGTGCTCGGAGCGCCGGGTGCCCTTATCGGCATCGCTCTTTTCCGTAGTATGCTCCTGCAGTAAGCCGTCTTCTTTTTGTGGAAGCTGACTGCCGCACTGGTTGCAATATTTGCTCCTTAGAGAATTCTTAGCATTGCACTTGGGGCAGGGCTCCTCAATCCTCCGGGAAGGCATTGCTACAAACAAACCCTTATTGCCTTCAATAACCTTTATATTTCTTACCACAAAGGCATTGTCAAAAGTAATCGTGGCATATGCCCTGAGTTTAGATGTTGGATTATCCCGCAAAAACATTCTTACCTCTGTGATTTCCATCTTTCTTTATTCCTCCTTCTTACTGTCAAAAGTACTGGCAACTATTACCTGCCAATTCCTGGCCTTGGCACCTAAGGTCCTGCCTATAACCATCGCCTCCTTTCTCGATGCAACAACCCCAAAAACACAAGGCCCACTCCCGGAAACCAAGGTTGCGCCTGCTCCATATGACTTGAGGGCCTTTTTAATCCTTTGAATCTGTTTATATTTTTTTCTAAGAATCGGCTCAAAGCTGTTATAACTGTATCTATCTAAAGTAGTTAAGTCACCTTTTTCTAAGGCGCGAAAAACAATTTTAACACCGGCGGGCCTCTTTGTCAAGGGTATTCTCAAGGCGCTATACATCCTGCGCGTAGAGACGTTTAAGCCCCTGGGGATAACCAGGATATACCAGTTCTTGCTCTTTACCTTTAGAGAAGTAAGCCTTTCTCCCTTGCCCCGGCCGATCGCCCGGGACCTTGAGCAAAGAAAAAAAGGAACATCGGCTCCCAGTTTGGCCCCTATTTCTAACAGCTGGCGCGGCTTTTGCTTGAGAGAAAAAAGCCTGTTCAGGCCCAAAAGCACACTTGCGGCGTCCGAACTCCCCCCGCCCAGGCCTGCAGCTACAGGAATCCTTTTGCTTATCTTAATCTGGACCCCGGCATTAGGTCTTGTTTTGGCCAAGAGCGCCTGCGCTGCGCGATGAGCCAGATTCCTTTTATCGGCTGGGACATCCTTGTGCCGACAAACAACCTTAATGCCTGTTTTCCGTCTGCTTAAAGTAATCTTATCGAAAAGGTTTAATTTTTCAAAGACCGTCTCAATGTTGTGGAAACCGTCGGGGCGTTTATTTAAAACATCCAGGTAGAGATTTAGCTTAGCCGGGGCTTTGAGAGTAAGCGTCTGCATTCCTGCACAATGTCGTCTCTGTCTAAATGGTACTCTTTGATTAACTCTTCGGGCGTGCCTGACTGCCCGAACCTGTCTCTGATACCAATCATCGCCATCGGGGTAGGGATATTTTCAGCCAGTACTTGCGCCACGCAAGAACCCAGGCCCCCGCTGAGTAGATGTTCCTCGCAGGTTACAATGGCCCTGGTCTTTTTTGCGCACTCGATAATAGCCTTTTTATCCAGCGGCCTGATTGTATGCATATTAACCACACGTGCCCTGATTCCCTCTTTTTGCAAAACCTCAGCCGCCTGGCGGGCCTTTTCCACCATTATTCCACAGGCAATAATACTGATATCTTTCCCTTCCTGAATGATGCGCGAGCAACCAATCTTAAATCCATCTTTTTTAATCACAGCAGGAACCTTGGGCCTGCCCAGACGCACATAGACCGGCCCCTGATATTGCGCAGCGGCGAAAACCGCTTCTTTGGCCTCCGGGGCATCGCAAGGGACAATAATAGTCATATTGGGAATGGCGCGCATCAGGGCGATGTCTCCGATGGCCTGATGGCTTGCGCCGTCGGGCCCGGCGGTAATTCCGGCGTGAGTTACCACAATCCTGACATTAAACTTATTATAACAAATGGTATTCCTGACCTGATCCCAGGCCCGGCCTGCGCCAAAGATAGCAAAAGTACTCACAAAAGGAATTTTGCCACAGGAGGCCAGTCCTGCTGCTACGCCCATCATATTCTGCTCGGCTACGCCAAGGTCAAAAAACCTATCCGGGAATTTTTTACCGAACCCGGCGGTGCGCGTAGAAGCGGAGAGGTCGGCATCCAGAACCACGATATTCTTATTTTTTTCGCCCAGTTCTATTAATGCTTCGCCGTAGGCATCTCTTGCGTAGCGCATCCCAGCCATTAAGCCAGCTCCTCTAAAGCCCTTTTTGCCTCTTCTTCCGTCGGGGCATTTCCGTGGAAAGCAACTACATTCTCCATAAAAGATACGCCTTTGCCCTTGATGGTCTTGGCAATGATAATCGTGGGTTTGCCCTTCGTGGCCTCGGCCTGCTTGTAGGCATCAAGGATCTCTGCTATATTATGCCCGTCAATATTAATCGTATGCCAGCCAAAGGCCTGCCATTTATCTATTAAAGGCTCGAGGTTCATAATATCCTTAGTCTTGCCGTCAATCTGGTAGCCATTGTAGTCTAAGATAGTGCAGAGGTTATCACAGGCGTAGTGGCTGGCCGCCATCGCTGCCTCCCAGACCTGGCCTTCCTGAATCTCGCCGTCGCCCAAGAGGCAATAGACCCTGTAGGGGGCCTGATCAAGCCTTGCGGCCAGGCTCATGCCGACGGCCACGGAAAGTCCCTGGCCTAAAGAGCCGCTGGCTACATTTACGCCCGGCGTGCGCCAGTCCGGATGCCCTTGCAGGGTGCTGCCTAAATTGCGCAAAGACCAAAGCTCTTTTTCCGGAAAATAGCCTGATTCTGCCAACACTGCATACCAGAGAGGACAGCAGTGCCCTTTGGACATATGGAATCTGTCTCTTTGGGGCCAGTGAGGGTCCCTGGGATTGTGCCGCAACACTTGAAAATAAAGGCAGGTAATCAGGTCTGTCGAAGAAAGCGACCCGCCGGGATGCCCGGAGCCGGCTTTGGCCAACATCTTAATAATCAACCTTCTAATGCGTTTTGCTTTTGCTTCTAATTCAACGGGTGACATTCTTTGCTTCTTCGTTTTTTGGTTGCGCCAGCTTTTCCTTTACCGAGATTCGCTGCGGATCAAGCTCAAGAGCGCGCCGATAGGCCTGGGTTGCCTTCTGAAAATCTCCCTTTGTCTGATAGATATCACCCAGATGTTCAAGAACCTCCGGATCTTCTAAAAGTTTTGATGCCTTCTCTATTTGGGCCAAGGCCAGATCAAGCATTCCCTTCTTAAAGTAGACCCAACCGAGGCTGTCAATATAAGCGCCATTGTCGGGCTCAATCTCCAGGGCCTTTTTAATCAGTTCCTCAGCTTGCTCAAGATTAATTGCGTCCTCGGCATACATGTATCCCAAGTAATTCAAGGCGCCGGAGTTTGTATCATCCAACTCCACAGACTTCTTAAGGGCCTGATACGCTCTTTCGCGCCGGCCGCTTTGTTCGTATACAGCGCCCAGGTAAAAGTAGGCCGGGCCGCTTTCGGGTTGAATCTGAATGCATTTCTCATAGGCCTCAATGGCCTTTTCTTCTTGTCCATCCTGCGCATAGGCCAGACCTAAAATAAGGTAGGCCTGGGCCTTTTTATCCTTTTGCAATTCTTTTATCTTCGGCGCAGTTAAAAGTTCGATTTCTACGGTTATCCTCCAATCTTGCTCATGAGAAAAGGCCTGTTCAATAATCTCGATAGATTTAGCCGGCTTCTTTTCATCTAGATAGATGTAACTTAACTCCAAAAAGGCGTCTACATCATAAGGGTTTAATTTAAGGATAAATTCATACTGGCGGATGGCATCGGCGATTCTTTTCTCGCGATAATATGTTTGGGCCAGGCGGTGATAGACGCCGATATTGAGCGGGTCAATCTTAAGGGCAAGCTTGTAATGTTCGATTGCCCCGGGTAAATCCTGCCCAATCTCCTTAAGTAGGCCTAAGGCAAGCTCCGCCTGCAAGTAGCCGGGGTCAACCTCCAGGGCCTTTTTAAAATGCGCTTCGGCTTCTTTAATCTTTTCGAGTTTTGTGTAGATTATGGCCAAATTAAAGTAGGCCGGCGCGGAACTCGGCCTTTCTTTAAGAATCTTCTCATATGCCTGGATGGCCTTCTCGAATTTCTCCTCAAGCGTATAAAGGTCGGCCAAAGAAGCCAGTATCGCTAATCTATCCTCAGGCACAAGGTTAAGCAACTCTTCATATTCGCCGGCGGCTTTGGCGAACGCTCTTTGCGCGGTATAAAAATGGGCCAAGAACCAGCGCGCGTCCACATCTTCAGGCGCAAGCTTCTTAACAATCAAAAGCTCCTCTTCCGCCTCTTTGTACCGGGCAGACCTTAGATAATTTACGGCCAGTTTTTTATGAATGGCCGAGACGCCAGGGTCTAAGGCCCGGGCGGCCAGATATTCTTCAATAGCCCGGTCAAAGTTCTTTTCGTTATCGTAAAGGATGCCCCGGATATAATGGGCAAAGAGCGGGGAAAGGTTTTTACTTGAGTTCTTGGTTAGAGGACCTGCACTTTCTAGAGCAAGGCCGTTTTGGGAAAAACCAACCGTCGCCGCCAAGGCTATCGCTAAAGTCGCTAACTTGCGCATCTATTTCGCAGTGTCTACCTGTTTTTCTTCTTATGCCTGTCTCTTCTGAGCCTTTTCTTCCTCTTGTGCTTGGACATCTTTTTTCTTTTGCGTTTCTTGCCACAGGGCATTCTTCTATCTCCTTGTAGACTCGATAGTTTAAAAGTTGGCAAGTTAAAAAGTTTAAAAGTCAAAACTTTTTAAACTTTTAAAACTTTTTAACTTTTTAAACTTAATGAATTACTTTATTTAATGGATATTCGACAATTCCTTCTGCGCCCAGCCTCTTTAATTTAGGGATCAGGACCCTGACTGCCTTCTCCTCAATTACCGTTTCCAGGGCAAGCCAGCCTGCCTGAGTTAAACCAGATACGGTAGGCCTCCTCATTGCCGGCAAAAGCCCCAAAATCTTCTTAAGGTCCTTTTTGCGCAGATTCATCTTCAGGCCCACTTTTTCCTCGGCCTCCAGGGCGCCGCTTAAGAGAAGCTTTATACTCTCCATCTTCTTTCTTTTCCAGGTATTTTGCCAGCTTTTCTTGTTGGCGACTAATTGTGTTACGGATGTGCATACCGTATCTACAATGCGCAGATTGTTAGCCGCAAGCGTGCTGCCGGTTTCGGTAAGTTCAACTATGGCATCAACAAGACCGGTGGCCAGCTTTGCCTCTGTGGCGCCCCAGCTAAATTCTACGTCGGCCTTGACCTTATTTTTCTTAAGATAACTGCGGGTTGCGTTTACCAGTTCGGTGGCAATCCGTTTGCCTTTTAAGTCCTGAACCTTTTTAATCCTGGAATTGGCAGGCACCGCCACCACCCATCTTACCGGCACCAGTCTTTTTTTGGCATAAACAAGCTCGGCCACCTTGACTACGCTTGATCCGTTTTCCAGAATCCAGTCGGCCCCGGTAATCCCGCAGTCCAACGCTCCCGCCTCGACATAGCGAGATATCTCCTGGGCGCGCAACAGAATTGGTTCTATTTCGGTGTCGTCGATACTGGGAAAGTAAGACCTCTCCGAGACGCCAATTTTAAACCCCGCTCCGGCGAACATCTTGACGGTCGCCTCCTGAAGGCTGCCCTTGGGCAGGCCTAATTTAAGCACTTTTTTTGATTGCATTCTTGATCACCTTTTTTTATCGCTGATTTTAGCGTCAGTATTGTATACTGCTATCCCTGAAATGTCAAGGCAAATAAGACCCCTCCTTAAAATGAATAGGAGGGTCTATCCTTGTGGATAAGCCCTTTAATTTTAGCATATGAAGGCCTTATTGTAAAGGAGAAATTGGGCTTGTCAAGGGGAATGAAGTAGGATATAATACTAACCCGAAAGCGAGGTATGAAAAAATGCTGCAATTCCTGCGCAGGAAAGAAAATATCAAAAAGATTATGTGGGCCCTGGCCGCGATAATTGTCCCTGCCTTTGTCTTGTGGGGCGCGGGAAGCTCTATCCGCTCAGGCGGCGCGCCTAAATACGCTGGCAGGATATTCGGCAAGAAGGTCTCCTTCAGCCAATATCAGGCATCTCTTCGCGCCTTCCGCAACCAGGCCCTGCTTATCTACGGAGAAGAGTTCAGCCGCGTGGCGGAGTCTCTCGATCTGGAAAAAGAGGCCTGGGTGCGCCTGATCTTACTCCAAGAGGCGAAAAAAGAGAAAATAAAGGTCTCCGATAAACAGCTAATTACCTTTATTCAAAAGCTGCCCCTCTTCCAAAAAGGAGGCCTTTTTGACCAGGCAAGGTATAACACGCTCCTGGATTATGCATTCCGCGTAAGCCCGCGCGAATTTGAGGAAGAGATACGAGAGGCCTTAAAGATTGATGAGCTTAAAAATAAGGTAATCAGCAAAGTCACTCTAACCGACGAAGAAATAGAAAATGTTTACAAAAACGAGAATGAAAAAGCAAGCGCCTTCTATGTCTTGATCGGGCCGGAAAAATTCGAAAAACAAATCCACCCCTCGCATGAAGAACTGGAAGACTACCATATAATCCACAAGAGCGAATTTAAGAAGCCCGAACAGGTAAATGTGCAGTACATAGCTCTCTACTTTGACAAAGAAGAGCCGCTTCAAGATGAATTGAAAGTGGCTCTGGAAGACAAAATATGGCAGATATCCGACGAGATTCAAGACGGTGTTGTCTCTTTTGAGGAAGCGGCCAAAAAATACGAACTGCCGGTTAAAGAAAGCGGATTTTTCGGCCCCCAAGACGTCATCCCCGACTTCGGCCTCTCTTACGAATTCCTGAAAGCTGCCTTTTCCTTAAAAACGGGCGGGGTAAGCAAGGTGATAGAGACCTCCAAAGCATACCTGATTATAAAAGTGAAAGAAAAAAAAGAGGCCTGCTTTCCCGAATTAGAAGAGATTAAAGATAAAGTCGAGCAGGCCCTGATAAAGCAAAAATCCCGGCAATTAGCTAAAGACGAGGCAAAGAATGCCCTCTCTCAAATTAAAAAGATGATGGCTGAAGAGAATTTGACTTTTTCAAAGGCAGTAGAAAAGCTGAACTTAACTGTTCAAGAGACCGAAGAGTTTACCAGATCCGGGTATATCTCCGGAATCGGCCAGGCCCCGGGATTTAATCAAGCGGCCTTTGGGCTCGAGCAGGACCAGATAAGCGAAGTAATCGCTGTGGCGAGCGGCTATTGTATTTTAAACCTCAAAGGCATCACCCCAATCGAGCAAGAAAAGTTTATCGAGGAAAGAGAAGATTTTACTAAAGCGCTTCTGGCAAGAAAAAAAGATATCTACTATCGAATCTGGCTGACCGAGTTGGAAAAACAGGCAAAACTGATAAACAACATCGCAAAACTTAAAAATAAGCCCGGGAGGCCTTAGGTATTACCCAGGTATACATAGCGCAATTTTTTCCTGGCTAACTCTTGAGCTTTTTTGAGCGTCTTTACCGGCGTAGGCGGGATATCCATCTTGTAATAGGGAAAATAGCGCGAGAAATGGAGCGGGGTGTCTTCTCCCAGCTTTTGCGCTATCCAGTCCACAAGTTCTTCAAAATTCTCTTTTCTATCGTTAAGCGTAGGAATTATCAAATTGGTAATCTCGATATGACACTTTCCCTTTGAGAATTCCGTAGTGCGCAATACAGGTGCCAGAGACCCCCGGCAATATTTCTTATAAAATCCCTCCTCCATTGATTTGATGTCAATATTCATCGCATCAATTAAACCGATTATCTCTTCAAGCGGCTTCTGATTTACGTAGCCGTTGGTTACTAAGACATTTTTTAAGCCTTCCTTGCGCGCAAGGCGCGCGGTGTCATAGACAAATTCATACCAGATAAACGGCTCATTATAGGTGTAGGCAATACCGAAAGAATCCAGTTGTCTGGCCCTGGCAATTACTTCTTTGGGGGTTATCTTTTCCGTAGGGCAATTTAGACTTTGAGAGATGGAAAAGTTCTGGCACCAGGGGCATTTAAGGTTGCACCCCTTTGTGCCTAAAGAGAGAATAGACTCGCCGGGATGGAAATGATAAAGAGGCTTTTTCTCAATGGGGTCCAGGGCAATAGAGGTGGCCTCGCCGTAAATCAGGGAATAGAGCCGGCCGTGTTCATTTTTTCTTACACCGCATTTGCCGGTTTCGCCCTTTTTCAAAAGGCAATAATTGGGGCAGAGCAGGCATTTGACCTTACCCTGCTCCATCAGCTGACAGTGCACCGACTCCTTCTTCATCCCGCTACCTCACTTTTGCGCCGTTGGGAACCTTCTTTTCCGGCAGAAGCAATACCGGCTCCGGAGTAGCTGCGCAGAGAATCATCCCGTTACTCTCCACGCCCCTGATCGTTGCCGGCTCAAGGTTCAAAAGCACAGGCACCTGGCGTCCGAGGACATCCTTGGCCTCATACTGCATTGCTATGCCGGCAACAACCTGCCTTTTCTCTTCTCCGGTATCTACTACTAATTTCAGCAGCCTGTCCGCACCGGCAACCTTCTCGGCCTCAACAATAGCAGCCATTTTAATCTCCAGTTTTGCAAAATCCTCGTACTTGATCATCTAATCCTCCTTATCTTCTGTTTGTGGTATAGGGACAGACCTCGCGGTAGGCGCAATATTTACAGGCTAAATAGTTGGGCCTTGCCGGAAATTCCCGCGAGCGAATACCGCAAGAGGCCTGGGCAATTAATTCTTCGGCTTTTTCTAAGTCGCTTTCTTTGCGCCGGGCCCGGCCGATAAGGCCCGTATCTACGAAATGAAGCTCTACCCTGACCGGGAGTTCGCCTTTAACCATACGATAAGCTAAGGCGTAAATAGAAAGCTGCAAGGACTCTTTGGTGCGCTTATCCGCCTGTTTTTGTTTGGTTACCGTATCCGAAGTCTTAAAATCAATAATTACCGCGCCCTCTTCCGTTTCATCAATCCTGTCCCAGCGGCCGACTAGCTTATCCTTGCCCAGGGCAAAATTAAACGATTGCTCGATATAAGCAGGGAGTTTTTTGTCGTTTTCTCGATTGTAAAAATCTTTTAGTGTCTGTTCTCCCTGAGCAAACCTTTGTTCTTCATGCGCACGCGATAAGAAACCCTCGTTTACCCAAGCAGCTTTAAGGCTCTTAATTAAATCCTGCTCTGTAAATTTCTTTTTAGCTATTTTTGCCTGATAAAAATCCAGGATGGCCTTATGGATAGCGCTCCCATAGACTACGCTGTGATGGCGCATAATCGGAATGCGCAGGATATGCACATATTTATATTTTAGGGGACAGGTCAGGTAATCATCAACCTGGCGGAAGCTTAATCGCAATAACTCATCCGAAGATATCGGCTTTTCTTTAACAGCCGGGGCGGAGGCCCTGGGCGCAAAACGTCTGATTTCCTCAAGGGCTTGAGTCTTGATTACCTCAGGTTTCTGCGGGCTAATATCCAGCGCTTCATAGATAAACTGGCTGACCTTGCGCGTGCGTTTTCCGCCATAATCTAAGCTTGAAGTAAAATATAATTTATCCTTTGCGCGGGTCATCCCGACATAAAAGAGCCTTCTCTCCTCCTGAATATGATAATCGCCGCCGGGCAATATATCTTTGATCAATTCAAGCGGCATCTCAATGGGCTCACGGCGCCTGGGCCAGGGGAAACGCCCCTGCACTAAATTGACTAAAAATACAACGCTAAACTCTAATCCTTTGGCCTTATGCAACGTCAAGATATTTATCGCCTCCAAGTCAAAATCGGCTTCGGCGGTAGCCGGGTCGTCCCCGGCGGAAATCAGCATATCCAGGTGCTGGACAAAGCTGGGCAGGCGGTCCTCGCTGGTTAAATTCTCAAAGTTGGCCACAATGTTAAAGAAACGGGCAATATTTTTAATGCGCTGTTCGTTAACAACGCTCTCCTCTTTCATCAGCCTTTTGATATAACCTGATTGTTGCAAAAATAGATAAAGCAGTTTTCCGGAAGAAAGGCCCCTGGCCTCTTTTAAATAGTGATTTAAATCCTCAACAATCTTTTTAATCTTTACCCGGGTTTTGGCAGAGATATCGGCAAGCTCCTTAATCTTATCCAGGCAGCTAAAGGCGTTAAATAAAGAACGGTTCTTTTTGTCGGCCCAGTTAAGACAACGCGTTAAATCGGCCATATCCATATTATACAAGCCGGGAAAGCTGACCAGGTGATACAAGCTAATGCTGTCATCGGGGTCGGCAATGGCGCGCAAAAAAGAAATCAAAAAACGGATTTCTTCCTGAGAGTAAAGCCCCTGATTTCCAGAAAAACGCCAGGGAATCAAGCGCATGTTTAAGGCGCGAAGAAAAGGCTGGGCGTCATTATTGGAGCGTACTAAAATGGCTATTTCTCCATAGGAAAGTTTATTCTTTTTTACTTTCTCTTCAATTATCCGGGCCACCTCATCGGCTTCTGATGAGCCGGTATCAAAATGAAGATGGTCGATTGCCGGACCTTTCTTTCTCCGGGCGGTGAGTTCCTTGCTGATCTTGCATTTTACCTCTAAGGTGTCCGGGTCATTGTGTTTGATCAAGCGGTAGGCCCGATCAAGAATCACTTGAGTTGAGCGGTAGTTTTCGGTAAGCACGACCTGGCGTGCCCCGGGATAATAATCCATAAAATTAAGGATATTGCTGATAGCCGCCCCGCGGAACTTAAAGATAGACTGATTATCATCTCCGACGACAGCGATGTTTTTGTGGGCCTGGGCCAGGAGTTTAACCAGCTGAAACTGGCTGAAATTTGTATCCTGAAACTCATCTACTAAAATATATTTAAACTGTTTTTGATAACGGCTAAGCACAAGTGGTTTTTTGCGGAAAAGATGAAGCGTAAGATAAACCTGATTAGCAAAGTCGACCTTGCCCTCTTTCATTAAAAATTTTTGATATTTCTCATAGGCCCGGGCAAGCTCCATCTGCGCGCGGGCGTTCTCTTTTAATTCTTCCTCTTGAGGGCTTTTTTTAGACTTTTCTTCCAGGCCCTTGGCATATTTTAAATATTCCTCCCAGGAGACATCCTCATCGCGCAGGCGGCTGAAAAGGATTACCAGCGCATCCAGGAAACGCGCCGGGTCGCTTTTAGGGCGGTAATAATCCAGGTTAAACTCATAGAGATGTTCTTTTAAAAAAATTATTTGATCCGGGCGGGTGAGAACATTGAACTCCGGCTCCAGCCCCAATTCTAAGGCGTTTTCGCGCAGGATGCGGTCGCCGAAGGCATGAAAGGTGGAGATCCAGATATCCGTATAGCCGTAGGGCACAAGCAGGTCCACCCTTTCCTCCATCTCAGCGGCAGCTTTATCGGTAAAGGTAAGGGCTAAGATTTCTTCGGGACGGGCTTTTTTGGCAGCAATCAGGTGGGCGATGCGGCGGGTAATAACTGCGGTTTTTCCAGTTCCGGCGCCGGCAATAATTAAAAGCGGGCCCTGGTCATGTTCGACTGCCTCTTTCTGCCTGGCATTCAGTCCCGCCAATGTCTTGTTTTCAGTCTTCACCGCCACGGATTAGAATATTTTTTATGTTTCTATCTAAGGCCTTTGAGGGTTTTCATGAATTGGCCGACGTCGCGGAATTGGCGGTAGACAGAGGCAAAGCGCACGTAGGCAATCTCGTCCAAGTCCTGCAATTTCTTCATTACCAATTCCCCAATCTCTTTAAACTTAACCTCTTTATCGTAATTCTTGCGTAAGGCAGATTCTATTTTATCGGTTAAATCTTCCAACTGTTCCATGCTAATTGGCCTTTTCTCACAGGCCTTGATTAACCCGGCAAGCAGCTTTTTGCGTTCAAACGGCTGGCGGCGTGAGTCCTTTTTGACCACCATTAGAGGCGCCTCTTCAATATGTTCATAGGTAGTGAAGCGCCGTTCGCATTTGAGGCATTCGCGGCGGCGGCGGATAGAATTGCCTTCGGCACTGAGACGTGAATCTACTACCTTATCTTCCAGGTTTCCGCAATAAGGACATTTCATTTTAGTCTACGTACCTTAATGCCGGCTTCTTTCAAGAATTCGCCGGCCATTTCATCGGGGTAGCTGCCGGCGATAACCACCTCTTTAATCCCGGCATTGATAATCATCTTGGCACAGATAATACAGGGCTGGTGGGTAACATAGAGCATGCTCTCTCGCAAGCTAATCCCATAAAGCGCTGCCTGCAGGAGGGCATTTTGCTCGGCGTGTAAGCCCCGGCACAACTCATGCCTCTGCCCTGAAGGAACTTTAAGCTTTGTACGCAAGCAGCCAACCTCGGCGCAATGTTTTATGCCGCTTGGGGTGCCATTATAGCCGGTAGCTAGAATGCGCCTGTCCTTGACAATTAAGGCGCCTACTTTTCGACGCAGGCAGGTTGAGCGCTTGGAGACAATCGCGGCAATCTCCAGGAAGTACTCATCCCAGCCCGGACGGGCATCTTTTCTTTTAGCCTTCATATCTTTAAATCCTTGTATAGCGGAAATATTGCTGTGAGCTTCAACACTTCCTTCCTGGTCATTTCGATTACTTTTTTATCTTTAGGCGAAGACAATATTCCGTTGATTAGGCAGGCAATCTGGGACATCTCGCTTTCTTTCATCCCTCTTGTGGTAACGCAAGGGGTGCCTAATCTTAGGCCGCTGGCTAAGCTTGCCCTGCGCCCGTCAAAAGGAATCAAATTTTTATTCAAGACAATATTGGCTCTATGCAGGGCCGAAGCCGCGTCTTTGCCCGTTATCTTCCTTGAGGTCAGGTCTATTAAAAGCAGATGATTATCTGTGCCGCCGGAGACAATGCGATAACCTTGAGCCTTTAAATCTGCAGCTAACTTTTTGGCATTAATAATTATCTGTTTCTGATAAGCCTTAAATTCTGATCCGGCGGCAAGTTTTAAGGCAACTGCTTTAGCCGCGATTAGATGCATCAGCGGGCCTCCCTGGATGCCGGGAAAGACCTGAGCGTCTATTCTTTTAGCAAACTCCTTACGGCACATTATCATTCCGGCCCTGGGGCCGCGCAAGGTCTTATGGGTAGTGGTCGTAACAAATTCTGCATGAGGAATAGGTGAGGGGTGAAGCCCGGCGGCTACCAACCCGGCGATATGGGCGATATCAGCCAGGATAAAGGCGCCGACTTTATCGGCAATTCCGCGGAACCTGGCAAAATCTATAGTCCGCGGGTAAGCCGAGGCCCCCACTAAAATCATCTTTGGCCTATGCTTTTTGGCTAAGGCCTCAACTTCATTATAGTCTATGCGTTCATCTTTCTTGCTTACGCCGTAGGAGACAACATTAAAATACTTTCCGGAAAAATTCTGGCGGTGTCCGTGCGAAAGGTGCCCTCCGCAGGCCAAGTCCATAGCCAGGACGGTATCTCCCATCTTAAGCATGGCAAAATATACCGCCATATTGGCCTGTGTCCCCGAATGCGGCTGGACATTTACATGCCCTGCGCCGAAAAGCTTCTTGGCCCGTTCCTTGGCCAGGCCTTCCACCACATCCACACACTCACAACCGTCATACCAGCGCTGGCCGGGATAGCCTTCGGCGTATTTATTGGTCATTACCGAGCCTTGGGCCTGTAAAACAGGCTCCGGGGTAAAGTTTTCGCTGGCAATCAGGTTGATAGTATCACGCTCTCTTTTCAGCTCATCAGCAATTGCCTTGTGTACCTGTGGGTCAACTTTTTTTAAGTAATCCATTGTCAGCTCCTGCTACTCATTTTAATTTCTTAATCTTTTTCTCTATACTCGTAATTTGCCTTACCCTGCGGGCATGACGGGGCTGTGCGGAAAATTCGGTTTCAAGCCATACCCGGACAATCTCACAGGCCTTTTTAAAACTTAAATAGCTGCCGGCCAAAGATAACACGTTGGCATTGTTGTGTTCACGGCTGCGCCGGGCCTGGATTTTGCTCTGACAAAGGGCTGCGCGAATCCCGGGAACTTTATTAGCAACTACGGAAAGGCCGATTCCGGTTTTACAAATCAGTATCCCCCGGGGGAATTGCCCGCCGGCAACGCTAGCCGCAACCTTATAGCCGATAGCCGGATAGTCGCATCGCTTCGCGCTGTGCGTGCCTAAATCAGCAATTAGATGGCCGCGCCCTTCCAGAAACTTTATCAATTTGGTCTTTAATTTGTATCCGCCATGGTCGGCGCCGATAGCAATCTTCATCCTTCCTCCATTTTTTTTGCTATTCGCAAAATATTCTCCTTAATAACGGCATAGACCTTACGGTAAAAATCTAAAGACCTGCCGATAGGGTCAATAATATCCGACTCACTTAATAAATGCACCTTATTTCCTGCAGAGGGCTTGCGGGCTAAAATATGCTCTTGATGCCGCCTCTCCATCACCAGGATTAAATCTGCCCCAGCAATCATTTCGTC
Source organism: uncultured Planctomycetia bacterium (assembly GCA_964586605.1). GTDB lineage: Bacteria > Omnitrophota > Gorgyraeia > JAFGHF01 > JAFGHF01 > CAZPGX01. The sequence continues at coordinate 19,484 of CAZPGX010000002.1, forward strand.
GCTAAGGGGCGAGCTTCTGTGCTCGGAAATATCGATATCCTCTTCAGACATCACCTGAATCGCCTCAGGCGTTGCGGGCATCCCTTTAATTGCCGCTGTGCCCGCAGTAGCCACCTGATAATCGCCTTTTCCTTTTAACAGTTTTTTTAAAAGGCCCGCAGCCATCGCGCTGCGGCAGGAATTTCCCGTACAGACTAAAAGGATTGTCTTAGCCTTAGACACTCCGGATATCCTTTTCGGTTATTATGCCCTCTCTTAATACTTTAGGGGGCGAAACAGTTAAATCTACCACGCTGGATGCCATTCCTAATTCTGCCGGCCCTGCGTCGATAACCATCTCAATAAGCCCGGCAAACGTTCCTAAGACCTGCTCGGCTGTCTTTGCTTCGGGCTCACCCGATAAATTGGCGCTGGGTGCAACCAAGGCAGTGTTGCTTTCTTCTATTAAGGCCCGGGCAACCTTATTAGCGGGAATGCGCACACCTACCGTTCCTCCCGCTTTCGCTCGTAAAACTAAAGTCAACGGCCCCGGCCAAAAGCTGCCCATCAGTTGATAGGCAAAAGGAGAAATATCAGAGGCTATCTCTTCTAAACGGCTAATATCCCGGATTTGTACTGTCAGCGGTTTATCTTTGGGGCGTTTTTTCAGCTCAAAGATTCTCTTCACTGCCTGCTTGTTGGCAAAATCCGCCGCCAGCCCATAGACCGTTTCGGTGGGAAAACCAACAATCCCGCCTTTTTTGATTATCCCAGCCGCCTGCCTGATCTTTTCTAAATCTATATCCTCCGGGTCTATCTTTACAACTTGCGTCTTCATATGTTAACAATATCTTCGCCGTGATACAAGGCTAAAAACAGCAGCAGATAATCCCTTAGGTGGCGGGTGAGCAGGAAGTTCTGCTTGATGTGTTCCCGGCCGGCCGCACCTAATTCCCTGGCATATTCAGGGCTGTTTAATAACTGTTTTACCCAAAAGGCCGTACCCTCGGTGGTGCGGGAAAGCAGGCCGCTGAATTTATGTCTTATCTGTAAAGGAATCCCTCCCACTGCCGAGGCCACGACGGGGCAACCTTTCCAGAGGGCCTCGGTTACGGTCAGGGCAAAACCCTCGCGAATAGACTTCTGCAAGACCACGCTTGCCGCTCTTTGCAGGGCATTTATCTCTATATCGCTGGCGGCGGGCACCGATAAGACATGGATGTCCTTATCGCCCTTTGCCTTTTCCTGCACCTTGGCCAGGACCTCGTTTGACTCCGGATCGTCCGCGGCTGTGCTTCCGGCCAAAACCAGCTGGCAATCGACGTATTTTTTCACCAATCTATAGACATCAATTACGCCTAAGGGATCCTTAAGATAATCAAAACGCGAAATCTGCACAATCACCGGCTTCTTACGGCTTATGTTAAATTTTCTTAGCGCTTCATCTATGGTTGGCTGGGGAAGTTCCTTATTTTTATCGCTTAAAGGGTCAATAGAAGGAGGGATTAGAAACTGCCCAATCTTTAATTCTTGAGCAAAACTGGGAGAGGAAAAAACCGAGGCATCGTATTCTTCGACATAGGGCTTTAAGAAATCCCAGACCTGGGGCTGGGGCCGGGAGATATCGATGTGGCAGCGCCAGATCCATTTGGCTTTTTTAATTAATTTTTTTTTCTTAATTAAAACAATAGGCTGGGGGTCGTGGACAAAGACAATGTCACCGCGCAAATTCATTTTTTTGACGTTTTCCTCGGAGGTACTTAAAAATAGATCTATCTCCTCCTGCGAAAGGCGCTCTTTCTTGCCGTGGAGCATATTATGGAATTTTTTGGTAACCGAAAAAAACTTCTCCCCTGCTTTAATTACGTCCCAGCGGGCACGCAGCCCTAACTCATTCAGGAGCGGAATCATCCGGTTGAGAATTTCTGCCACGCCTCCGCCTACGGCAGTAGAATTGATATTGCGCACTACTTTACCCTTAAGCCGCTGGCCCAGGGCCCTTAACTCCTCAATAACACTCCTGCCTACTACCGGCTCATAATCAGCTAATCTCATCCTTTAATCTCTTTTATCCGCTGCTCTATTAATTCAATTATCTTTTTTCTCAAGCCCTCTAACGTATGGGTATAGGGGTCAAGGCGGGCCAATTCCTGCGCCAGGTCGGGCCGGGCGCAACTTGTATCAATCCAGTAAGAGAAGTCGTTTACTCCCTTCTCCAGGCGCAATTTTGCCTCAAAGACATGGAAATATATGGAATTGATGGTAATCTTTTTCAAGATTTTGGCAAACTCTAAAAGATTGCGGGCTACATAGGGCGTAGGAAAGACAAAACTGATGGTCTTGACAAAATGAAACTGCTCTTCCTCCGATGAGACGCGAAACTGGCCCAGGCCGCTCTCTTCCATATAGCGGATATGGCCCTGGATGGTCTGGGAGAGTTTTTCTCGCAAGGCCCGAATGGTGGGAAACTGAATCGTATCAATGCTGGCCAGCTCTTCCCCTAATTTGTGTTCCCCTAAGACTTCTGTTACCCAATAGGCGAAGTCGTTGGGGGGCTCCGGAGACAAAAACTGATGCTGCTGCAAGAAACGGTGGGTATGATGATAGATTACCGAACCCGAAACCTTATTGATGCCCTTAAGCAGCGTCTTTAGGTCTCGCGCCTTTAGCCCGGTCAATTGCTGCAGGTGCAATCGAGTGTAAAAAACAAAAGGCTGTTGGGCTTTGCTGAATTTTGGCATCTTAATTTTTTAGTTGCTCAATTTCGGCTAAGAACTTTTCTGTATCCTTAGTACCTTTAAGATAATATTTCGCCGAGGAACCCTTCCTTCTGCCGACCAAGATACTAATCCCGCCGATTTTGTTCACTGTCCGAAAGGCATCTTCATCGGTCAAGTCATCTCCGATATATATGGAAAGAATGTTTTTGCTCTTAAGCCTGCGCAGGAGCCAAAGAACGGCTCGGCCCTTACCCCACTCGATAGGGGGGCGCACCTCCCAGACCTTCTTGCCGCAGGTCAGCTTAATCTTACGCGCAGTTAAATAGGGCTTGGTAATTTGAAAAAAGAGCTTCTCCAGTCTGCGCAGTTTGCCGCCTTTAACCAGGCGATAATGCAAACTTAAACTTAGATGTTTTTGTTCCAGAGTAGCTTCCGAAAAAGGGGCCAGGCCCCTTTTTAAGCTTCGAGCAATTTGAGAGATTGCCGGGATAAATCTTTTTGCCTGAGGATAAATAAACCTTTTGCCTTTGCAGGCGATTTCCAGGCCGTGATTGCCGGCAAAAAACAAATTTTTTAGGCCCACCTTTTCTTTGATGTCCTTAAGGGAACGGCCGCTGACAATTCCCACAAAAAACGTGCCGTTTTTTGAGATTTTGTTCAAAAGGAGGCGGATATTTTTACTGAGCTTAGCCTCTTTTGGCCGGGGTTTTATGGGAGTGATTGTGCCGTCAAAGTCTAGACATAAGAGAATGCGCGCCGGGCCCGATATCCTCTTTTTTAATTTTTCCCAATCGCCAAAGATGTATCGCATATCAGCGCAAAATCTTTACGGTTTTGGCCAGCTCATTAATAAATTTATTGGCCCATCTATAGATGTCGTTTCGCACAATGATCTCGCGCAGCTGTTTCATTCTCCGGGCCTTTTCTTTTTGGGACATCTGCAGGACCTCTCTTAATTTATCGGCAAAGCCTTCGATATCGTAAGGATTCACCAGCACCGCCTCAGGCAGCTCGCGCGCGGCACCCGTAAAGCGGCTTAGAAGAAGTACTCCGTCCAATTTATTCTTGGCGCTGATATATTCTTTGGCCACAATATTCATCCCATCGTGCAGGGAACTTACTATACAGACATCTCCCAGGCGGTAAAAGGCCAGGGTCTCGGGGTGAGAAAGTGTCCGGCGCGTAAAGATTATTGGCGACCAGTTCTCGGTTGAATGCCTCCAGTTAATCTTCTCCACCAGTTCGTTTATCTTGTCGTTTAAATCCTTATATTGCCAAATATGCACCCGGGAAAGGGCGCCCATTTGAATAAAGACAAAGCGTTCTTTGTACTCCGGATATTTTTCCAGGAACCTGTCAATCGCCCTTAATCTCTCCGGGATACCTTTGGTATAATCAATGCGGTCTAACCCTAAGATAACCTTCACCTCATCGCTTAAAGAAAATTCTTCTCGAAAATGCGCCGCGCGGGCCTTGACTGCTTGAGAGCCAACGTTCTCGCTGATTTCTTCAAAATCCACGCTGATAGGAAAGGCCCGAATAACAGTCTCATGGCCGTGGCAAATTATCGAAGTCTTCTCTCTGTCAATGCGGGCCTCAATCTCCTTTTCCACCGTGTTAATAAAGTTTGCGTCGTAATAGCGCAGGTGGAAGCCGAGCATATCATTAGCCAAGAGACCTTCAAGGATCTCTTTCTTCATCGGGCAAATCCTAAAGGCCTCAGGATTGGGCCAGGGGATGTGCCAAAATTGAGCGCAGATTACGTCCTTTCTTTTTTCTTTGATATATTTGGCTACCAGGGCCAGATGATAATCCTGAATCCAGACGAAGGCCTTCTCTTTGCCGATTTCTTTCAGGATGGCATCGGCAAACATCTTATTTACCTTCTGATAATATTCCCAATCTGTCTGTCGAAAGATCGGCCGCGTATATACTACATGGCACAACGGCCAGAGGGCCTGGTTGGAAAAACCATAATAGTAGCCGTCGGCCTCATCCTTACTCAACCAGATTCTTTTTAAGGTATATTTCGGCTTCTCCGGAGGCAGTTGGACCTTACCCTCTGCATCGACTGCCCTTCTGTCGGCGCTGCCGCTACCATAGGCAACCCAGGTGCCGCCGCAGGCCTGTAAGATTGAATCTAAGGTATGCGCTGCTCCTCCTGCGGGCTTAAGATGGGCAACCTTGCCTTCTTTGAGGTAATGAATGTAGGGCTCGCGATTAGAGGCTACGACTACCCGGTAGCCTTCAAGCTTTTCGCGAATAGCCTTTTGTAGCTTTTGCTTGCTCGTAGCAGGCATCTTATTTCCTCTTCTTTATTGAGGCAGCAAGTTTCTTTTTAAACTGCGCTAACTTTTCAGCCAGTAATTTATCTTCCAGGGCCAAAATCTGCGCTGCTAAAATAGCGGCATTTTTGGCGCCGGCTGAGCCGATAGCCATAGCGGCCACCGGTACACCCGAAGGCATCTGTACCGTGGAAAATAGCGAATCGATTCCTTTTAAGGCCTTGGTCATCATCGGCACGCCGATAACCGGCAGGGTTGTATGCGCGGCAATTACGCCGGCCAGGTGTGCTGCCCCCCCGGCACCGGCAATAATTACTTTGATTGCCCTGTTTCTGGCCGAAACTGCATAGTTAATCGTAGCCAGCGGCGTGCGGTGCGCCGAAAGGACCCTTACCTCCGGTTTGATTCCGAAAGCGTTAAGCATCTTTTCTGCTTCAGACATAACGGGCATATCGGATTTGCTGCCCATTACAATTGCGACTTGTGCTTTCATTTATTTAACGCCCTCCAGCCGATATCCCGGCGAAAATACATCTTTTCAAAATCTACTTTCTCAATTGCCTCATAGGCGCGAGATTGCGCCTGGGCGAGATCCTCTCCTAAGGAAACCACATTTAACACCCGCCCGCCTGATGTAAAGACCTTGCCGTTTTCCTGTTTCGTCCCGGCGTGGAAAACAACTGTATCTTGAACTTTCTCTGCCCTCTGCAGGCCGGTAATCTCTTTTCCCTTTTCATAATTGCCCGGATAACCTCCGGAAGCCACCACTACGCAGATGCAGGGGCGCTTATCCCATTTTAAATTAACTTTGTCCAGATTGCCCTCAATCGTTGCCAGCATTACTTCTGTTAAATCGCTCCTTAGCCTGGGTAAAATCACCTGGGTCTCGGGGTCGCCAAAGCGCACATTGAACTCCAATATCTTCGGGCCGGAGGCAGTAACCATCAGGCCCGCATAAAGCACTCCCGTATATCTTTTGCCTTCGCTGTTTAATCCCAAAATCAACGGCTGCAAAATCTCTGAGTTAACTCTTTGCTCAAGCTGCGCAGTAACCACAGGGGCAGGTGAATAGGCACCCATGCCTCCGGTATTGGGGCCGCGGTCGCCGTCATAAATCCTTTTATGGTCCTGCGAGGAAGCCAAAGAGACGATATTTTTCCCGTCAGAAAATACAAGGATCGAGGCCTCCTCGCCTTCTAAGCAATCTTCGATTACAACACGCGCTCCCGCATCGCCGAACTGCCTATCCACCATAGCCGTCTTTAAGGCCTGGTACGCTTCTTCAACATTACTGCAGACAAATACGCCTTTTCCTGCAGCTAGGCCATCGGCCTTGACTACACACGGCGTGCCTTTCTCGCGGATATAATCTGCGGCCTGTTCTTCATTCTCAAAGGTGCGGAATCCTGCCGTGGGCAGAGAAAAACGGGCCATGGTCTCTTTGGCAAAGACTTTACTTCCTTCTAAAAGAGCGAGTTTTTGTTGCGGGCCAAAAACTTTTAGGCCGCGCCTTTTGAACTCATCGACAATGCCGGAAACCAAAGGCATCTCCGGCCCGACAACCGTCAAATCAATCTTCCTCTGGCCGGCAAACTCGCCTAAGGCCTTGATATCGCCCGGGGCAATATGGATATTTTTGGCCAGGCTTTCGCTGCCTGCGTTTCCCGGAGCGCAGAAGATTTCCTTAACCCTGTCTGACTGGGCAATCTTCCAGGCCAGGCAATGCTCCCGCCCGCCTGAGCCAATTACTAAAACCTTCATACTATTACTTCTCTTTTGCCCTTAACTATCTCGCCGATTATCCAAGACCTTAGATTAAACTTTTGCCTAAGGAACCTGATAATTCTCCCGGATGTCTTTGGCGAAACTATCAAAACCATGCCAATACCCATATTAAAGGTACGCAGCATCTGGCGCGCTTGGAGATGAGCCCGCGATTTAATCTCCTGGAATATATCGGGTATGGGCCAGGAGTTCTTGCAAAGTTCTACAGCTAATCCATCAGGAATAACCCGGGGGATTTTATCAATAAAGGCGCCGCCGGTGATGTGGGCGATGCCCTTTATAGTTGTAAGTTGTAAGTTGTAAGTTGTAAGTAAAGATAGGATCGGTTTTGTATAGATTCTTGTGGGAGTTAGAAACTCTTTAGCGCGCCTGTTTAACTCTTTTTTAGAAAATAGCTTTCTGACTAGAGAATAGCCGTTGGAGTGAAGGCCGGAAGAGGCCAGGCCGATTACCTGGTCGCCCAGTTTTATTCTGGAGCCGTCGATTATTTTATTCTTCTCCACTACCGCCACGCAAAATCCGGATAAGTCATACTCCCCTTCCTGATAAAAGTCGGGCATCTCGGCGGTTTCGCCGCCGATTAAGGCGCAATTTGCCTGACGGCATCCGGCGCTGATGCCTTTTACTACATCAACCAATGTCTTCTTCTTGAGTTTTCCCGTAGCAATATAATCCAAGAAAAAAAGCGGCTCAGCCCCGCAGCAGATACAATCATCCACATTCATCGCTACTAAATCAATACCCACTGTGTCGTGAATGCCGGCTAAAAAGGCCAGTTTGAGCTTTGTGCCTACGCCGTCGCTTGAGGAAACTAAGACCGGATTTTTGTATCTTTTAGACAACTCAAAAAATCCGCCAAATGAGCCAATGTTGCCCAACCAACCCGGCCGCTGCGTGGATTTAACCAGGCGTTTAATATCTTTAACAAAGCTTTCGGCCTTATCAATATCCACGCCTGCTTTTTTATATGTTATACTCTTTCTTTTCGCCACTAACCGAGAACCCTTTTTAATACCTCTTGATAGGCCCCTTCGATGTCGCCTAAATCGCGGCGGAATCTGTCTTTGTCCAACTTTTTATTTGTCTGTTTATCCCAGAGGCGGCAGGTATCCGGTGAGATTTCGTCGCCTAAAAGGATTTTTCCTTTATGGCGACCGAACTCCAGCTTAAAATCAACAAGCTTCAGGCCTAACCTGTCAAAAAATTCCTGCAAAATCTTATTAATCTTAAAAGAGTATTGGGCAATTTTATCCATCTCTCTTTTCGTGGCCAGATTCAGGGCATAGATATGGTATTCGTTAATTAGAGGGTCATGCAGTGCGTCTTTTTTATAATGGTATTCCAGCACCGGTTCTTTTAGCGCTAGCCCCTCATCAAGTCCCAACTGTTTAGCCATGCCTCCGGCAACGATATTGCGAATGGTTACCTCAACCAGGATAATCTCCAATTTCTTCACCAGCATCTCGCGCTCGCTTAGAAGCTTGACAAAATGCGTAGGCACCCCTTTAGATTCCAAAAGCTTAAAAATACGTACAGAAATTTTATTATTGCAGACGCCTTTGCCTACAATTGTGCCGCGCTTGGTGGCATCAAAGGCAGTGGCATCATCTTTAAAATCCTGAATTAAAAGGTCGGGGTCATCCGTCTCGTAAACCTTCTTGGCCTTGCCTTCATAGATAAGTTTTCCCTTCTTCATAGTCCTATTCTCCTGAAAATTTTATCTACATGACGCAGATATGACCTTTGGTCAAAGCAATCTTTGATTTCTTTCTTAGTTAGGTGCCTTGTAATCTGCGTATCGCCTGTTACTACATCCTTAAAATTTAACTCCGATTCCCAGACCCGGGATGCTGCTTGCTGCACTAAATCGTAACTTCTGGTTCGCGAAATTCCTTTTCCCATTAGGACCAGAAGCAGCCGTTGCGAGAAAATCAGGCCGCGAGTTTTATTTAGATTTTCTTTCATCTTCTCAGGGTAGACTAGCATATTGTCCACAATCCAATTAACCTTGGTTAGCATATAATCAAGCAGGATTGTAGAGTCGGGAATGATTACCCTCTCTACGGAAGAGTGGCTGATATCCCGCTCATGCCAGAGGGCCACATTCTCCAGCGCCGCCTGGGCATTGCCTCTTAAAATGCGCGCCAGGCCACAGATTCTCTCGCAAAGGATGGGATTACGTTTATGGGGCATCGCGCTTGAGCCTTTTTGGGTTTTGGTAAAAGGCTCCATGGCCTCATTTACTTCACTGCGCTGTAGATGGCGGATTTCCTGAGCAAATCTTTCTAAGGAAGCGCCAAGCAGGGCAATCGTTACGATAAACTGGGCGTGGCGGTCGCGCGGAATTACCTGGGTGGTGATAGTTGCGGGTTTAAGATTTACCTTTTTGCAGACATAGGCTTCCACAGAAGGGTCAAGATGGGCATATGTGCCTACTGCGCCGGAAATCTTGCCATAGCCCACGGCCTCTTGTGCCTCTTCCAGCCTTTTCAGGTTGCGTTTCATTTCATCGTAGAAAAGGGCAAATTTTAATCCGAAGGTAATCGGCTCGGCATGAATGCCGTGGGTGCGGCCCACGCAAATAGTCTGTTTATATTCTCTGGCACGCCTGGCGCAGGAATGAAGCAGCTTTTTCACATCTTCAATCAAAATCCTGGCTGCCTCTTTTAGGCTCATCGCCAGGGTCGTATCTAAAAGATCGTTCGAAGTCAAACCAAGGTGGAAATAGCGCGAATCCTGCCCTAAATTTTCGCAAACCTGTGCAACGAAAGCAATTATGTCGTGACGGGTCTTGTTCTCGAGCTCCTCAATGCGCTCAATATTAATTTTGGCCTTCTGCTTGATATTGATTAAAGCCTGTTTGGGGATTTTGCCTTCGCGGTTCAGGGCCTCACAAACTAAAAGTTCCACCTCAAGCATCCGGCGAAACTTATTCTGATCCTCCCAAATCCGGCCCATCTTAGGAAGAGTGTATCTTTTTATCATTTTATCCCCCTTTTAGGAACTTATATTATACCAGATATGGTAGTGTCCAGTCAAACGAAAATAAAAAATCCCCACAGCTTGAAGCTATGGGGATTTCAAGATGGTAGCGGGGGGCCGATTTGAACGGCCGACCTTCAGGTTATGCCTACCACTACAGCTTTCGCTGCTTCCCCACCACAAAAGTTCCGTGGTGACAAATTTGTAGTCTGGACTATACCTTAACCCCGAATCTTCGGGGTCCCTGCCATCTAGTCTCTACACCTTCCCTCGTTTTAGAGGGCTTGGCTCGGCATTGCCTTGAAATGACATCGAGGGTTTCACCGAATTTGACAGGTTACCCTTCAAGCGTTACCGCCTGAGGAGCCCATTGGACAATAAATCCCATCGCTCTCTGTAATCTGCTGACTTTGGTCTGCGTTGCCTTTTATCTGATTCTACAAATGTTATGCTACTTCCATAACGAGAAAAGACAGATATAGGCATTACATAGAACACATTTAAGTCAGCAACATAAGCAATTGCAAAATCAAAATCATTCGTATCGTAACGTTGCCTCAACATATGTCGGCGATTTGTCTTAGTTCGACGCACATCAACATTATAACATTTTGTCTTCGCGTTAAACCAAGCGCTCTTCACCTGAATACGTATGAGTTTTCTGTCAAGATCGACTGCCAAATCATACGCTAATCGATCTCCAACAGGCCGCAGCACCCTAAAGCCTCTTTTTAGAAGCTCGGTCGCGACAGCTGATTCTGCAATGTCGGCTTTGAGCTTTGTGTCCATTGAGCCTGACGAGCTACCGGACTGCTCTACCCCGCGTTGTTCTACAAATGGTATCATATTTAACCGCTTAAGTCAACTTCTTTCTTATCTTACGATGTCTGCAAAAACCGCGCTAACTTCTCTTCAAAATCGGACGACTTGAAACCTGCCGGCCGGCCGGCCGGGCCGGATTTGGCTCTCTGGGAATCAGCCCTGAGGCCTTTCATGGTTAAATCAATCTTCCTGCCCGGACCCAGCTTAATTATTCTGGCCTTGACCCTATCGCCTACCTTAAGATGCTCATTAACATTCTTGACGTAGTCATCGGAGATCTGGGAAATATGGATTAAACCGTTACCTCTGCCGTAAATCTTAACAAAGGCGCCAAAGTCCGTAATCTTGGCGACCTCTGCTTCTACCATTTCGCCTATTTTAAAAACCGTCGTCATAACCTGAAGAATCTATTCGTTTTCTTGCACCGGCAAGACCTTATAGATCACCTCTCCTTTTCTTACCACGCCCAGTTTCTCCCGGGCCACCTTTTCCAAATACAGCGGGTCGTTCTTCAGCTTTGCCAACTCTTCCTCTAATCTTTTGTTATTCTGCTTAACCTCTTCTATCTGCTTCTCTTGGGCCTTCAAGAGTCCGGCCAATTTCCTAATTCTTACATATCCGGGAATAAAGATAATCCCCAATGCGATTAACGCCAGAACGGATAAAATAATTATTTTCTTTTTCCCCAAAGCCCGCCTCCGTAGGCTGCTGCCCGGCCCAATTCCTCTTCGATGCGTAAGAGCTCGTTGTATTTAGCCGTACGTTCGCTGCGCGAGGTTGAGCCTGTCTTAATCTGGCCACAGCCGGTAGCCACCGCAAGATGGGCAATAGTAGTATCTTCGGTTTCTCCGGAGCGATGTGAGATGACTGCGGTAAAACCATTCTCTTTGGCCATCCTGATCGCCGCCAGGGTCTCGGTTAAGGTGCCGATCTGGTTAACCTTAATCAGGATGGAATTGGCGGATTTGGCCTCAATGCCCTTTTTAAGCCTCTTGGTGTTGGTAACAAACAAATCATCGCCTACTATCTGGGTGTCCCGGCCTAGGCTTTCGGTTAGGCGCTTCCAGCCTTCCCAGTCATCTTCGGCCAGGCCGTCCTCAATAGAAACTACCGGGTATTTTTTAACCCACTGCCGGTAAAATTCAATCATCTCATCCGCGCTTTTCTGAGGCCTCTTTTCGGCATTAAGGACATAGTTTTTGCCGTTATAAAAAGAGCTGGCCGCCGGATCCAGGGCTAAATAGATATCCTTACCCGGCGCATAGCCTGCAGCTTCTATGCCCTGCAATATAACCTCAATGGCCTCGGTATTCGATTTTAAATTCGGCGCAAAACCGCCTTCGTCGCCAACGGCGCTGGAGAGCTTCTTTGCCTGCAATATCTTCTTCAGCTGTTGAAAAACCTCGCAACCGGCGCGCAGGGCCTCGGAAAAACTCGCCAGGCCCAAAGGAAAAATCATAAATTCCTGAAAGTCAACATTGTTATCGGCGTGCTTTCCGCCGTTTAAGATATTCATCATCGGCGCTGGCAAAATGCAGGCTTTGTCACCGCCTAGATAACGATAGAGCGGCACGCCATTTACCTTGCTTGCTGCCTTAGCACAGGCCAGAGAAACCCCTAAAATGGCATTGGCTCCGAGCGAGGCCTTGTTTTCTGTGCCGTCTAAATCAATCAAGGTCTTATCGATTGCTTCCTGGCTGCAAGGGTCTTTGCCCAAAAGCGCCGGCTTAATTGTATTATTTACGTTAGCACAGGCCTTGGTTACGCCCTTGCCTGAAAATCTCCCCTTTTCGCCGTCGCGAAGCTCAATGGCCTCGTGCTCTCCGGTAGAGGCGCCACTGGGCACAGCCGCGCGGCCTAACGTCCCTCCATCGAGAATTACATCCACCTCGACAGTGGGCGAGCCCCGGGAATCAATAATCTCTCTTGCTTTTATGTCCTTTATCTTCTTCATTGTGCTAAAATATAACCTAATTACCTTCTGTTGTCAACTAATTTTTACTTTGCGTCCTTCTATTTTCAGTTTTCCTGCTACAAAAAGTTTAATCGTTTTGGGATAAAGCTGATGCTCTATCTTATGAATGCGCTCAGCTAAGGATTCTTCTGTATCGTTTTCCCCTATCTCTACGGTTTCCTGCAAAATTATTGGACCGTGATCCATTTCCCGATCAACGAAATGTACTGTTACGCCGGTGGTCTTGGCCTTAGCCTCCAAGGCATCGCGAATCGCATGGGCGCCTTTAAAAGCAGGTAAAAGTGCCGGATGAATATTTATAATGCTGTTGGGATACTTTTTAAGCAGCGTAGGCCCAATAATGCGCATAAAACCGGCCAGGCAAATCAGCTCTATGTTTTCTTGTTCTAAATTTTTTATAATTTCATTTTCAAATTCTTCTTTGTTTTTAAATTTCTTTCTTTCTATTAATACAGATTTAATGCCTTCTTTTCTGGCGCGCTGCAGGGCAAAGGCTTCTGGATTATCACAAACCATCAAGGCGACTTTAGTTGATAAGTCATCTTTTAAGCTATCTACAATGGCTTGAAAATTGCTGCCATTACCTGAGCAAAAAACTGCAATGTTCACTGTTTATTTCCTCCAAAGAATTATTTTGCGCGGGCAGGCCTTGATGCACTCACCGCAAGAGGTGCACTTATCATAATCGATTACGGCCAAATTATCAATTACTTTTATCGCATCTACCGGACAGGCCTGCTCACATTTCTTACAGGCAATACAGCCGACTGCGCAAGCCTGGGCAACGGTCTTTGCCGGGTCATGAGATGTACAACCCACATACACTTTAGCCTTGGCGGGTATTAAAACCAACAAATTACGGGGACAGCTGGCAAGACACTGTCCGCAACTGGTGCAAAGCTCGCTATTAATTATAGGCAAGCCTTCGGGGCTCATTTTAATAGCGCCGAAAGGACAGGCCCTTAGACAATCGCCAAACCCCAAACAGGCATAATCGCAGAGTTTATACCCGCCTAAAACCTGCGCCGCAGCCCGACAACTCGCCGGGCCCTCGTAAATAAACCTATCCTTGGCCTTTTTGCCGCCGTGGCAACGCAGGCTAACGACCTCTTTTTCTTTTAAAGGCGCCTCCACGCCTAAAATCTTGGCTATCTCGGCAGCCTGTTCCTCAGAACAAATCTTGCAGGCCTGAAGAGGAAGTTCGCCGCGAATTAAAGACTCGCCAAAGCCTGCACACCCGGCCTTACCACAGGCACCGCAATTGGCTCCGGGAAGGTTCTCCAAAATCTTTTGTATCCGCGGGTCCTGCCTAACGGCAAACTTCTTTGAGGCAAGGGTGAGCACCAAGCCAAAGAAAAGACCCAGTCCTGTCAAGGTTAATATCGGCGCTAAGAATTGATTCATTCTCGACTCTTAAAATTTAAATCCGGCAAAACCCATAAAGGCCAAAGACATCAGCGATGCTACGATAAAGGCAACCGGCATTCCTTTCAGACTTTCAGGCACGTCCAGCAGTTCTAACCTTTCGCGGATGCCGGACATTAAAAGCATCGCCAGCATAAACCCAACCCCGGCGCAGAATCCCTGTAAAAGCGTACAGGAGAAACTTGTACTTAAAGACAACCCTCCCTTAAGAAACATATTCACATTTAATACCGTTACGCCGAGCACCGCGCAATTGGTGGTAATTAGAGGAAGATAGACGCCCAATGCGCGATAAAGCGCAGGGTTGGTCTTTAAAATAATCATCTCCGCAAGCTGGACAAAAGAGGCAATTACCAGGATAAAGGAAATCGTCCTTAAAAATTCAATCTGAAAAGGCACAAGCAGGAAATTATAGATACACCAGGTAACCGTAGAGGAAAGCACCATTACAAAGATAACCGCAAGACCCATGCTTAGGGCCGGCCCGGTTCTTTTAGAGACACCGATAAACGGGCAGAGCCCCAAAAATTTAAACAGGATGAAGTTGTTGATAAAGATGTTGCCGATTATAATAGAGAGAAACAAACTCAAGTCCATTTTTACCTTTTCCTAAAAATCAAATTCGATAAACCGAGTAAAAGGCCTAATACAAGTAAGGCGCCGGGGGCTAGGGCCAGCGTTAAGGCCGGCTGGTAACCTTTAAATAGAACATAGCCGAACAATCTGCCTGCGCCGACGGCTTCGCGGATGGCCGAAATCAAAACTAAACCTATTGTAAAGCCTAAGCCCATCCCCAGGGCGTCAAATAAAGAACTACCCACGGGATTGCGCGAGGCAAAGGCCTCGGCCCGGCACATAATAATGCAGTTGACCACAATCAAAGGCACGAAAATCCCTAACTGTTTACTTAATGCGGGAAAATAGGCGGCCATTACTAATTCCACGATAGTTACAAAGGTAGCGATAATTACAATAAAGCAGGGGATTCTAATCTTATGCGGAATGAACCCCCGGATGCTGGAGATGAGCAGATTAGAGCCAATTAGCACAAAGGTGGCGGCCGCGCCCATGCCTAAGCCGTTGATTGCAGAGGTAGAGACGGCTAGCGCCGGGCAAAGCCCCAGGGCCAGCCCGAAAATCGGGTTCTCTTTGTGGATGCCTTTAGTAAATTCCTGAAGCAATTTTTTCACTTTACTCCAAATCTTCTTGGTTTTGTGTATCTGTCGATTAAGGGAGTAGCTGCGTTCATCAAAAGTATAGCATAGCAGACGCCTTCCGGATAGCCGCCCCAGAGGCGGATTACCGAAGTAAATAAACCGCAACCAAAGCCAAAAATAAACTTACCTTTATTAGTTAAAGGCGAGGTAACATAATCCGTAGCCATAAAGAAGGCGCCGAGGACAAGCCCGCCGGACAAAATCTGAAATAGCCACGGCCCGCTAAAGAAACCCTCTCCTCCAAAAATCCAACTAAACAGCGCAACTGTGGCAATAAAAGAAAAAGGGATGCGCCAACTGATGCAGCCCATTATTAACAGGAATAAGGCGCCCGCTAAAAGTGCCAGGATGCAGACCTCGCCTAAAGAACCTGCGCGATTGCCGCTCAGCAAATCCCAATAGGAGACATCGGCAAAACCGCTGGCTAAAGGAGTGGCCGAACTTACGGCATCAACGGCAGTTTTGGGGCTAATCCAAGCGGTCATATGTGTGGGCCAGGCTGCCAGCAAAAAGGCCCTGCCTACAAGCGCGGGATTAAAGATGTTCTGGCCTAAGCCGCCAAAGGCCTGCTTGCCAACGGCAATAGCCACAAAAGAACCAACCGCTGCCAGCCATAAAGGAACGCCCGCGGGCAAGCAAAATGCCAAAAGAAGACCTGTAAGCGCTGCGCTGCCGTCAAAGACTGTTACATTTGTCCGGCGCAATTTTTGAATAACTGCTTCTGTTAATACGGCAGAAAGCACGCAAATTAGCATTACCCACAAAGAGGCAATTCCGAAAATGAGCACTGCGGCAGTTGCTGCGGGAAGTAAAGACAGAGTGACCGTCCACATTATCTTCGCAGAATTATCTCCAGAATAGATATGCGGCGATACGGAAACAATGAGTTTATTGCTCATATCCTAAGACCTCTTTTGCTTTTTTGCACACAGAATCAATCAGGCCCTGGGATGAAATAGTTGCGCCGGTAATAGCCTGGATATCCTCGCTAATCTTTTTACCTTTAAACCGGGCGCAAAACCAGGGCTCATCCGCTGATTTGGGGTATTTCTTTTCCCGCGAGAAAACCGCTTTTATCGCCTCCCAGAGGCTCTCCCTGACCAGGACCTCGGAAATCCTGGCCCCCAGGCCCGGGGTCTCGTTCTGCGCCAATATCCTTACCCCCGTAATCCCGCCCTCTCTATCCATCCCGGCCATGGCCTCAATCACACTTGAATATCCTTGGGCCTCTGTCCTGAAGGCATAACCTAGCAGGTCTTCTTTATCCGAAGACCTGTAGGCCCTAAAATAAATAATCTTGTTGTTTTCAACGATAGGCTCAAAATATCCTGCCTTAGGGCAGACCTCTTTTAAGGCCTGCCTCTCTTCGTGTGTCTTTTGTTCCAAGATTTTAGAACGCGTGAGAAAATAAACGCCGCTAAGCAAAGAGGCCATCACCATGCAGATCAGGGATAAGGTCAATATATATCTTAAGCTTTCACGCATTTTATTTTTTCAGTTTTTCTTTGGCTAGTTTAACCAAAGCAACAATATTTCGATTGCCCGGGCAGACATAACTACAGATGCCGCATTCAATGCAGTCTAAGACATGCTCTTCTTGGGCTAAATCAAACCTTCCCTTCTCTATTGCCTGGGCGATTGCCGAAGGATTAAGCCCCATCGGGCAAACCTGAAGGCACTTTCCGCAGCGAATACAGGGCTGAGAAGCGAAGGGTCTAACCTCTTTTCGGCTGAAAACAATTATTCCCGATGTGCCTTTAATTACCGGCACATCAAGCGCGTACTGGGCAATGCCCATCATCGGCCCGCCGAGAATTACCTTAGCCGGCTCTTCCGTTAAACCACCGCAGGCATCAATAATGTCTTTTACTTTGCTTCCGATTCTAACTCTAAGGTTACCGGGATTCCTGATAATGCTCCCGCTTACGCTAATTATCCTTTCATATAAAGGCTTATTTTTATACACGGCCTCATAAACGGCAAAACATGTAGCCACATTATTAACCACCAGGCCCACATCAAAAGGAAGCCCTCCGGGCGGAACCTCACGATTTAAAATTGCCTTAATCATCTGTTTTTCCGCACCTTGCGGATAAAATGACTTCAGGACGGCCAATTTTATTTTTTGACCATCGGTTAATTTTTTGAATAGCCCTATGGCATCGGGCTTATTTTCTTCAATGGCTACAATGCCCTGCGATACCCCTAAAGCCTTCATCGCTACCTTCATTCCGGCAATAATTTCATTTGCCTTCTCCAACATTAGCCTGTGGTCGGCGGTTAGATATGGCTCGCACTCTGCGCCGTTTACAATAAAGGTGTCCAGGGGTTTTTCTTTGGGGGGGGATAATTTTACATGGGTAGGAAAGGCCGCTCCGCCTAAGCCGACAATGCCGCAGCTGCGGATAATCTTTTTTAGCCCATCCGCAGAAAGAGAATCAACATCCTCTCTATCCTTGATCGCGCTATCCAACAAGCCCCGGCCATCGGATTTAATTACAATGGCCTGGTACTGGCCAAAAAGCGGATGGGGCCTGGCTTCAATTGCCGCAACCTCCCCGGAAATCGAAGAATGGACCGGAGCAGATACATAGACATCGGCCCCAGCAACCAATGTGCCTGCTCTTACTTTATCCCCTACTGAGACCTTGGCCCGAGCAGGCGCTCCTGTGTGCTGTGATAAAGGCAGGATTACCTCATTTGGCATGGGTATTTCCTTTATCGGCAGGCCCTGGGTGGATTCTTTGAAATCAGGCGGGTGAAGTACTCTCTTTAGCATTATTTATAGGCTGTTCCTTAAACCTTTGCCAGTTTTTTCAGCACCAGGCTTATTGCCCCTAAATCGCCTACTGCATCTTTTAATTTTGCCGGGACAATTTTGCAGGCGCGATAGGGCCGGGGCCAGCTGAATTTGCGCACGGTATTACGTAAGGGCTTAAAAAGTATCGACCCGGCCTTGGATACGCCGCCGCCGATAACAATCATCTCCGGATTAATCGTGTGGATAACATTGGTTACGCTTAAGCCCAGATAAAAAGCGGCTTGGCGATAAATTTGCCGCGCCAGTCTATCCCCTTTTCGAGCAGCTCGGGCAACAATCTCGGCGTCAATCTTTTTCTTGTTTTTGGCCAATTTTAAAATTAAAGAGCCTTCCGTCACTTTTTTTCTGGCAATCCTGGCAATGGAAGTGCCGCTGGCCAAGGCCTCAAGACAGCCGCGTTTTCCGCAGTTACATCTGGGGCCATCCGGCACTATTACGGAATGGCCGATCTCTCCGGCATCGGAACTGGCCCCATGATAAATATCTCCGTTGATAATTAGACCGCCGCCAATTCCGGTGCTTACTGTATAGTAGAAAAGGTCTCTCACCGTCTTGCCGGCACCGAAGGTCTTCTCGCCCAAGGCAGCGCAATTGGCGTCATTATCCACAAATACCGGCAGAGCAAAGCTTGAGGCAAAGATTCTCTTCAAAGGGACATTGCGCCAGGCGGGCATATTCGGAGGTTTGATTAAGACGCCCTTCTTCAAGTCCATGGGCCCGGGGCCGGTTATGCCGATACCTCTAGTTCTCTTAAGGCCCTGATCGTATCTTTTAAGATAGGTCCGGATAATGCGTTTGAGCTGGCTAAGGGTAGAGCGCACCCCTTCGCTGGGCAAAACTGTGCGGATGATGATTTTTCCCTGCGCGTTGCCCAAAGACACAGAGGTCTTTGTCCCGCCTATATCTATACCTATAATATAAAACAAGACTACACTCCTTTCCGATTATATAGCTTGATGAAATTTTCGATGCTGCGGTCGTAGGTCTTCTCTACATCAGCGGGGAAAAGACAGGCGGGCAGTTCTCCTTGCTGCCAATGGTACCTTATACACTCACAGCACATACCCTTCCTGGAGCAAGGCTCATAAGTGCAATTGCAATTCTGCTTGTTTTGCTCGAGCTTACATTCCGGCATAGGGATATCTCCTTTATTCCAACACCTTGCCTCGGCGAAGCATAGTCTCCTTTGCGCTAATAGAGCGCACCTTTTTTCGTTTTACAGTATAAAGCGAAATCACATTCATCCCGCGGAAATACCCTTTTATCACCGAAATAGCTTTTCGTGAAAGCGGCCTAACCAAGCTAGGCCTTAAGGGCGTATTGAGCTGAATTTCATCGGCTTGAATCTGCCTGGCTAATTTGGCTATATTTTTGGCCTCATCTTTATTTTGCGGCATAAACATCAACTGTAGCGCTAATTTTCCGTGGTACACTTTTCTAAATTGCTTAATACCTTTTAAAATAGCGGGAAACACTATTTTCTTCGCCGGATGATTTATTAGCCTTAAGAATTTCTGCGAGCCGGCGTCCAATTTAAGCGCTACCAAATCCGCCAGAGCCAACTCTTGCCTTACATCTTGGCGATACAACAAACTTGAATTGGTTAATACCGCTACCGGCTCTTTGCGCAACCTTTTCACTGCCCTGATGGCCTCGCCTAAATTCCTGGCTAAAGTGGGCTCGCCGCGCCCCGAGAAGGTAATATAATCTATATGGACTCTGGGAAGCATCTTTATTTCTTTGAGGACCTCTCTGGTAGGAACGTACAATTTTCTTTTGGTCGTATAGGCCTTGGTCGGGCCCAGCTGGCAATAGATGCAATCAAATGTGCAAACCTTCTCTTCTTGCGAAAGCAAATCTATCCCTAAAGAGCTGCCCAATCTCCACGAAGGCACCGGGCCATAGATATATTTAAAGTTCTTTCTCATACGAGATTATTGTATGCTAAATTGCGCTTATTTTCAATCAAAAAATAAGGGATGGAAGATACTTTAATCTAAAGCGAAAACTATGGCAACTTCCATTGTTACGAAGTCTTGATTTATTTTTGCAGGAATTGACGGGAAAGGGTTGGCCCTTTGGATGGTGGCAACTGCCTCTTCATCAAGGATGTTAGAACCAGAGCGAGAAATAATTCTGATATCTTTGCTTAAACCATTGGACAAAACCTGAAAGTTTAAATGAACCGTTCCTTCTACTCCCTGGCGTTTTGCGAAGGCCGGATACCTCCTTACTTCTTCTATCCTTTGCTTTACCATATCCTGATAGCGAAACATTGCCTCTTCGGCTGGGTCGATTAGTTGGGTATTACTTATGCCTAATTGTTCATCAGTCTCTCCATCTGGCCTCTCACAATTTGCCATTTGCAATTTGCCATTTGCCAACTTTTTCTCTTCTCCTAAAACATCTATCTTGGGCAAAAGGAGAGGTTTCTCCATCTTTATATAAACTATTTCTAACTCCTTACGATTTTCCTCTATCGGGAGATTGGAGCTTAAATTAAAAGACGTACCTAAAAATAACAGATGCCCTGTCAAAGATAAAAGAAAAGTAATCCTCATTATTTTATCCTTAAACATATTATTCATTCTTTTCCATCCCCCCACTATCACTTCGTAAGTGATAGTGGTTAAGCGCTTAAAAAGTTGCTTTAGCTCCTCCGTAGAAAGATGCTCCCGGATTAGCATATCCGCGAACTTGTTGAAATTTCTTGTCAAAGAGGTTTTCTATTCTTCCGAAAATCTGAAAAGTCTCTGTTAAATTATAAGAGGCGCAAAGATCAACCTTGGTGTATGCCTTTGCCTTCAGGGTATTTGCACTATTATCCCAGCGAGAGCCGATATAGCTTGTTGTTAGATTAACATTCCCTTTTTCAAGAAATGTCCAGTTCAAATCAACACCTGCTTGTTTCCTTGGCCTCCTAGCTAATTTTTTACCTGTGTCTTTATCTTCTGTCTTGGTGTAGGTGTAATTTGCCCCGATTGTCAGCACTTCTATTGGTTTGAAAGAACACTCTAATTCAACACCTTTCGTTTCTGCATTGTCAATATTTCTATAACTGCCTGAACTATAGGCAATCATATTCTTAAAATCATTATGAAAGTAGGTTAGGTCAAAAGAAATCTTGTCATTCCAAAAACGCTGCCCAAATCCGAAGTCGTAACTTTTGCTCTCATCAGGAGCAAGGGCTGTGTCCCCATAACTTGGATGATAGAGTTGGTATAAAGAAGGGGCCTTAAATCCGGTGCCCCAATTGCCTTTAAGGCGGGTTCTCGTTTGCAGGATAAGATAAGCCGTGGATACTTTATAGAGGGTCTCGGTGCCAAAAAGCTCGTGCTCATCTACTCTTAAACCAGGGGTAATGTATAAACTTTCCCAAAGTCTGAATTGATTTTGGAAATAGCAACCTCCGTTATCCACTGTCTTCCTATCAAGTCTGTTTGTTGAAGCACGGCCGTCACCAAAGCCTCTTTCCTGCTCATATTCAAAACCACAAGTCAACGTAGACCAATCAACTGGGTAAACATTGTGCTGCCATTCGAGTTTCTTCATCTCGCCCTTAAACCAGTTGTGTGTATTATCTGCTGTGTCCACAGAATCAGGCTCATCCTTATATTTTCTTCTGGTTTGCGAGTAAGAAAATGAAAACCTGTGGTCCCAGAATGAGTTTATGGCTTGGTCGAAGGCAATTTTTCCCGCTATATTTCTCCACCACCCCACTTTATTTGGGTCATCCTGATAAGCCCTGTTATCATAATCATATTCGGCATCTGTGAAGCGCAAAGCAAAATCAAGATTGGCATCCTCAAGGATTTCATAGCCTAAACGAGTTGAGAATGTGATGTTTTCATAACCGTCGTCCTCTGAGGTATCGGCAGTCTGCGATACCCCATCGCTATCCAGGCGTAGCAATGAGAAGGAAAAGTTTAGTTTATCCTCTGAGCCGCTCAAAGCCAATGTCTCTTTAAAAGTATTATCAGAGCCCCCCTCAAATAATGCTTCCCATTTTGGTTTACCCTTACCTTTTTTGGTAATAATATTGATGACTCCGCCTATAGCATCTGAGCCATAAAGGGTAGATTGAGGGCCGCGCACAACCTCAATGCGTTCAATATTATCAATGAGCAAATGAGCAAAGCCGTAGTCAAAAGACCTATCGGCTTTCATTGGGTCGTTTAGCTCAATACCGTCAATTAAAACCAAAGTATGACCTGATTTTGAGCCTCGGAGATAAACAGAGGTTAATCCGCCAAATGCCCCACTCTGTGCAACAGATACTCCCGGAACATCACGCAATACTTCCAGGACGGTTCTTTTGCCCTTCTTTTTTAACTCCTCAGCCGTGATTACTGTAGTTGAACTTCCCACTTCCGCCTGATACTGTTCTGTCTTTGTAGCAGCAACAATTACTTCTCCAAGATTATATTTTACTTCTTCGGCGCAAATGTTTCTGTTTATTAACAGCGTAAACATTCCTATTAAAATTATATTTTTCTTTCTCACTTTCTCCTCCCTCGAGAATATTTACCCACCGAAGCTTTAGCGAAGGTGGGCTTCTCAGGATAGGCAATCGTCCGGGCTCCGCTGCATTTCGAAATGCAGCGATTACCGTTGCGGGGCAGCGGAAGGAATCACACCTTCACTTCCTTTGCCTATCCGGAAAACAAACTATAAGTTACTCCCGATAAAATGAAATTTCTCCATCTACTTTTTTAGAACAAACGTCTTGCTTATACACCCATTTTATATGCTCCATATCATTATTAAGCACATTTGAATAAGCTATTTTATCTGCTGACTCGCCATCTACTGTATAATACCATGCCATCTCTCCACGTTTACCCTCAACCCCGTCAATGGAAGTAACAATAACATATTGACCAACAGGATGGGTTTCTACCGTTGCAACAGTCTGTAACGCTTCAAGAACAGTTCTGTCTTTTACCCAAGGAACTTCAACTGTTCGAGATGGACAAACATTCCAATAATCAATTTCCACAACAATACTTTTGTTGTTTTCATTAGCATATGAAGTTCGATTGCCCACCCATGATTCTAATATAGTCACTGATGAAATACATAAAGCAACTACAACAACAAATCTGGCTATTCTATCCATCTAACTCCTCCTTTTTATTTGTCAAAACCCTCTGTAAAATTCTTTTTTATACTCACCTCCTTTCTCTTCTGCTTCTCTTCCTCGGAAACCAAAAGACAATAGGGTTTGAAAGAAATTGGATTTTCCTTTACTATAACTACTGTTTTATAAACCTCTTCAATATTTTGATAAGTAAGCACGTCTTGCGGTGAGCCTTCTTTAGATATCTCGCCTTCCTTAAGCAAAATTAATCGGTCGCAATAGCTGCTTGCCAAATTCAAATCGTGCAAGACTACAATTACTGTTAAGTTCTTCTCTTTATTTAGTCTCTTGATTAAATCTAAAACCTGGACCTGATGCGCAATGTCTAAATGTGAGGTTGGTTCATCCAGCAACAGAAGACGGGGTTCCTGAGCAAAGCCCTGGGCCAGAATTACCCTTTGCCTTTCTCCCCCCGATAATTCAGATATTTTGCGCTCACGAAAAGAAAATATGTCGGTAAAATTAAGGGCCTCTTTCAATATTTTATGGTCTTTTGGCCTTAAAGACTCGAATCTGCCTAGGTGCGGAAAACGGCCCATTGATACAAATTCCTCTACTGAAAAGGCAAAAGGCACCTCTAAAATCTGAGGGATAACTGCTACCTCCCGCGCAAAATTGCGGGGTGAAATCTCAGAAATATTTTTGTCTCTATACAGAATTTTTCCTTCCCACGGCTTTAATGTTCCGGTTATGGTGCGAAAAAGCGTGGTCTTGCCTGCCCCGTTTGGGCCGATTATGCCTAAGAAATCTCCCTCCTTTATTGAGAAAGATACCTTTTTAATAACTTCTTTTGCCTCATACCCGCATGATAAATCTTTAATCCTCAATATATCCATCTTTAAAACATTTCCCAGCGTTTAGATTTTAGCAGGAAACTTAAGAAAAATATTCCGCCGAATATTCCTGTTATTACTCCTACCGGCAATTCTAGAGGCCGGATAATAGAACGAGCTAACGCATCGCAAAGAATGAGAAACGTTGCTCCAGCAATACAGGAAGCGGGTAAAAGTAACCGATGGTTAACCCCAACAACCTTTCGCATAAAATGGGGGATTATTAATCCTACAAATCCGATTATCCCAGAGGCTGCTACGCAGGCACCGGTAATGCAAGATGCTACAATGAAAAGAATCTTTTTAACCTGTTTTGAATTAACGCCTAAGTGCAGCGCCTTTTCCTCACCTAAGGTAAGAATATTCAGATCGCGGGAAAAGATTAAAAGCAGCCCTATGCCGGGAACAATAAAGAAGGGTATGATTTTTATTAAATAATCCTGGGCAGAGGAAAGGTCTCCCATCAGCCACAAAATCGCCCCGTGGACATCCTCCGCTTTGGAAACAGCAAATACCAGAAGCACCAAAGAGGAAAATAAAAAGCTTAAAATCACACCGCCCAAAATTAGGGTAGTATTGGAAAACTGTTTTCTAGAAGCAACAGTATATACTAAAAATACACTTAAGGCACTGCCGGCAAAGGCAGAAAGAGGCAATAAAATTCCGGAGGCACCGGAAATAATTGCCAATGTTGCCCCCAGGGCCGCTCCCCCGGAGATACCCAGGGTGTAGGGTTCGGCTAAAGGATTACGCAAGATACCCTGAAATACTGCCCCGCAAGAGGCCAAGCCTGCGCCCACAAGTAAGGCTAACACAACCCTGGGAAAACGGATTTGCCAGATGATATCTCTTTCTACCCCCCAGGAGGCTGGATGAAAAAGGCAATATATAGCCTTTGTAACTTCGAGCTTGCTTCCTCCAACTAGATTTGAGGCAACAAAACTAAGACCAAGTATTGCGATCAGGGAAATAAATATTAAAGCGTGTCTTTTACTCAAAGCTATTCCACCTCTTCAAAGGCTTCCGGATGCAGAAGCCTTGCCACTTCTTTTAATCCTGCTAAGAAACTTATGGGTGTAGGCCGGCAGACTTTATCGGCATCAACAACATAAATCCTATTATTTTTTGTTGCCTCTAAGTCCTTAAATTTTTGCCAATATGTTCTTTCCTTCCCTGTTACATCGCCCATAGTAACTAAAATGATTACTTGCGGATTCTTGCTGAGGACTTCCTCGCGGCTTACCCGTGGATACCTAATAGAGGTATCGGCAAAAATATTAATGCCACCGGAATATTCGATAAACTCATTAGCAAAAGATTTACCTCCTGCGCTGACTAAGGGCCTTGCTCCCACTTCCCAAAAGACTTTTACGGAAGGCGCACCTTTTGTCCTTTTAGCTATAGAATTTACTTCTTTCTCTGTTGCCCTTACAATATCTCTGGCTTTTTCCTCTCTCTGTGTTAACTTCCCTAGTCGAATGAAATTCTTTGCAACCTCATCAAAGCTGTTGCACTCATCAAGGGCTATTACCTTAAGGCCTAAGTCTCGTAATTTCTCTATTGTTTGCGAACGATTTATTCCGTTGGCGGCTAACACCAAATCGGGAGAAAGAGAATAAATCTTCTCGATATTGGGATTAATTAAAGTCCCTATTGTCTCTTTTGTCTTGGTCTCCGGGGGATAATTACAATAGGAAGTTAGGCCTATTAAATCTTCTTCTGCGCCTAATTGATACAGGCTTTCTGTAATTGATGGGGCCAAAGAAATTATCCTTTTAGACTGGTCTGCCATTGCAGATGATAGAACTAACAAAACTATAAAGACTATAAGGCAATATTTAATCAGTAATTTCATAATCTAAGATATCTAAGAACCAATGCTTGTCCCTTTGGATTTTTTTTGTCTTTAAAAGCGCTATTTTTCTTTTAAAGATAGGGCCAGAGTTGACAAAGGTGTGATACTCGCCAGATTCTCCGCATAGGTCAACCTTACCCAAATCTTTTAGGTCTCTTATGAATTCTTCATCTATTTTGCGGCCTATCCACTTTGAACCCAAAACATCTGCCCTGGTCGCTACAACAACTGCCTCAAAGCCTAAACTAATAAATTCTCTGAGAATCTCTTCCCTTTTTCCCTGCCATAAGGGGAAAATGGGCTTAATGCCGCAGTCTTTACAAACCCTTTCTACCCAATCCCGGTGTTCTTGAAGATCAATATCTCCAAATACTCCTGCGGCAATATTCTCTTTTTTAAAATCACAAATGGCTTTTTTGAATTCCTCTTCATAAGTCTTCCACGTAGTTCTCCTCTGAACGATTGGAATTCCTGTGGATTCTGCCTGCAGTCTCATAAACTCTACGCCAATACCGTGAGAACGAGAATGTTTGCCATCTTCTGAAACCATATTTAAAAGATGCGTAATTTCAACATCCTGATTTTGCACTGCCTTATAAAGGGAAAGGGCCGTTTCTTTACCACCACTCCAGGAAACAAATGCCTTCATTTACAACCTCCAATTAAGAACATGCCCGCAGACCTTGCAGTGAAAGGCGCTAACATCCATACCCGCGCCGCAACCCGGACATGCCTTTTCAGTCTCCTTTGGCGCCGGAATTTCACCTACTTCCTTGCGATAAATCTCATAATAATAAAGATGTTCTTTATTTAAGAACTTCACGGGATATGCCTTTTGCTTTCTCTCGAATTCACTATCAGATATTCTTGAGCTAATAATATTCCTTAATCGTGTCATTCCAGAACCGATTTCAAGAGGCCTCTTACTTTGCCAGACGAGCTGATGAGGCAATTTATCCTCAAAGGCCTTGCGTAAAATCCATTTACCCCAGATGGTTCCGTTATCCCTGTGTATTTTAAAATTAATTGGTATTCCTAAAGCAAAATCTACCACTTTCTTGTCCATGTAAGGTTGTCTTATTTTAAGACCCTTCGATTCTGCCAGGACATTTGAACTAAAAGACATATTACGCGATACTCTCTCTGTATAGCCTGCTAAATCCTTTATATCTTCCATAAACGAATAACCTGCAAAAATTTCATCGCTTCCGTCGCCGGTCATCACCTCGTCTATTCCCAACTCTTTTGCAAACTTTAGTCCAAAATAGACAACTAAATCATTGGGAATGGCCGGATCGAAAGTTTTTAGTATCTTTATTACTTCTGGAATAGCTTCTATGGCTTCATCAGTGTCTATGCTTTTTTGATAATGCTCAATATTAAGAAATCTTGCCGCAGAAGCAGCATATTTGATATCTTCTCCACCCGATTCCAAGCTTACCGTAATCGCTTTAATATTAGGGCTGAGCTTCGCCAATATAGCTGAATCTAAGCCTCCGGAAAAAAGAAGGCCGGTAGTCCTATTTTTTTGGACGGATTCGGTTAATTTTCTTTTTAATTCAAGAATCATAGGACCTCTTTTAGAGCGGCAAGGAGTTGCAAATTTTCTTTGTGAGAACGCACAGCCACGCGGATATATTTATCATTTAAATTCCTGAAATTGGCGCAATCCCTGATCAGAATTCCTTTTTCCAGAAGCAACCTCTGTAATGACTTTGAACTCAAACCAGGTCTTTCTATTTTTAGCAAAAGGAAATTTGCTACTGAGGGATAGGGCTTTAACCCCACGATTGCGGCTAATTGTTTACTAAGATATTTTCTTTCTTTCCCTATAAGCTTGCGGGTCTTTTTGATGTAAACTTTGTCGTTTAAAATCAGCCCTGCCGCTAATTGGGCTAAAGAATTTGTGCCCCAGGGCGCTTGGTATTGCCTTAACTTGTCAATAATCTTTTTGTGCGCAATGAGGTAGCCTACTCTCAAGCCCGGTAGGGCAAAAAACTTTGTAAGCGTGCGCAGGACAATGAGCTTTTTGGATTTTACTGCCTTCCAAATTAAAGTATAATTTTTTTGCTCCGGCAAGAAATCCATAAAGGCCTCATCGACAACAACTAATTTATTGGATAGCGCCTCGATCCTCTTGCCATCTTCTGCAATAAGATTTCCTGTGGGATTGTTGGGGTTGCAAAGGAAAAGAATGTCTGTCTTGCCGATAGAAGACAAATCAAGCTTAAAGCCTTCTTTTTCTTTAAGTTTTAAAAATTCTATTCTGCTTTTTATGCCTCTTGCCGCACGCTCATATTCTGAGAATGTGGGCACGGGCACAAAAGCAGTCTTTGGCCTAAGAAAAGATATGATAAGATAGATGAGCTCGACAGAGCCGTTACCAAGAAGGACATTTTCCTCATCTATTCCCCAACATTTAGCGATTTTTTTGGTTATATCAGTTGCTTTGTAATCAGGATAATGCAGGATTCTATCAAAATTTTTATAAATAGCCTCTTTTAGCCCTGCAGGCAAACCTAAAGGATTAATATTTGCGCTGAAATCGATTATTTTCTTTCTATCTTTGCCCTTAAGCTCGTAAATATTTCCGCCGTGTAAGAAATCTAGATCAGCCATTTTAAAATAATCCCCATAGAGACCATTAAAACAGAGGCAAGCAAACTTATGGTTAATGCCTCATTTATAAAAGAAGGATGCAGAACTCTTTTTTCTTCTCCAAGATAAGGATTTGTGTAAAATTTACCTTGATAAGACCTGTTGCCCCCCAGCCTTATTCCTAAGGCCCCGGCCATAGCTGCAATTGATACCCCGCTATTTGGGGAAGGGTGTTTCCTGCCATCTCTAAGCATCGTTTTAAAAGAATCTTTGAATCTTTTTAGCGAAGCAGCCGATATTAAAAATCCGCAAATCCGCGCAGGAATAAAATTAACAATGTCATCTACCTTGGCAGAGAACCAGCCCAGATGAAGATACTTTTCATTCCTATACCCCACCATCGAATCAAGGGTGTTTATGGCCTTGTAAGCAAAAACCAACACCGGCCCTCCTAAAATGAGGTAAAAAAGAGGTGCTATAATACCATCATTAGTACTCTCGGCAATGCTCTCTATTGTAGCCGCCGTTATCCTATCTTTGTTTAAATCCCGGGTATCCCTGCCTACAATTTTAGAAAGTTCTTCCCGGGCAGAAGCAATGGAGTTATCTTTAAGCGCCTGCGAAATTGCCCTTGCTTTAACCCGTAAATCCTTTACAGAAAGTGTAGTGTAACCTAAATAAATCCAAGCTAAGTTTCCAAAATAGGGGTTCAACTTTCTAAAAAATTCAATAAATAGATAGGCAAAGCAGGCGCTTATCCCTACTATAACAAAAGCTAATACTATTCCCTTCGTTCGTTCTATCCAGAGAGCGCTCCTGCCGCCCAATCGCTTCTCCAGCAGGCCTATTAATTTGCCAATGCCCCTTACCGGATGGGGAAACCATTCAGGATCTCCCAAGATCAAATCAGCAATATAAGAAGAGATTATTAAGAACATATTATCTTAAAAATAGATTAATACAAAAAATAGTACGGCTAGCTCTGCAATCTCACTTGTGGCGCCAATTGTATCTCCGGTCATCCCGCCAATTTTTCTCTTTGCGTAATTGATAAATAAAAATATCGGAAGTAAAGAAAGACTTAATAAGACAATCCCCTTTAATTTCATCAACAATAGAAATAAGGCTACGGTAAAGAGGCCCGCGCGAAGAAACTCTCTTTTAGTGCTATATTCTATGAAATATTTGGCCTTGCCTTCTTTACGTGCGTACTTAGACATATAACAGGCTAAACTTTGAGACCACCTTGAAAATACTGTCATCGCGATCAGGGCTTTCCAAAGGATATTTTGCGGAATATTTAGCATTAAACTAAATTTTAGAAGCAACAGGCTTACTAGACCAATTACCCCCATTACGCCAATCCGGCTATCCCGCATTATCTTTAATATCTGTTCCTTGGACCTCCTGCCATAGAATCCATCGCAGGTATCGGCGAAGCCATCCAAATGTATTCCGCCTGTTACAACAATCGATCCGATTAGAACCAAGATAACCGTAACTAAATGCGGCAAGAAATTAAAGACAAACAGAATCAAAACTAACAAAACCCCTATGAATGCGCCGACTATGGGAAAATAAGCAAGCGAGCCGCCGAAGTCTTTTGCTTTTATCTCTGATCTAATTTTAATCGGCAGGGTAGTCAAGAATTGCAGGGCAATTAAAAACTTTTTCATGGTTCGACAGGCTCACCACTGTGTTTATCGGTTCTTTCAGATACGCCTGCGCTTTGGAATGTCGCCATTTGAGTCAAAATTTTAATGCCGGCTTCTATTATATTCATTGCCAAGGCGCTACCGGTGCCCTCTCCCAACCTTAGATCTAAATTCAGGATTGGCGCAAGGCCCATATGCTCCAGAACAATCTTATGGCCTTTTTCAACGGAACAGTGCGCAGCAATCAGATAATCTTTAATCTTTGGTTCCAATTGATAGGCTATCAATGCAGCTGCTCCTGAGATAAAACCATCGATCACTATCGGCACTCTTCTGGAAGCGCTGGCTAAAATTACACCGGCCAGGCCCCCTATCTCAAAGCCGCCTACCTTAGAAAGCACATCGATTGCATCCTGCGGGTTGGGCCTATTTAACTCAAGGGCCTTTTTAATCACAGCAATCTTATTTGAAAGGGCCTGATCATTAATACCTGTTCCTCTGCCCACCAATTCCTCTGCCGGTTTACCCGTAATGCAGGCAGCAATTGCGGAGGAGGGTGTGGTATTGCCAATGCCCATATCTCCTGTCCCAACTATGTCTATGCCATTTAAGAATTCTTCTTCAAACACCTCTATGCCGTTTTCTATAGATTTTACAGCCTCTTCTCTGGTCATAGCCGGGCCTTCTGCCATATTCTTAGTTCCGTAATTTACCTTTTTAATTATTAGCCCTGGATGGGAATTTAAATCTGAGGCCACACCCATATCAACCACAACAACTTTAGCCCCCACATGCCTGGCGAGCACGTTTATGCCGGCGCCGCCTCCGGTAAAGTTGTAAACCATCTGCGGCGTTACCTCCTGAGGAAAGACGCTTACTCCTTCTTTGACAACACCGTGGTCGCCGGCCAGAGTAAATATAACCTTAAATTTAGTTGGAGGGTTAACATTGCCTGTAATCTCTACTACCTGTTTAGCCAATTCTTCTAAGCGCCCGAGGCTTCCTTGCGGTTTGGTAAGGTTATCAAGGCGCTTTTGTGTCTTTTGGGCCAGGCTATGGTCTATCTCCTTGATTTTATTTATTGTCTCTTGTAATTTTTGCATCTTAATTTCCTTTTATGTTTACAGGGATCCCTGCCTGCATAAGAATTACCTGATCAGCCTTTTTTGCGAGCATCTGATTTGCCAACCCCAGTAAATCACGAAATCGCCTGGCCAAAGCATTCTCAGGAACTATACCAGCTCCTACCTCATTTGATACTAAGATTACAACGCAATTGGCTTTTAGTATAACCTCGATGAGATTCTTTATCTTCTTCTCTATTTGCCCATCTTTCAAGTTACTCATTAAAAGATTAGAAACTAATAGACCCAAACAATCGATCAAAACCACTTTATATTTGTCGGGCAGTTTAGACAAAGCCAAACCAACATCTCTGCCTTCTTCAACTAGTTTCCAGGTCCTGGGCCTTGAGGCCTTGTGTAATTTTATTCTTTTCTTCATCTCCCTATCTAATGAAGCGGCTGTAGCAATAAAGGCCACTGGTTTTTTCCCGCCAGAGGCGGGTCCGCCTTCGGCGGAGAACTCTTTTGCCAATTGCACCGCATGACTACTCTTTCCGCTTCTGGCACCGCCCAAGATAAGAATAAATTGCTTCATGCTGCGACTCCTTCAGGGTAATCTATAATTCTTAAAGTGCCGATTTCCTGCTCTACCTTCCAGAAACTTTCTAAGCCAAACTTTAATGCCTGGCAGAGGATAATTTTTATCGGTCCGCCATGGCTGACCAAGGCTATTGTCTTACCCACATCTTGGCAAAGAATAAGAAATAATCTCTTCTTAACTCTTCTCTCTAACTCTACTAGCCCCTCGCCGCTTGGAACTTTGACTCTCAGCGGATTATCTATCCAGTTTCTATAGAGTTTGGCGTGAGTTTTGATAATCTCTTCGTGCTTCAGCCCCTCAAAAAGGCCGAAATTCATTTCGCGCAAGTCTTTTGCTTTCTCAATTGAATTATTTCTAAAGATTATCTTTGCCGTTTCGTATGCCCTGTCTAAATCGCTTGAATAGACTCTATCTACATTTAGGCCTTTCAATCTAACAGCTAACTTTTTCGCCTGCCATATGCCTTTACTGTTTAACGGCGGATTGCCAAATCCGCAATATCTCTTTTCCAGGTTGTAATCTGTTTCGCCGTGACGGATTAAAATCAGTCTTGTCATAAAACTATCCCTAACAAAAAGTCCCGAATGTAGAAACTTCATTGAAGTTCTACCTTCGGGACTGCACCCTGATTTATCTTGGCCCCTAAATAAAAACTTTTAAGTTCTATCCTGCGTAGAACAAAAAGTTTCCTCGCTTCGTTAGGCAGGTCTTCTGACTTACGGCTTCCTACTCACCAGGCCTTCCCACCCCGAGACTTCGGGACAGTGGCTAATGCTGGTTTTCGCTACCGATTACAGCGGCGGGACCGCGCTCGAGTTTCACGAGCTTCCCTACACCTAACTTGCAATCTATTCAATTGTAATGCTACCATAAACTAAATATCTATCTTTGTCAAGAAAAATTATAAGTGCGCGTGGTTTTTTAAGAAACCTACGTAATCTTTTACTGCCTCGCTAAATTCAAAGAACTTATGGTCAACCCCTGCCCTTTTTAATTTATTCGCGTCGGCTTCTGTAAAATACTGGTATTTATCGCGGATGGCCCCGGGCATATCAAAATATTCGATTCTTGCGGGCAGAGCCAGGGCCGAGAATATAGCCTGCGCCAGCTCATTCCAGGTGTGGGCACGCCCTGTGCCCAGATTAAATATGCCTGTTTTTTGAGGATGCTCGACAAAATGATAAACGATATCTACGGCGTCTTTGACATAGATAAAATCCCGTTTTTGTTCGCCGTCAGCATAATCTTTTCTGTAGGATTTAAACAGCCTGATCTTTCTTTCTTTGAGTATCTTATCAAAAGACTTGGCGATTACGCTCATCATCTCGCCCTTATGGTATTCATTGGGGCCGAAGACGTTGAAGAATTTAAAACCGGTTGCCCGATTTAAGTAGCCGTTTCTGATTAACCAGAGGTCAAAAAGTTGTTTGGAATAACCATAGATATTCAACGGTTTAAGGGTTGGAGTAACTTCGTCTTCATCCGAGAAACCTTTCTCGCCCAGGCCGTAAGTGGCGGCAGAAGAGGCATAAAGGAAAGGAATCCTGCGCTTGAAGGCCAACTTTGCCAGCTCCTTTGAATACTCATAATTATTTTTGAGCATATAGGTAGCATCAAAGCAGGTGGTGGAGGTACAGGCGCCCAGATGGATGAGCATATCTACGCCCTTGCCGATTTTCTCTTCCTGAACCAGCTTTAGAAAATCGCCCTTTTCGATATAATCCTTGAAATCCTTGCCCACAAGGTTCTTCCACTTCGCAGAATCTGCTAAATGGTCGACGACCAGGATATCGCTTATGCCTTGCTGATTCAATTTCCATAACAGGCAGCTACCGATAAACCCTGCCCCACCCGTAACAATTACTTTCATCTCTTTGACCCTCCTTAAAATTGCAAGAGTAGATTCAAGAGGCCTCCGACGATAATAGCGGTAAGCACCATCAGCAGCGCGCTTTTGAGCATATCTTTCAGGCCCAGTTCTTTCAGCAACACCACAAATGTGGCCACACAGGGAAAGTATATCGCCAGAATTATCGAGCCGATAACCAACTGCTTTGTAGCCAGATTCAACGGTCCGAGCATGCCGATGGCTACGTCTTTTCTTAAAAAACCCACAATTAAGGCAGAGATGGCCTCGCGGGGTAAGCCCCAGATGTTTTGCAAAATTGGGCTAAAGATCCTGCTGAGGAAATCAATTATCTTTAAGGCATGCAGTAAATTAACGAATAAGATACCCAGAAGTACGTAGGGAAGCGCCTCTTTTAAGAAAGTTAATACGCGCATGGTCAATTTTTTGAACACTGCCAGGGCTTGTGGAAACCGATAGCGGGGAATCTCAACTAAAATCTCCGGGCTTCTGCCCCTTAAGAACTTATTTAAGATGAGCCCTTTAATTACTAAAACTAAAAATAAAGTACCAAAGACTATTCCTAAATATTGCCCTCCGCGCGCGCCCACTAAGCCAACAATCATAGCAATCTGGGCCATACAGGGGACGGCGATAGCCATCAATGTCGCGGCAATAAATTTTTCACGGCGTTCTTCCAAGAGGCGTGTGGCCAGGGCCCCGGGCACATTACACCCCAAGCCTAGAATCATCGGGATAGTCGCATATCCGTGCAGGCCAATGTGGTGCATCAGATTATCCATCAGTACCGCAAAGCGGGGAAGGTAACCAAAGTCCTCCCAGAGACCGAGAACCAGATAAAAGCTAAAGATATAGGGAAGGACCATCCCTAAGGGTACATAAAGTCCGGTGGTTAAAAGCCCAAAAGAGATCCCAAAATCGATCTCGCCCTTAACCAGCCCGCCGATTAAGATATGATGGATTAAGCCCGCACTGCCCAGGAAGGCGCTCAACCTATTCATCAGCGGCAGCCATAGATTTTCAAAGAAGGGGTCAAAGACAATATTAATCAGGCCTTCCCCGACAAAACGAATTATCCAGAAAGAAATAAAGACTACCAGAGCCGCGAACAGATGCCCCCAGAAGGGCTTAATCGTTAAGTCCTCCAGGCGCTCTAGAAGCGTGTGGTGCCTGTGGCTGAGTTTCTGTACCTGCTGAATAATCACGCCGATTTCCTCCCAGCATTTTTCTGCGCTGCAAGGAGCCTTTTTAGGAGAGCACGCCTGGGGTATACGCTCAATCAGCTGTTTTATCCCTTCTCCGGTAAGCCCACAGGTAGGCACAACAGGGACGCCGAGAATCTCCTCCAATTGTTTCAAGTCGATACCTATGCCCTTGTGTTTGGTATCATCCCACATATTTAAGGCCACGACCATCGGGATGTGGCGCTGCAAAAGTTGCAGGGTAAGATAAAGATTCCTTTCTAAATTTGTGGCATCGACAATATTTACCACTACATCGCCCTGCTCCAACATCTTCACCGCTACTTCTTCGGCGCGGCTTGTGGGCTGAAGGCTGTAAGTGCCGGGGACATCGATGACTGCCGGGCGGGTGTCTGCGATCTTCATATAGCCCTGCATAAATTCTACGGTTGTGCCGGGATAATTAGAGATAATTACCCTGGCCCCGGTTAAGCGGGAAAAGACTGCGCTTTTCCCCACATTAGGATTGCCCATCAATAATATTTTTTTTATCTCTGTCATCTCTCTTCTATCTCTACCATCACCCGGCTGGCCATACCAAAGCCTATAGCAGCATTCGTCCCGCCCACCTGAACGGTAACCGGCCCGCGCCAGAAATGCCCGCTTACTTTGGTAATCTTTTTGCCCGGGCGAATCCCTAAATTCTGCAGGCGGGCAAGAAAACCTCTCCCACCTTCTAAGCGGGCTACGACCCCGGACTCGCCCGTTTTCATTTTGGTTAAATCAACAACCATCTTATCCCTTTCTGCTCTTAAGTTCTAAAATTCTTTTCTCTTCTCTGCTTAAGCTACCCATGCCGCGCTTAGAGATTTTATCCAATACAACATTTACTTTGCGATCAAGATTTTTCTGCGCTCTCTGCTTCTCGCTGATTTTCCTCTTTTTGCTGTGAATCTTCAGCGAACTAAAGTCTAAATAAGAAATCTGCCTTTTAATCCATTCACTTTTAACGTATAGATACCCGAACAGGCCTCCTCCTAAGTGGGCAAAATAGGCAATGCCTGCGCCCGGCGCCGAGAGCGCTCCCAGAAGGTTTATCCCGGCCAAGACCAATACCGCATGTTTAATTTTCATCGGAAAGACAAAGAACAAAAGAATCGTGGTCTGCGGAAAGAGCATCGCGTAGGCCACCAAGAGCCCGAATATTGCACCCGATGCCCCGATTACGGGGATAGCAGAACCTAAAGCGCTAAGGTAGCTGCACAGGCCTGCGCCTATTCCGGTAAAGAAATAAAACGAGAGGAACTCTTTCCTGCTCCAGCTTCTTTCAATGGCCGGGCCAAAAAACCAGAGCATCAGCATATTGAGCACAAGATGCCAAAGCCCCGCATGCAAAAACATATAAGTGGCCAACTGCCAGAGCCTAAATCTTCCTAATACATCCCGGGGCACCAGGCCAAAGAAGGTAAGCCAGCCAAACCCGGGCACAAGATGAACCAGGATGAACAGGGCAACGTTGGCGATAATCAGCGCTTTAACGGTCTTGGTCATAATCGTCATGGCAGCCCCAACTCGTGCTGAACACTACGGATAGTTTACTTCTGTTAAATCGCTGCAATTTTCTCATATTTTGGAAAGCCACTTTTTGAAGAATACGTCCACAATGGTATATAAATCGCTTTCTTTGTCTATTAGATCCTTGTCTATAAGACTTCGTACTGTACGCTGTAGGCTTGATGCTGAACCAAGATCGTATTTTTGTAAAAACTCATAAGAAAAAAGCTTTTCTTCGGGCGACATCTTACTTAGCGCCATAAGAACTTGTTTTTGTTTAAGCGCAAGAAGGTTCCATGTGGCCTCATATGTAGAAGACTCTCTTTCTAGCAGAAGGTCGAGGCTTTTTAAAAAATCCTCTTCGCTAATTTTCTGTTTATCTATTGCCTTCTCCCATATGATATGGCAAAGATATTGAACATAGTAAGGGTGAGATTCACATATGTTCATTATTTCACCGGCTAAATTACTGGAAAGAATTTTATTGCTAAGTTCAAATTTATTTCGTATAAATTCTGAAAGTTCGTTTTTGTCAATTTTACATAGAGGGAAAGATTTACCACTCCTATAAAAAGGCCTGTTGGGGTTATTAAATATATCGGAAATAAGGTGTTTCTTGCTTCCCATAAATATATAAGATATGTTTTTGTGTTTTTGAAATAACGAGCGCATTGTTTTTTCAAGCTTGTCTGTCTTAAAAAGAGCTATCTGTTGAAACTCGTCAAAGCAAACTACGGCTTTCTTTTTTTTGCTAGCTATATAACGATTTATGCTTTCCAGGGCATCTTCTAACGAGGGAAGGATTTCTTTTTTTTCAATATCTATACTGTAAGATATTTCTCCACTTTGCCCTAGAGTAAATTTTGGCCTAATCTTTTTAAATAGCTTAGTGACGCCCTTAAGGCTCTTTCTAACCTTGCCAAAAATCGATTCTGCTATAGCTTTCCCATATATAGAAATAAAATCCTCTTCTGTTAACATTGGGTAAAGATCTGCATATACCGTGATCACGCCTTTTCTTTTGGATATTTCAAAGACTCTTTTTATTAAAGAAGTCTTTCCGTATCTCCTTTGTGAGAATATAATAACATTTTGGCTATTTTCAACATCTCGGCACAATTCTTGTATCTCTTTTTTTCTGTTACAGAAATTGTCTCCTGCTACTTCTTTCCCATATACAAAGGGATTTTCCATAAATACCTCCATTACGCATTATGCGTTACGCATTATGCGTAATTATAACATATCCAGGCATAATGTCAATATTATTTTACAGGAAAAGTAACTGGTAGTGATGGCAGCCCCAAGGGGATTTGAACCCCTGCCGCCAGAATGAGAATCTGGTGTCCTAAACCGAGCTAGACGATGGGGCCATGCGAGACTATAGTCTATAAAAAAAGGGTTAAAAAGTCAAACAAAATATATTGACTAAGGCGGCCTCTTGCTGTAGACTAAACATATGTCTACCTCTTTAGGAGTGGGAATAAGCGAGAATCCCGACCCATTTGCAGCAGGTAAACAAGCCGCAGGCGCCGTCTGCGAACAGGCTCAGGGGAATTACTTCAATCTTTTAATTGTCTTTGCCTCCGTAAAGTTTGACCAGCAGGCCCTGATCCGGGGGATAAAATCTGTCTGCCACAACGCCCCGATAATAGGCTGCTCGAGCGCCGGGGAGATATCTACCGCGGGCTCAACAAAGGATTCGGTAGCGATAATGGGAATCAATTCGAGCAGTGCTACTTTCTCGACGGGTTTGGGCTGCGGCCTAAGCCAGGATGCGCGCGCTGCGGGACAGAGATGCGCCCGGGAAGCAGCAAAGGCAAGACCGGGCAAGAGGCACGCCTTTATTATCCTGCCCGATGGGCTATCCGGAAATGGCGCTGAGATAATCCGGGGAACTCAAGAGGTCCTGGGAACCAGCTTTCCCATTGTGGGAGGCTCGGCCGGAGATGACTATCTCTTCCAGAAAACCTACCAGTATTACGGCGATAAAGTCTTAAGCGATTCGGTGGTAGGAATTCTATTAGGAGGAGATATCTCCGTAGGTATCGGCATCCGCCACGGGTGGCATGCCATCGGCAAGGCCCACGAAGTCACTCAGGCCCACGGCAATGTCATCGAGCGGATTGACGGAGAACAAGCTTTAAAGCTCTACCAGGATTACTTTGGCCGGGAGGCAGAAAATCTCAAGGACTCGCCCTGGGCAAAAATCGGCACTATTTATCCGCTGGGCATGTCCATACCCGATGAAGAAGAGTACTTAATCAGATACGCCTATAAAGCCACGGATACAGGCTTCCTTGTCTGTGCGGCGGAGGTTCCCCAAGGCTCGCTGGTGCGCTTGATGATTGCCGACAAAGATGGGGTTCTCAACGCAGCCAGAGAAGCCGCCCTCAAAGCCAAAGAGGCCCTAAAAGGCAGATCGATTTTAGCGGTAATTATCTTCGACTCCATCGCCCGCAAAAGGGTCCTGGGTAGAATTGCCCAGGAAGAAATTGAGGTAATCAAAAAGACCCTGGGCCGGCCCTATCCAATGGTCGGATTCTATACCTACGGGGAACAGGCGCCTTTAAGGGCAGAAAGGTACGCAGGCAAGTCCTACTTTCATAACGAGGCGGTAGTGGTTATGGCTATAGGAGAAGCGCAATGATAGCAACGCTCACTCTAAATATAGGTACGGTCTTTATTGTCACCAGTGCCTTGATTGTTGCGGCCTTTGGTTATCTGGTGGGTATCACCGAAAGGCAAAAGAAGGCCAGAGAAAACCTGCAGCGCTCTTTGGATAAACTCAAAAAGGCCTACAATGAATTAGACGAACAGGCCAAGATTATTGTCAAGAAAGACCTGGAGCTCAACAAGACCCAGGAAGAATTGGATAAAAAACTCTCCAGTCTTTATGCCCTGCATAAATTCAGCCAAGCGATTAGTTCTACCTTTGACAGAGAAAAACTATTTTCCCAGATTGATAAGTCTTTTATCTCAGAGCTGGGCTTCTACAGAGGCGTACTTATTCTGGCAGATAGAGAAGCCAAAGGCTTCTCTATCCCTGTGGCTGTAGGATACAGCCGGCAAGAGCAAGAAAAGATTAAAAAACGCCTAAGCGAAAAGGATATCCTGGGTAAACTCAAGCAGCCCTTATTAATAGACGAAAGCCACCTGCTTGACGAAATAAAGAAAGAACTGCTACAGACATTTAGCCTTGTCTCCTTTTGCGTAGTGCCGATTATATCCCAGGAGGCAAAGTTAGGTCTAATTGTAGCAGGCAATGAGCTGGCCTACACCCGCCTTACCGAGGCAGACCTGGAGATGCTTTCTATACTGGCCAGCCAGATAGCCTCAGGGCTGGAAAATGTTCGGCTCTATGAAGAACTCTGGCATTCCCACCAGGACCTGGAGCAAAGAGTAGCCCAGAGGACAAAAGAGCTGGCCCTGGCCAATGAGAAATTGAAAAAAATAGATAAATTAAAGTCGGAATTTGTCTCCGCCGTCTCCCACGAATTAAGAACCCCCTTAACTTCTATCAAGGGCTATGCCTCTATCCTGACTGGCGGAAAGCTTGGGGCTGTCCCCGCTCAAGCTAAAGAACGCCTGGAAAAAATCAACAAGCACTCCGATGCGCTGGTCAAGCTCGTCAACGACCTTTTAGACGGCGCCAGAATAGAATCAGGCAAAGTGGAGATGAAATTAGAAAAACTAAACGTAAAAGATGCCCTGGATTGGGTTGCCGATATCATGGCACCGCAGATGAAAGAAAAGAAGATTGAGTTTACTCAAGAGATAACTAAAGGTATTCCTGAATGCCTTGCCGACTCAATCCAGTTGGGCCGCGTCCTGACCAACCTCATGGGCAACGCTATTAAATTTACTCCGGAAAAGGGAAAAATTTCCATCAAGGTCAAGCAGATTAAAGATTTCTTACAAATAGACATCCGCGATTCAGGCATCGGCATTGCCGAAGATGAGATAGCAAAGGTGTTTGAGGAATTCTACCGCGCAGATAACGAAGTTAACCAGAAGGTAAAAGGAACCGGCCTGGGGCTTCCTTTGGTAAAACGCATTGTGCAGGCGCACAAAGGAAAGATTTGGGTAACGAGCACGCTCGGCAAAGGCACAACATTCTCCTTTACCTTACCTAAAGCTTAGCGAGGGCAAATGGCG
The DNA here is from genome assembly GCA_964586605.1 of uncultured Planctomycetia bacterium. Lineage (GTDB taxonomy): Bacteria > Omnitrophota > Gorgyraeia > JAFGHF01 > JAFGHF01 > CAZPGX01. The sequence goes on from CAZPGX010000002.1 coordinate 60,001, forward strand.
AAGAAACGCATCTTAATTGCTGACGATGACGCAGACATCCTGGATGTGCTGCGCCTGAGCATCCCGGAAGACGAATACGAAGTAATCGAGGCCCGCGACGGGCAGGAGGCCATGGAGAAGGTCTACGCGCGGCCGCCGGACTTGCTCATCTCGGATTATATGATGCCCAAGATTGACGGCCGCGCGCTCTGCGAAAAATTGAAGAAAGACATCCTGCTGCGCCACATGCCAATCATTATGCTCACCGGAAAAGGCGACGTGAAAGACAAGGTCAAAGGCCTCGACGCCGGTGCTGACGACTACATCGTTAAGCCCTTTGACCCCGAAGAGCTCTTAGCGCGCATCAGGATGGTCCTGCGGCGCAGTCAAATAGATTTAGATGCCGCTCCCCTGACCCGGCTTCCCGGCAATGTCTCTATCTTTAACGAAATCGAAAAACGGATTAAAGCTAAAGAAAAATTTGCGGTCGGGTATGTTGACCTGGATAAGTTCAAGGTCTTTAATGATAAATACGGATTTACTTGGGGAGACCGTTGTATCCAAACAACCGCTCGTGTAGTCGTTAAGGCCGTAGAGGCAAAAGGAAAGCAAGATGATTTTGTTGGCCACATTGGCGGCGATGATTTCGTTATAGTCGGTTCTGTTGATACTATTGATGCAATCTGTGAACAAATTGTTCAAGAATTTGGCAAGACAACTAAAGGGCTATACAAGCCTGAAGATTTAAAAAAAGGTTATATTGTCGGTAAAGACAGGCAGGGGAAAAAAACCAAGGCGGGTTTGATTTGTATCTCTATAGGTGTAGTCACGAATATGCATCGTGAATTTACTCATGTAGCCCAGGTTACCGGAATCGGTGCAGAGCTAAAAGAATACGCTAAGAGCAAACAAAAAAGTAATTATGTGAGGGATAAAAGGAAGTGACAAATTTTCTTCGAAAATTTGGTGCGCGGGGCGAGACTCGAACTCGCAAAACCTTACGGTCACAAGGCCCTCAACCTTGCGTGTTTGCCAATTTCACCACCCGCGCATTTTTCAAATTATAACACAACCCCTTAATCCTGTCCACTCCCCCTATCCCTTAGCGTCCGCTGGATTGCTTTGTTAGATTTATTTATTCAATTCTTTTCCCACTTCTCATTTACAATTTTTTAAAATATTTTTGTTTGATAATACTGATAGAAAAAATTAACAATATCAAATAATTGATAGAAAAGAACGTGTTGAAAGGCAACAAATTAAGAGTGCTTGTTATTAATGCCTGAATATAACAATAGATAAAATATAAACAGACAAATGGCGCCGCAATTATAGCCAGAGTATTATAGAAAAATAAACCTATTGCTTCTAATAAGATTATGATTACGTAAAATAGAATAAGCATGAAGAATCTATTTGAAAAAATCGCTACTTCAAATGTTGGATTACCCAATGCCATCATACCAGTAATAAACATAAAAATTGAATGAAAGAGGATTATCATAGCATTAATTTTTAAATAAGTTTTCATTAAACATCTCTCCTTTTTATTATTTTTAATCTAACATATAATAGACAAAGTTCGTTTTTTCTGTTGCTTTTTCTCTATTTTTGTTCAGTTGCCTAGTTAAATATGCTGTAATATTTTCTTCCATTTCGCTCTTTTATAGAAAAGTAAAAAGGGGCCAAGCCCCTTTTACACGACTAATTGTCGATATTGGCTCACTTTATTAAACCCGAAAGCATCTTACAGATATCTTCAATCTCTTTCTTCAGTAATTCGTTTTTGGGCATATCAACAAGGTCCTTGCGTTTGCAAAGCTCCAAAATGGGAACACATTCAAACGCAGAACCCCGGGCTATTCTAAAGAAGTTAACTCTATCCGCCTTATGGTATCGGCCATTGCCTTCTGCAATGTTCGTTGAAATTGATAAAGCTGCTCGATTTAATTGGTCAACTAGATAATAATTGCCTTTTGGAAAATCCTTCGTTAATTCGCATATTGCATCTGCGAAATCAACTGCTTTTTGATATACATCAAGTTTTTCAAATATAAATGCCATGTTTTGAAAATAGAAAATCGAGATTTGATCGAACCGAAAATCTTTTCCCAGCTATTTTCAACTATCGATTTTCGATTCTCTACCAATTTCTGGCTATGCCAGAAATTGGTTGCCCCGTCTGGACTCGAACCAGAAATAACTGATCCAGAATCAGTCGTGTTACCAATTACACCACAGGGCAATGTGAAAAGGTGTGAAAAGGGGCCTGGCCCCTTTTTGTTATGCGGAACGATATTTCTTGCCCATACTTAAGAAGTGTCTGGCTGTCTGGACCATTCTCTTCTGGTCAAAGGTCTGCATTTTGGTAAATTTCACGCCGACGTCGTAGATCTCTCTTCCCTCTTTGGTGCTTAAGGCGCTAATCCAGACTACCTGCCCTCTGGCAGCGATAGGCATTGTATCAAAAGGGGTCTCAACATATAACTCTAAAGGCGTGCCTATCTTTAGTTTTTCATATACAGGGAAACGGATACCTCCTTCGCTAAAGTCTTTGGTGATAGTTTTTTTAGTTGCAGGTGTTTTCCCGCCCATTTTATAAGTAACTACCACCGGCGCCTGTATGCGGATATATTTCCTTTTCTCCTGCATCGTTCCTCCCTCCTGGCTCTATTGGCCCATTAATTTCAGGGTTTCGGTTAATCTTTTTAAAACCTTCTCCCTGCCTAAAACCGACATCAACTCAAACAAACCCGGCCCTACCCTTTTGCCTGTAAGCGCTACCCTGACCGGATGAATTAGCTCGCCTGCGCGAATACCCTCATTGGCAATCAATTGACGGCAGGCGGTTTCTGCTCTCTCTGTATCAAAGGAGTCTGTTTTTTTTAGGCTTGCGATTAACTTATTGAAAATATCCTTATTTTTTTGCTCCTTAAGCAAAAACTCTTTTGCCTCGGGGGTAAATTTGATTTTCTCTTCAAAGAAAAAGGCGGCCTGCTCGGCAAATTCGGAGAGTTTCTTTATTCTCATTTTAAGCAACTGAATAATCTCAGAGGCTTTCTCTTTATCGTAACCCTGCTTGATATATCCCCTCTCAAGCAAAAAAGGAGATACCCTCTCAAGCAGTTGTTCTGCGCTTAACTGTTGAATATACCGGCCGTTCATCCACTCTAATTTCTCCGGATTGAAGTAAGCTGCGGTCTTGAGCACCCTCTCTAAGGTAAATTCCTTAACCGTCTCTTCTTGCGAGAGGACCTCGCGATTCGCTCCCGGCGACCAGCCCAAAAGGGCCAGGAAATTAAACAGGGCTTCGGGCAAATAGCCCTGGTCTCTGTAATAAGAAACCGGCATAGCCCCCTTTCGTTTGGAAAGGCGGGAACGGTCGCTGGCTACAATCAGGGGGATATGCGCAAATTCAGGGATAGCAAATCCCAGCGCTTCATAAATGGCGAGCTGCTTCGGCGTATTGGAGATATGGTCTTCGCCGCGGATAACATGGCTGATGCGCATATCGTGGTCGTCCAGGCAGCAGGCAAAATTATAGGTAGGCGTGCCGTCGGATTTTATTAATACCTGGTCTTTGAAGGAGCCTGCGGAAAATTTAATCTTACCGCGGATTAAATCCGTAAACTCAAAATCGTGCCGGGGAACTTTTAAGATGATGGCTGCGCCTTCGGTATAGGCCTTTTGTGCTTTGAGAAGTTTCTGCGCCTGCTCCCGGTAGAGGCTGCTTCGCTTGCTTTGAAAATACGGCCCCTCATCCCAATTAAGCCCGAGCCATTTTAAGTCCTCGAGAATCTGGCCTAAGTAGGTATCTTGCGAGCGGGCCCTGTCGGTATCTTCGATTCTTAAAATAAAGGCGCCTTTTTCATGGCGGGCAAACAGCCAATTGAATAAGGCAGTCCTTACTCCCCCAATATGAAGAAACCCCGTCGGGGAAGGAGCAAATCTAACTCTAACCATTTAATTCTGTCCCTACCTTAAACGCTTTCTTATTTAACTCTACTATCGTTTGTCCCTTCGGATTAAATATCTCCTCTATTGCTTTTTCAAAAAATGAGCTTTTTAAAAAAGCGGCATTACTTATATAAACCCCGAGAGCAATTATATTAGCTACCTGTTTATTGCCTAATTCAGTTGCTTGTTTAGTAAAATCTCTATTAATTACCTTTAAATCCCCGCGAATACATAAATCGCCTATAGTCCCTTTATTTATTACCACCAAACCCTTTCTTTTAACCCGGGCAATAAATCTATTTACTGAAGGGACATTCATTAAAATTGCATCGTCGGAAAACTCTACATAAGGAGAAGCTATGCCCTCATCGGAAATAACCACCATACAATGGGCTGTTCCTCCGCGCATCTCTGCTCCATAAGAAGGGAGCCAACTAACCTGCTTTTTTTGCATTAATCCTGCTTGAGCTAAAATCTTCCCCAATACTAAAACCCCCTGGCCCCCAAAGCCTGAACAAATAATTCTCTTTTCCATTATTTGACCTTTCCCAAGGGAAAGATTGTTAACATCTTTTCTTCAATCCAATCATAAGCCTCTTTGGGCGTGAGATGCCAGGCAGTGGGACAAGGAGATATTACCTCTACTAAAGAAAAGCCTCTCCCCTCTATCTGATTTAAAAAAGCCTGTCTTATTGCCTCTTTTGCCTCTTTTATCGCGGAAGAGTTGTGGATTGAAACCCTCACTAAGCTATATACTCCTTCTAACGACTTCAGTAACTCGCATACCTTAAGAGGGAAACCTTCGCCTAAATCCTCTCTTCTCCCAAAAGGGGTGGTTGTAGTTATCTGTCCTTCGATTGTCGTAGGAGCCATCTGCCCCCCGGTCATACCGTAAACTGCATTATTAATAAAAATAGTAGTTAGTTTCTCCCCCCGGTTAGCTGCATGAATCGTCTCGGCCATGCCGATAGAAGCCAGGTCTCCATCTCCTTGATAAGTAAATACTATGTTTTCGGGATGGGTGCGTTTTATGCCCGTGGCTACTGCCAATCCTCTCCCATGAGCAGATTCAGTAACATCGAAATTCCAATATTTATAAGCGATTACCGCACACCCTACCGGAGCAATTCCAACAACAATCTCTCTTATATCCAGCTCATCGACTATTTGAGCTATGAGTTTATGCGTCAAGGTGTGTCCGCATCCTGGACAATAATGAAAAGGGGCTTTTCTTAACGCTTTTTGCTCATCCATTTTATCCTCTTTATTATCACCTGAGATTGGGGTATCTCCCCTCCTAATGTTCCATAGAAGTCTGTCTTTATATCTTTATCTAAAGACAAGCGCACATCCTCTAACATCTGCCCCATAGACATCTCTATTACTAAAATATTTTTAGTTTGGGGGCCTATCTTCTTAAAGGCCTTCTTGGGAAAAGGCCACAAAGAAATAGGTCTAATCATCCCTACTTTTCTACCCTCACCTCTTGCTTTTCGCATAGCCTCTTTTGCGATTCGGGCTACCGAACCATAGGCCACTAAAATAGTCTGCGCTTCTTGTAAGTTTTCCTCTTCCCAGAGCTGCTCTTGAGCATAAATCTCTTCATATTTCTTTTGTAAATGAGCCAGGTGCGCTACCATTTCCTCTTTACTCATAAAAAGAGAACGAATTACACGAGGTTGTCTGCCTTTACATCCCGTCAAGGCCCATGATTTCGTATTTCGTACTTTGTATTTCGTATTTCGTATTTTACGATTCACGAGCAATGGTTCCATCATTTGACCTATTGTAGCATCGGTCAAAATCATACAAGGATTACGATATTTATCCGCCAAGCAGAAAGCCTTCTTTACTAAATCGCTTGCTTCCTGGACACTGTTTGGAGCCAGGACAATCAAATGATAATCGCCATGCCCCCCACCTTTAGTAGCCTGGAAATAATCTCCCTGGGCAGGAGTTATATATCCCAGGCCCGGGCCTACACGCATCACATTTACAATCACTGCCGGAAGTTCGCAGCCTGCTAAATAGGAAATCCCTTCCTGTTTGAGGCTTATCCCGGGGGAAGAAGAAGAAGTCATTGCCCTTTCTCCCGCAACTGAAGCGCCAAATACCATATTAATAGCGGCAATTTCAGATTCTGCCTGAATAAAGACTCTCCCCTTTTTAGGCATATTTTCTGCCATATAGGCGGTGAGTTCATTCTGAGGTGTTATAGGATAGCCGGCATAGAACCTGCAACCGGCTGATATAGCAGCTTCAGCCATCGCTTCATTGCCAGTCATTAATACTTTCTTGGACATCTTAATTCGCTTTTTCTTTGTGATAATTCATGTTTTTTAATTCATTAAGCACAGTGTGCACAATGCCCTTGGCTGTCAGACCGTACTTTTCTAAAAGAAATTCGCGTCTTGCCTGCGGGATAAATGCGCAGGGCAAGGCAATCCTTTTAACTTTTACCCCGGAAATTTTTTCTCTTTCTAAAAGTTCTAAGACTGCCGAGCCAAAGCCGCCGGCAGAGACCCCTTCTTCTGCCACTACCAACATCTTGAATCTGGCACAGAGTTCCTTAATTAGCAGCTCATCCAGCGGTTTAGCAAAGCGGGCATTGATTACGGCACATTCGGTGCCCCGGGCAGCCAAAATCCTGGCGACCTCAAGGCTGGGATAAACCATGCTGCCTAAAGCGATAATAGCCAGGTGTTTTCCTTCGCGTAAGACCTCGGCCCTGCCGTATTCAATCCTGGCCGGCCGGTAATCCTCAAGGCCTAAATCCTTTTCCAGCGGAACCCCGCCCTTGGGGTATCTGATTGCTATCGGACGAGAACCCCTTAAGGCAAACTCCAACATCGCCTCTAATTCTTCTGCGTCCTTCGGAGCCGTAAGCACTAAGTTGGGGATATGCCTCAAATAAGCAAGGTCAAAGATGCCCTGATGGGTAGCGCCGTCTTCTCCGACGAGACCTGCGCGGTCAAGACATAAGATTACCGGCAACTCCTGCAAGGCTACATCGTGGATTATCTGATCATAGCCCCGCTGCAAGAATGTGGAGTAGATAGCCACAAAGGGCCGCAGGCCCATGCGGGCTAATCCGGCGGCAAAACCTACGGCGTGGCCTTCGGCCATGCCCACATCATAAAACCTCTGCGGAAAGACCTTGCCAAATTTATCCAATCCCGTGCCTTCGGGCATAGCCGCGGTAATAGCAACTACTCTTTTATCGTGCCGGGCCAGATGAATCAATTTCTGGCTAAAAACTTGTGTAAAGGTCTTCTTGCCCCCTGCCGCCTTGCCTGAACCAAAGGCGCTTGAACTTACTCCGTGAAATCTCTCAGGAAGCTCTTCCGCCCGCAAATAGCCTTTGCCTTTTACTGTTATGGCATGAACAAGTACCGGGCCCTGCAGCTGCAATACATTCTTTAAGGTGTGGACGATCTCTTCAATATTATGCCCGTCGATGGGGCCAAAGTAGCGAAAACCCAGTTCTTCAAACAGCGTTCCCGGCACAAGAAGGTTCTTCAGGCCTTCCTCGAGGTGTTTGGCGGCGGAAAGAAGCTTTTTCCCAACACGCGGGACTCTTTTGACTAAGTTTTCTATATCAGCCCTGATGCGGTTATAAATAGGCATAGTAATTATGCGGTTAAGATAGTGGCTGAGTGCGCCTACGCTTTTTGAGATAGCCATTTTATTATCGTTGACGATTACCACAAGGTCTTTTTTCAGCTGTCCGGCGTGGTTTAAGGCCTCGAGGGCCATTCCTCCGCCTAGGGAGGCATCGCCGATCACCACTGCTATCTTCAAACGCCGGGGCTGCGTCCTGTCTTTGTTCTCTCCCGCGCAGGCGCAGGCCAATCCTAAGGCCGTGGAAATAGAAGTGGAGCCATGCCCGACGGTAAAGGTATCATAAATACTCTCATCTTTGTTCGGAAAGCCGCTTAACCCCTGCCACTGGCGAAGCGTCTTTAGCCTCTTGCGCCGCCCGGTTAAAATCTTATGGGCATAGGCCTGATGCCCGACATCCCAGATGAGCTTATCTTTTGGCGTATCCAGACAATAATGCAGGGCAACGGCCAACTCTACTGCGCCGAGGCTAGAGGCTAAATGCCCGCCGGTGCGGGAGACTGTCTCAATAATCTCCCGACGAATCTCCTGCACCAATTGAGGCAGCTTTCTTAAGGGGAGTTTTTTTAAATCTGCTGGATTCTTAATGTTTTCTAATAAACCCATCTTGCCTACTCTAAAGGTTTTGTTTCCCAGCCTTCGCCTTTTTTGCTTAAGAGCTGAATCTTCTTCTGGGCTGCCTGCAGGGTCTTATGGCAAAACCGCGAAAGCCTTACCCCTTCTTCATATCTCTTTAAAGAGTCGTCCAGAGAGAGTTTTCCCGATTCCAGCTCTTCCACAATCTTTTCTAATTTTTTGAAGGCCTCTTCAAATCGCACCTCTGCCATCTTATAACATCTCCTCTATTTTACTTATTAAAGCCCCATCACTTAATCTTGTTTTAATTTTGAGGCCTATTTTAAGTGAACGGGTATTTTTTATTATTTTCTCATCGGCTGCCATTGAGGTAATGCTATAGCCGCGGCCCAAAATATTTAACGGGCTTAACGCTTGGAGCTTCCCTACTACTACATTATAGCGCTCTTGATAAATCGCTCCTAAGTGCTTGAGTTTTATCGCCAGGCCCGAGGCCAGTTCATCAACCCTTTGCTGATACTGTTCTATTAAGTCCATGGGCCTTCTAAAGGCATATCTTTCTCGAAAGGCCTCTAGTCTATGCTGCCAGAACTCAACTGTGTTAGATACGCTAAGATTAAGGCGGGAATGTAGATTCTCTATTTTATCAAGAAGTTCCTGCTTATGTACAATTACCTGTTCTGCTGCAGCTGAAGGAGTAGGTGCTCGTAAGTCGGCAACAAAATCAGATATAGTATAGTCTATTTCATGGCCTACGGCCGAAATCACAGGTATCTTTGAGCGAAAAATTGCCCGCGCAACTTCCTCCTCGTTAAAGGCCCAAAGGTCTTCTAGGCTTCCGCCGCCGCGGCCGACAATTAAAACATCCGCTTTGCCAAATTGGTTAAATTCATCGATGGCCCGGGCAATTTCTTCTGCTGCGCTCGCGCCTTGAACTCTTACCGGATTTAAGGTAATTTCCAAATTGGCAAATCTCCTATTCAAAACATGTCTGATGTCCTGAAAGGCTGCTCCGGTGGGAGAAGTAATTACTCCTATGCGCCGAGGAAGAAATGGAATGGGTTTTTTGTGTTTTTCATCAAAGAGGCCTTCTTGCTTCAAGCGCTCTTTAAGTTGCTCAAAGGCAAGCTGCAGGGCGCCTGCGCCTTTGGGCTCTATCTTTAAGACATTAATCTGATACTGCCCGCTTTTCTCATATATAGTAATTCGGCCCAGGCACACCGCATGCATTCCGTCTCTGGGTTCAAATTTCAAGCCTTTATTTACATTTCTGAATAAAACTGCCCTTAAGACGCTGTCGGCGTCTTTCAGGCTGAAATACATATGCCCGGATGAATGCAGTTTAAAATTCGAAACCTCACCCTCAACCCAAATTGTGGCAAATCGTTCCTCTAAAAGGGCTTTGACACTGCGCGTTAACTGGGAAACTGTATAGATATGTCTTTTTTCTGCCATCAGATTAGCCTTTTCGGCTCCAGATGTACTTTATTATATTTTGAATTCTTTCCTTATCTTGGTCTTTAATGGCAATAAATTCAATGCCCGTATTGTAGCGCAAGGGCTTTTCTTTCTGTTTAGAAGCGAGTTCTTCAACCCACCTAACCTTGCCTCTTGAGAACACGGTGGGCAATGTATCTTTTAAATCTATTTCCAGGTCTACCTCTGCCGCCATTTCTATCTTCTGCCTAATTATTACGCGCAGGCCGAGCACGCTGATGTCTTCGGTGTGCGTAAGCAGGGACTGCGCAGGAACGGTATTTTTGCGCAGCGTAATCAGGCACGGATATTCTGCCCGCCTGAACCTGCGCCTATCCACCCCATCCCACATCGTTACCTCCCCTTAGTTTTTCTTGAATTCTTAAAATTGACCGGGCCTTGCCGGTCCGCTCATCTATATCCAAAACTACTCCGTGTAACTGGACGTTATCTCTGGCCATTTCAAAGCGCACCGGCCGCTGGGTCAAAAAACGCTCTAAAATCTGTTCAACCTTCCTTCCGATTACAGAGTCATATGGGCCGGCCATCCCCAGATCCGTGATATATGCGCTGCCGCCGGGCAATATCTTCTCATCCGCTGTCTGCACATGCGTGTGGGTGCCTAAGACGGCACTTACTTTGCCGTCGAGAAACCAGCCCAGGGCAATCTTTTCGCTGGTAGCCTCGGCGTGCATATCCACTAAGATTACCGGCGTCTGACCCCTCATCTCCTCCACAGCGGCCTCGGCGCATTTAAAAGGGCACTCCAGGCTGGACATAAATACCCGCCCTTCCAAATTTAGCACGCCTACCTTTTGTTGGCCCTTCTTTGTTTTAATGATACCCCAGCCTCTTCCAGGAGCCCCCGCAGGGTAATTCGCCGGGCGCAGGATTCTCATCTCCGAATCAATGATTTCCAGGACCTCGTTTTTCTTCCAGATATGGTCGCCGCTGGTAAGCATATCCAGGCCAAACCTGAAAAGCTCCTCGGCAATCCTAGGCGTAACCCCCGAGCCCCCGGCAGCGTTCTCGGCATTGGCAATGGATAAATCGATTTTGTGCTTTTTAACGAGCTGCGGCAGAAGCAGGCGAATTGCCTCCCTGCCGGGCTTGCCAACTATATCCCCAATAAATAGAATCTTCATTTGGCGTAGTCGATTGCTCGCGTTTCGCGAATTACCATAACCTTAACCTGCCCCGGATACTCCAGGCCCTCTTCGATCTTTTTTCTGATCTCGCCGGCCAAAACTACTGATTCGGCATCGCTGACCTTATTCGGCTGCACAATTACTCTTATCTCCCTGCCGGCCTGAATAGCATAGGCCTTGCTTACACCTTTAAAAGAATCGGCTATGGATTCCAGCTTTTCCAGGCGCTTCACGTAAGACTCTAATGTCTCGCGCCTTGCCCCCGGGCGAGTTGCGCTAACGGCATCGGCGGCCTGAACCAATACGGCTAAAAGCGACCTGGCCTCAACATCCTGATGATGCGCGGCGATGGCATTGACTACCAACGGCCCCTCCCCGTATTTTTTGGCCAGCTCCGCCCCGATATTGGCATGGGTGCCTTCCACTTCATGGTCAACGGCCTTGCCGATGTCATGCAAGAGTCCCACCCTGCGGGCCAGGGCAAAATCTATGCCCAGCTCGGAAGCCATTACCCCCAGAAGGTAGGCAACCTCTTTGGAATGCTGCAATACATTCTGCCCAAAGCTGGTTCTATATTTAAGACGGCCTAACAGCTTAATCTCTTCAGGGTGCAACCTGTGCACGCCGGCATCGAAAGCGGCGCGCTTTCCTTCTTCCCGGATAGCCAATTCCATCTCCTGTTTAACCTTGACCACCACCTCTTCAATCCGCGCCGGATGGATCCTCCCGTCGGCAATCAACCTCTCCAGGGCAACGCGGGCAATCTCCCTTTTTACCAGATTAAACCCTGAAAGCGTAACCGCCTCCGGCGTATCATCAACAATGACATCTATACCCGTGGCAATCTCCAGGGCGCGAATATTTCTTCCCTCTCGGCCAATAATTCTGCCTTTCATCTCGTCAGAAGGCAAGCTAACCACGCTAACCGTAGATTCAATCGTATGGTCGGCGGCACACCTTTGAATAGCCAGGCTAATTATCTCTCTGGATTTTTTGTCGGCGGTCTCTTTGGCCTCCTCTTCTGTGCGCCTGATCATAGCAACGGCCTCAAGCTTTGCATCGCGTTCCATTCTCTCCAGGAGAATCCTCTTTGCCGCCTCGGCGGTTAAGCCGGAAACCCTCTGCAATCTTTGCTTTTCCTCTTCAATCAGCCTGCCCAACTCGCTGTTCTTGTTCTCCAGTGCCTTCTCAGCAAGGGTAATATTTTTTTCTCTGCGCTGGGCGTCTCTTTCTTTTCTCTCCAGGATATCAACCTTACGGTCGATATTTTCTTCTTTCTGCAGCTGCCTTCTTTCCAAAGCAGCCAATCTTTGCCTTGTCTCTTTAGTCTCTCTCTCGAATTCTGCCCGCGTCTTATAAAGCAGGTCTTTGGCCTCTAATTTTGCCTCGCGGCGGATATTCTCCGCCTCTTTCTCGGCTGCCTGGGTAATCTCTTTGGCTTTAGTCTCGGCAATCTTGACCTTCATCTCCGCAGCATACTTGCGAAGAAGATAGCCTATGGCAAAAAAGATTATGCCGCTAAAAATACCCAAGGCGATGAGCCGCATAAGATTAAGTTCTATTATCATGAAAACCTCCCCCGTGGAATTACGCAGAGATTAGTTTGGTAACGGGGATATCGTGGGAGAGTGCGGGAAGCGTCTCAACCAACTGAAAGTCAAAGGCCAGGCCAATGCGAGGAATGTCCGCAGGTAAGCTGGCCATGAATTTATCGTAATAGCCTCCTCCCCGGCCCAGGCGCCTGTTTTGCCGGTCAAAGGCCAGGCCGGGAACTACTACTAAATTTATCTTTTCCGGCGGCACTTCGCGGATACATTCATCGCGGGGCCGGAGTATTCCGTAGGGCCCCGGCACCAGGTCGGTTTTTGAGTCTTCTATTTGGGAAGCTATTATTCTATTCTCTCCTTTTAATATTACCGGTACCGATATTTTCTTGCCGATTTTTAGGGCTTCCTCTATCATCAGATGCGTCTGGACTTCTTCCTTTGTGGCCAGATAGAACATCACCTGTTTTGCCCTTTTAAATTCGGCAAGCTCGAAAAATTTTTTCTTAATCAAAAAACTTTTCTGTAATCGCTGCTTGTTATTTTGTCTATCTAACTTCTCTTTGATCTCCTTTCTGAAACTATCCTTCAACATCATTTTTATGCTTTTTAATATCGTCCCACTGAAAAGAGCCCATTACTGCCTGGGCAACGTTGGTCAGATGGTCGCCAATCTTCTCCAGGTTATTAATAAAATCCAAAAAAATGATCCCGGAGAGAATAAAACATGTGCCTTCATTCAGCCTCTGGATATGATTTTGCCGCAGTTCCATCTGCAATCTATTTAAGGTTTGCTCTCTCACCAGCGCCTTTTGGGCGTATTCATGACTGTCATTTTGCAAGGCAGATTTTACCTCTTCCAGCATCGAATTCACTTCGTTATATACCATCTGCAATTCTTCCAAGGCATTTTTAGTAAAAGGGAGTTTTTCCTCCAGCGCCCTTTCCGCCAGCTCCTGTAAATTTTCAGCGTGGTCGCCAATTCTTTCGATATCATTTACCGAGTGCAAAAGCGCAGGCAGCTTCTCCGACTCCTCGGGTGTAAGGTTGCGTTGGGAAACCTGTACCAGATATTGGGTAATCTCTTTTTGCAGGTTATCCACGGCTTCTTCCCGACGGGCAACCTCACCCAGCAGGCGTTCGTTGCGGCCGAAAAAACCCTGCATTGCACAGGATATAGCGTCTTGGGCAATACCCGCCATACGCACCAATTCCTTGGCGGCCTGGTCTAAGGCTAAAGGCGGGGTGTCCAGCAGGTGCCTCTCTAAAAACTTCGGCTCCGCCGGCAACTCTTCAACCTGGCCAGGAACTATCCAAAGGCAAACTCTTTCTAAAACTCCTATGAAAGGCAAAAAGACTATAGTATTTAAGAGATTAAATACTAAATGGGCATTGGCAATGTGGCGCATTATATTTGCGTTTACATCCCCGGGCGTAATAAACACAATAAATTTGGCAAACCAGCCGTTATAAACAAAGACAAGTATATAACCGACGCCAAGGACATTAAATAGGGTATGGGCCCAGGCAGTCCGCCGGGCAGTGAGATTGGTTCCGATGCTGGCGAGCTGGGCGGTAATGGTGGTGCCGATATTAGCACCCAAAATTAAACTGACAGAAACTGGAAAAGTTAATAGTCCATTAAAGGCCATGGCCATTACCAAACCTGTTGTGGCACTGGATGATTGAATTATTGCTGTGAGTATTGCTCCAGCTACAACTCCTAGCAGGGGATTGGCACTGAAATTAATCAAGGCCTGGCTGGTGAGGGGATTCTCTTTGAGTGGACCGAGGACCTGTTTCATAATTAAAAGGCCCAAAAAAAGCAGGCCAAAACCCAAAAGCACCTGGCCCCAGAATTTCCAGGCCTTCCTTTTGGCCAGGACAAACAGGGCAAATCCTAAGCCGATTGCCGGCAGGGCGTACTGGTCGATTTTAAAAGCAATAATCTGGGCGGTAATGGTGGTGCCGATATTGGCGCCTATAATCACGCCAATCGCCTGTTTAAGCGCCAAGAGGCCGGCATTAACAAACCCCACTGCCATCACCGTTGTAGCGGAGGAGCTCTGGATTATGCCGGTGACTACTGCCCCCGTGCATACTCCTACTATTGTTTTATTGGTCAAAAACTTCAAAATCTGGCGCAGCTTGGCCCCGGCCAGTTTCTGGAAACCCTCGGAGAGCAATCGCATTCCAAAGAGAAACAAACCTAAACCACCGACTATACCAAAAACAATCTCTTTCATTCGTCCTTTTCTCTATTTAGTTAGACTTTTATTATACTATATCTAATTAAATTAATCAACCTTACCCTTTTCCAGCTTCTCCAGCCATTCTTTAATCTTCTGCTCATAGCCAATTGCCGCGGGGATATAGTATTTTTTCTTAGTCGGGACATACTCTTGCTTCACAAAATGCCCGGGGTAGCTATGGGCGTATTTATAGCCCCGGCCATGCCCCAATCTTTCTGCCCCAGCATATCCCCCCACCCTTAAGGGTGGGGGCACCTGAAGGGTTCTGCCTTGTTCCACGTCGGATAAGGCCGCTTCTATTCCCTTATAGGCGGCATTACTTTTGGGCGCTGAGGCAATATAGACTGCGGCCTGGGCCAGGGGAATCCGCGCCTCGGGCAACCCGACAAATTCGCAAGTCTGCCAGGCCGCATTGGCTAAAACCAGGGCCTGAGGGTCGGCGTTGCCGACATCCTCGGCCGCGCAGATAACAATCCTGCGGGCAATGAAACGGGGGTCCTCTCCGGCATAAATCATCTTGGCCAGCCAATAAAGGGCGGCATCGGGATCGGAGCCGCGCATGCTTTTAATAAAAGCGGAAATCGTATCATAATGCCCGCCCTCATTCTTATCATAAACAACCGCCTTCTTCTGGATAGACTGCTCGGCTACTTCCAGGGTAAAGTCTATTGTTCCGCCTTTGCTGGATTTCGTGGTCAACGCCCCTACCTCCAGGGCATTTAGCGCCCGGCGGGCATCCCCCTCGGATAAACGGGCCAGATGGCGCAGCGCCTTATCCTCTATCTTGATGCGCATTTTTCCCAAGCCGCGCCCTTTGTCCTTGAGGGCGTTTTTCAAGATTACAATAATCTCTTCTTCGCTTAAAGGATTTAAGGAAAAGACGATAGAACGGGAAAGTAACGGAGCCACTATGGAGAAAAACGGATTGTGCACTGTGGCGCCGATAAGCACCACATTTGCCTCTTCCACATCAGGCAAGACAACGTCTTGCTGGGCCTTGTTAAAACGGTGAATCTCGTCAATGAAAAGGATTGTTTTTTGCCGGGTGAGTTTCTTTCTCTGCCCGGCCGCAGAGATTATCTTGCGCATCGCCTCAACGTTAGAGGTTACCGCGTTTATCCTCTCAAAATGGGACCTGCTCACATTGCTGATTACATAGGCCAGGGCGGTCTTTCCTGTTCCCGGCGGGCCGTAAAGGATAAGCGAGCTAATCCTGTCGGCCAAGATTGCCCTGGTCAAGAGCTTGCCCGGGCCCAAGATATGCCTCTGGCCCACAAACTCATCCAGGATTCGCGGCCGCATCCTCGCCGCCAACGGAGTAAACCCGTTATCTTTTACTTTTTTCTTCTCAAATAAATCAGTCTTTGCCATAATAAAAAACCCCGCTCACGCCGTGCGAGCTTGATAATTTTGAACCCCTTTTTAAGGTGGGTACCCTTACCCTCGGGTTCCCGATTATTTTGTGTTGGCTCAAAATTTATCAAGTCAGCACGCGCATGGCAGGGAATCTAACACTATTATATCATATATTACCCGCAAATACAAGTTGCTAACCACAAAACGCCTAGCGAAATTGCACCTTAAGCTCCTCGGCTAAGGCCTTGCGGATTTGCAGATGAAGCGCATCCACTTCTTCCGCGGTTAGGGTCTTTTCACGGCTGCGATATTCTACAGAATAGGCCAGGCCTCGAAAGCCGGCGGGAATTTGTTCTCCAAAATACTCATCAAATAGTGTAACTTTTGCTACCAGTCCCCTGCCATTTTTGTTAATTAAGGAACTAATCTGCCCTGAACGGACTTCTTGCAGCGCAATTAAAGATATATCCCTTTCTACCGAAGGGAATTTTGCCAGCGGCATGAATCGCTTCTGCTGCCCGATACTTTTAAGAAGTTGAGGCAGTTTTAATTCGCACAGATACACCGGGCAGGCTATGTCAAATCTGTCTAGGATCTCTCTTTTGACTTCTCCTAGAAAGCCGAGATTGTCCTTTCCCAGAAACAGATTAGCGCAACGGCCCCGGGCAAAGACGGGGAAATCACTCTCCGTAAAACGAAAATTCTTTAGCCCTAGTTTACCCAGAAGCGCCTCTGCTATGCCCTTGAGGTCGAAAAAACAAAATTCGCCCTGTTTGCGCAGCCAGTTCTGGTTCCCTCTCCCGGCCATGCCGATACAGAGGTTGTTTGGCTCTTCTATGTTTGAGGCGGCGCCCTTAAGATAGACCCGGCTTAATTCAAAAAGCTTAAGGCCCGTATTCTTGCGATTAATATTGCTCAACAGGGCGCCTAACATACCCACAAGCAAGGTGGGGCGCAGGATTTCCTGGTCGTAACTTAAGGCATTCTTTATTGCTATAGTATGAGCAACGGGAAATTCCAATTTCTTTAAGGCCTGGCGGTTAATCAGGCTGTAGGTCATAATCTCATTCAGCCCTAAGGAAGAAAGAATCCGCCGCAAAAGCCCATGGTTTTCCTCGCTGGCCAACTGAAGCCTTCCCGAGTAAGACAGATTCGGCGTCAATTGAGCGCTGTTTAGAGGAATTTTGTCGTAGCCAAAAAGGCGGGCAACCTCTTCAACCAAATCTGCTTCCCGGCTGATGTCGGAGCGAAAAGAAGGAATGCCTGCCATAAGAGCATCTTTGCTTTTGCGGAGAATCGAAAAGTTGAGGCTGCGTAGAATTCCTTTAACCTGGAACGCTGATATCTCCACCCCTAAATTCTCCCGAACCTTGGCGAACCTCAAGCGAACCCTCTGAAGGCTGCCGACCTCTTTGCCCTTACTAATAAGCCGCCCGATAGCTACTGCTTTGGATTTTTTCTCGCCTTTGCCGGCCATTTTCTTGATTAATTCTATGGCCCGTAAAGAGCCTAAAGGCACGCCTCTTGGATCCACACCTCTTTCAAAGCGATAGGATGACTGCGTAGCCAGGCCGAGTTTGCGAGAGGTCTTCTGGATGCTCGGCGGATCAAAATAGGCGCTCTCCAATAGGATGCTTGAGGTCTGTTCATTAACTTCGCTCGACCTTGCGCCCATAATCCCGGCTATGGCACAAGGAGTATATTTATCGGCGATTACCAACATCCCCGGCTCAAGTTGCCGCTTTACCCCATCAATCGTAAGTATTTCCTCGCCTTCTCGGGCGCCTCTTACAATTATCCCGGGGCCCTGCAGCTTATCTAAATCAAAGGCATGCAGCGGCTGACCGAGTTCCAAAAGGCAAAAATTGGTGATATCAACAATATTATTTACCCCGCGGATGCCCATCGCCTCAAGGCGCTGGACCAGCCACTCGGGGGAAGGCGCGACTTTCACATTTTTAATTACCCGGCCGATATAACGAAGGCATTGCTTCTTGCTCTGAACCTGAATCTGGATAGACAGGCCCAGGCGGGAGATCCCGCGAAAGGAAGAAATCTTAGGAGGCTTTAGCTTTTTGCCTGTGATTGCGGCTATTTCCCGGGCCACACCCAGAATACTTAAACAATCCGCGCGGTTAGGCGTAACCTCAATCTCCATGATTCTATCTCCATCCGTCCTGGTCAAAGAGGTAACCTCCAGGCCAGCCATGGTCAATTTTTCCGCAAGGGCCTCGGGCGAAATATGGATATCTACATAGTTTTTAAGCCAGGCAAA
>CAZPGX010000003.1:0-47452 GCA_964586605.1 uncultured Planctomycetia bacterium
TGGTGGAGCAGAGGAGGATTGAACTCCCGACCTCCAGAGTGCGATTCTGGCGCTCTCCCAGCTGAGCTACTGCCCCGTGAGATTCGCTCCGTTTATCTTGTTGACATCGCCTTTAAGATAATACTCGAGGTCAGGGTGGTTTGTGGATTATTCAGGCCCGGGTCTTTGCCCGGCTCCCGCAAAACCTGAATTTCTACATCAACGCGATTAGGAATAGCTAGTTCCGGATCAACATTATGAACAAAACTAAATATAGCCTTCTCCACTATACCATCGGCAAGGGACTCATAGTTGGCTCGATCAGTCACATCAGGATAAAAACGGATACTATTATTTACCTCTTGATATTCAACAATCTGATCAATGCCGCTATCAAACTTGCCGTTAGCATTTGTGTCTATTTTTACCCAAAGACGTGAGCCGCTATCCGTTAGAAGCCCTGGATTATCAAAATCTGTATATACACCCGATAATATGTAAAATCCTCTGCTGGATTGCACATCACTGTCATTCGGATTATCGTCCATGGCCCCTGGACGGCCCATATTTCCCACGCCGCGCTGAACACGAGAGGTTATATGCTGCATAGCTATCTTTGCCTCATCCTGGATCCAGACCTCATCCTTGGAGGTGCCGAAAAAGCGGCGGCTGGTGATGTCCACGCTGGCTACTGCCAGAATAATCAGGCCCATCAAAGTGATAGCAATGAGGATCTCTGCTAAACTAAAGCCTCTGGAAAACATTTTTCTTGCTCCTTAGTAGTCGGTCGCTAAAAGGGGCCAGGCCCCTTTTTACTGGGTTTCTGCAGGCTCTTCCCAGCTAACGGTTACGGTTGCCATTTTATAATCCACGGGATCACCCGTGCCGTCTGCGTCTATATCTTCAACTTCGTAAGTCCTGCCTCCGAAAAATTTATCTTTGAAAGCACCGGAATCAAGAGCATCCGTAATACCCACACCAACTGCCAGTCTTCCTCCTGCAGGCCAGGTATCCGCGCCGACTTCGTTCTTTAATTCCTCCAGAGTTTGGCGGCCAAAGTCCATTGCCTGGACCTGGCGGCCGGTACGGGCTACCACCCCCTTCTCCGTGGAGAAGATATAGAGCATCCCGCCTACGGTTATCGCCAAAATCAGGGCGGAAATTATCACTTCCATCAAGCTTAAGCCCTGCTTGTTCACTCACTCACCTCCAAAAGGGGCCTGGCCCCTTTTTATTCTGCGGGTAAAGGCAAAGGCCAACTCCCGCTCAATTCTCCGGCCTCATCGATTTTAATTGTCTCACTGGCGTAATCTCCGCCTAACCTTGTAGCAGTGGCTACAAAAGTACTCCCCTCTGTTCCGACAAAGGTCACATCGTAGTCCCAGTTGCGCTGATCGCGCACATCTAAATATGTCCTTATTGTTTCGTTAATCTCTTTTGTTTCCGTCAGGCCGCCATCGCCTGAAGAATAAAAATAGGTATTCTCCTCCACGCGGTAGATTCTCTCACCCGTCCTGATCTGCTGCAAGCTCGCCACGGCCTCCTTAGCCCTGGTGGCTTCCATTGCCCGGGGAAAGAGCGGCATCGCTATCGCCGCCAAAATCCCGACGATAATCAGGACAACCATCAATTCAATCAGGGTAATACCGCTGTCTCTGTTCATCTTATGCTAAATAGTCGCTGTCCCTATTTTTTAAAATATACTATTGTTCACTAATGGTGCCGTCATAGGTAATTTGATAACTTTTCAACGTCGAGCCGGTCAATTTCGTTGCCTTCCCTACCACGTCACCTGTACCATCTACAGCCGTATAAGTATAATACTTTGTGGGCGTTGGAATCTCAACGTCTAAATTACCTATCACACTAGTGTATTCACTATGTTCTAGGTTGTATCTTAACTGCGAGGAGCGAATAGCACCCAGCATATTCTGGCCCTCGGCCTCTCTGGCCTTGTTGGCGGCGGCAATAAACCTAGGCATCGCCAGCGATGCCAAGATACCTACGATAATTACCACAATCATCAATTCCAATAACGTAAAACCTTTTTTTCTGTTAAACATCTTTCCCTCCTATTCTAAGTTTTTAATTCTTTTCTTTTACCTATCACCTACGTCCTATGCCCTAACTTATTCCCCCCTTTCTTCTACAAATTATCCCTTGGAAATCATGGCCAGCTGGAATATGGGCATAAACATAGAAACTACCAGAACCCCTATCACTCCACCCATAATTACCAATACCGCCGGCTCAATTAAGGTAGTAATCCGGGTTAGGGTAGTGGCAATGCGCTCTCTGTAAAACTCGGAAATCTTCTTGAGCATCTTGCCTAATTCGCCGATTTCCTCCCCCACGCTAACCATCTGCACTACCATAGGAGTAAACACGCCGCTTTGCTCCAGAGGCGCGCTCATCCCTTTTCCCTGGCGCACGCTCTCCCTTACCTCGCCAATCGCCTTCTCCACGACCTTATTCTCCACAGCCTTGGCAATAATATCCAGGCCGTAAAGAATAGGCACCCCGCTTTCAATCAAGGTGCTTAAACCGCTGGCAAACCTCTCAATGGCAATCCGCTGAAAAAGAGAAGAGAGAATAGGAATCTTGAACTTCAACCGGTCAAGCTGCCATTTTCCTCTTTCGCTGCGGATATGTCTGGAAAACGCATACCCAAAGGCGCCAAGCCCAGCGAGCAGGAGCAAAAAGTACCTGCGTATAGTCTTACTGAAGATTATCACCAGGTTGGTAAGGGTAGGCAGTTCCATATCAAAGCTGTCAAAAACGCGGGAAAATATAGGAATAATCCAGACGGTAAAAACAGTCAAGGCTACTATGGCTATGAGAATGAGCACACAGGGGTAAACCAGGGCCGAAGTTACTTTGCTGCGCATCGCTGCTGCGGATTCCAGATAATCGGCCAGTTGCGTTAAGGCAACCGGAAGTGCTCCGGAGGCCTCTCCTGTCTCTACTACATGCACCCAAAAATCGGAAAATATCTTAGGATGTTTGGCCATGGCGTCACGAAAAGTGCTTCCTCCGGCGATATCGTGCTTCATCTGTTTCACTGCCTTCAAAAGCGTATCGCTTTCTAACTGCCGGCTTAAGACATCCAGGCTCTTTAATAAGGTAACGCCAGCCCCGAGCATTGTGGCCAGCTGGCGGGAGAAAACAATTAAGTCATCTAAGGTTACGCGGACATGAAAACCTGTTGCTATAAGGGCCTTTTTTCTTGCCACCGGCCCTGAGGCAGTTACGGAAATTACCACCAGGCCTTCCGATTGCAGCCGGCTAATCAATTCCTCTTCGCTTTGGGCCTCTCGGCTATCCTGTACCTCGCGGCCCTGGCTATCTCTTACTTTATAATTAAAACTGGGCATCGTAATTAAAAGATATCATACAAGAAGTCCTTTGTCAAGCAATCTATTCCCCTGCTCCCGTCACTGTAACGCTTAAGGCCTCCTCCAGGCTGGTGATGCCCTGCTCTACCTTTTTCAGACCGTTTTCCTGCAGCGTCTTCATTCCTGTTTCCCTAGCTGCCTGCTTTAATTGCTGATAGGTCCCTCCCCGGGCAATGGTTTCTCTCAGGCGCTCATTCATCAACATAATCTCATAGATGGAACTTCTTCCCCGGTAGCCGGTTTGATTGCAGTAGTCGCATCCGCGGGGCCGGTAGATTAGCTCTGCATCCAATTTAACCTTGCCTAAAATCTCCGGGGTGGGTTCATAGGCCTCTTTGCATTCGGGGCAAAGTTTGCGCACCAGCCTCTGGGCGCCTACCAAAAGCAGAGAAGGCGTAATTAAATAATGGGCTACACCAATATCAACTAACCTTCCCACGGTTGTGGGGGCATCGTTGGTATGCAGAGTGCTTAAGACCAGGTGCCCGGTAAGCGCTGCGCGAATACAAATCTGGGCAGTTTCCAAGTCCCTTACCTCCCCTACCATGATAATATTGGGGTCCTGCCTTAAGAATGAGCGCAGGCCGGTAGCAAAGGTAAGCCCAATCTCCGGTTTTGCCTGAACCTGATTGATGCCATCCATACGGTATTCTACGGGGTCTTCGATGGTGAGCAGGTTTTTCTCGGCGCTCTTAATCTCATTCAAGGTAGCGTATAAAGTTGTGGACTTGCCGCAACCAGTCGGGCCGGTAAGAAAAATCAGGCCCCAGGGGTTCTTGATGGCCTTGCGGTAATTCTCTAAATCCTTGGGCTCAAAACCAAGCTGCCCAAGGTCCAAGGGAACCTGGCTTTTATCTAAGATTCTTAACACCGCCTTTTCGCCGTAAACGGTAGGCACGGTGGAGACACGTAGGTCAATGATTTTATTTCCCATTTTCACCACAAAGGCCCCGTCCTGGGGCAGACGTTTCTCGGCAATGTCCAACTTAGCCAATATTTTAATCCGGGAGACAATGGCCAAAAGCAAATGCCGCGCAGGCGGAGGAATCTCATAAAGCGTCCCGTCAATACGGTAGCGGACGCCGATTCTTTCTTTAAAAGGCTCGATGTGGATATCGCTGGCCCTGTCTTTGATCGCCTGTCTTAATATCAAGTCTACCAGCTTAACTACCGGCGCCTCTTCCGCTTTAGCGATTAAGCTGTCTAAGCTCAGACTCTCCTCTTTAGAGGCCTCTTCTATCTCTAGCCCCGTATCCCCTTCGTATGATTCGGAAATGGCCTCTTTAAGCAGGTTTTTTTCGCCGTAGAACTTATCCAGCGCCTGGATAATATCGCTTTCTGAGGCTACGATAGGATTAACCTCGCAGCCGGTCATCTTCTTCAGGTTGTCCATCATAATCACATCAAGGGGATCGGCAAAAGCTACGGTAAGAGAATTCAAGTTTCGGGATAAGGGAATCAACCTGTATTGGCGGGCAAAATTCTGCGGTATTAATTTATCTAAATCTTGATTGGGATCGGGCTCAAGCAGGCCCTTGGCCAAAGAGGCGTAAGGAATGTTCAGCTGCTTGCCCAGGGTTACCACGATATCTTTTTCCGTAACCAGCCCCAGCCTTACCAGGGTCTCGCCGATTCTCTTGCCTTCCTGTTTCTGGACAGAAATAGCCTTCTGCAGCTGTTCCTCGCTGATTAACCCCTCTTTGACTAAAAGCTCGCCTAGCTTTAGATGAGATTTGCGCAATACCATCTTTATCCATTATTCCTCAAACCCATCAAGGATCCTTTCCATTGCTTCCTCTTTCAACCGCAGATTGCCATATTCGTAAGGCATCTGCTTCTCTAAGGCCAATGCCCCTGTCTTTGTTCCTTCATCAAGCAAGTGCGGAGTGATGAAGATGATTAATTCTTTATCTGTGCTGGTGTCGTCCTTTTTGCGGAAGATATTGCCTAAGAAAGGGATATCTCCGAAAAAAGGCATCTTTCTTGAGATGTTGGTTTCTTCTACATTAATCAATCCCCCGATTATCACGGTTGCTCCGTCATTAACCGTAACCGTCGTCTTGGCGCTTCTGGTCTGGGGGTCATAATAATCACCAGTCAAAACTGACGATTTTACATTAGTTACTGAAGGCTCAATGGACATGGTAATCTCACCTGCCTTATTGATCTGGGGAGTAACCTTAAGCGAGACCCCTGTCTCATACCTTTCTACGCTTGTGCTTGAGGTACTCACGCCTCCTTCGGCGGCGATTTCGACCGCCCCGGAGGAAACTGCCGTATCGGCAGTAATGTTTATTTCCGCAGTCTGATTGTTTAAGGTGAGGATTTTGGGCCGGGCTAAAATCCTGCTATCGGTATCTTTTTTCAGCATAGCCAGTGTTGCAGTTAAGTTTGTCGCAGAGATGGAGCCTGTAGTATAAGTGACGGCATCCGAAGAGGTAAATTTCGTAAAGGGAAAACTGTCCGTGCGACTTGCTCCAGTGACAGAGAAAAGGTTTCCCTCAGTAGAACTACCCCAGCTTATGCCCAGCTTATCAATGGTTTGCAGGCTTGTCTCAATCACCTCGGCCTCAATCATCACCTGCGGAAGTTTTATATCCAGCTCTTTTATCGCCTTTTCAATCTTCGGGAATTGGCTGGGCAGATCGGTAACAATAAGGCTGTTGGTGCGGGCATCCTCAACTACTTGGCCATGCTCGGTAAGCAGTTTCTCTATAACTTCGTTTATACCCAGCCCTCCACCAGAAGACCCTTTCTCTTCTCCTGCTACAGCGAGTTCGTATCCCTTGACACGGGCGTATTGGAGAGGAAAGATCATGGTAATTGTCTCTACCTCCGGCCTGCCCCACTCCTTGACCACAAATATTTTGCTTTCCGGCTCCTGTTCGTAAGTCAAATTATTCGCGGTCATTATTGTAGTTAGGGCATCCTGCACAGAAACCTTATCCAGATAAAGGGTAATCTTGCGGTCCTTGATATTTTCACTGGCAATAAAGTTTAAGTCCGCCTGTTGAGAAAATACCTTCAATATATCCTTTAAGTCGGCGTCCTGAAAATCCATAGAGATTAGCGGCGAAAGCAATTCTGTTTCGCTAAGGTCGGCAGAGGCCAGCTCAAACCCTTCTAAATGCTCGCCTTCTGACTGCGCCTGGCTTAAATTAAAACTAAAGCCCAGCAGTAAAAGCAAAGCTATAGATGCCAACAGCACTACCCTTTCCTTTATTATATTGTGCATTTTCTTCCCCTTTCTATATACTATATATTATTTTATTGTTGGCCTGAGAATATATTGGCTTCCTTCATGTAATACGTAAACGCCTTCTTTGCGGATAGATAAAATCTCTGCGCCCTGGATAACTTCGCCTACCCTGAGCACCGTGCCGTTAATGATAACCTGGGGCATACTCGTTCCCCAGACCATTCCCTGAACCTTAAGACCAGGCAAGCCGTAGCTAATTGTAGACTCCTCTTCTGCTTCTTCCCCGGCAAGAGGGACTGCCATCATTTCAAAAGGGCTTTTAAAGGGGTCACGTAGAGCCCGGGCTGTATATTTTAAGTCCCTCCACTGCCCCGTCTTTGCCTGGGGCTCGGCAAAGACAAAAGAAACAGCCCAGATTAAAACCAGGAAAACCAAGAAAACCAAAAGGTATTTTTTCATTTCTTTAAATAAAACCCGCTGATTGCCAAATCTACCTTGGGGGTGTTATCCTCTCTGGGGTCGGTAACGGTAGACTTTTGCATATTAATCCCCTTAACCCAAATAAATTCCTGGCTTGCTTCCAACAAGGCCAGGAATCTGCCCAGCTGGTGATACTCGCATCTTAAGGGAAGTTTCAAGGGCGTTTCAATATATCGCTGCGTATCCACGGCCAGCAGAGGATCAAAGGTCTCTATCTCTATGCCGCTGGCCAGAGCCAGCTCTGAGACCTTGTCTAAGAAATAAGTAATCTCTGTCGTAGAAAAAGACCTCTCCTGAACCGCCTTCAGCCTTTTGTCCAGAACAGCGATAGCCCCTAAAATATCGTTTTTCCTGTCTTCCTCTTTTGTCTCTGACTTTATTAAGGTTATCTTATTTAAAGCACTTTGATATATTGCGTTGCGGCCGATAAGGAAAGCCATGGTAACAACCAGGGCGAAAACAATCAGGTCCTTTTTTTGGTCTGTATCCATCTTGCACTCCCGTTAATTTTATCGCGTAAAACAAGAAATGGTAAAATCCTTTACCGGCATCCCTTTCAATTCCCCGGAACTCATTGAATCCAGTTTTATTTCTTTAAACCCCTGGGAAAAAGCCTTACTCTCTTTTAGGTTGGAGACAAATTTACTAACTATTCCTATCTCGCGCACGGCGCTTTCGTGATAGGCTGTGCCTTTCAAAACTAAAGAACGGTTAACCTTATTCCCTTTTGAAAGCTTATCGTTAAAGTTGAGGTTCGTTAACCATACTCCGGGCGGAATCAGCTTAGGCAACTCATTAAATTCATCGGTCAAAAAAACCTTTTTGTTTATCATCTGGTCTAAAACAGAAAGTTTGGCTTCAAGTCCTTTTTTTGTCTTTTCCAGCTCTTCGTAAGAAAAAGAAGCTATGGACAAACTAATTTGAGGCCTCACAGAAAGCACTTTTTCCAATTCTTTCTTTTCTCTGCGGACAGGAAAACCCATTGCCAGGTGCAAAATCAAAAGGCCCATACCGGCAAAGGTCAGGGCGCGAAATAGCGCCAGCTTGACCCTGGGGGTAAACTGGAGAGGCTCCTTTGTTGCCACGGCCTTCGGCTGGACCTCGCGAACCTGGCAGAGATTTACCTCTGTGCCGGCTAAAATCCTCTGGCGTAAGGCCAGGCCAATGGCTATGGCCATATCAAGGGAAGGCAGGGCCTTCT
The DNA here is from genome assembly GCA_964586605.1 of uncultured Planctomycetia bacterium. Lineage (GTDB taxonomy): Bacteria > Omnitrophota > Gorgyraeia > JAFGHF01 > JAFGHF01 > CAZPGX01. Next base: position 8,255 of record CAZPGX010000003.1, read on the forward strand.
GGGGTTTTACTGCCTTGGCAGGATCGGCTTTCTCCACGGAGAGCTTTAACTCTTGCGCTAATTTTTTATCCCAGTCCTTAAGTTCTACTTCGCCGCAAAGCAGTATTTTGTCAATCGTCTCGGAAGGAAAAAGTTTTTCATAGTAATCCAGGGACATCCGGATTTCATTAAGCAAACTATCAAAGAGTAGTTCTTCTTCTAAAGGAAGCGAAACATCCCGCGTAAGATAACAAATTTTATCTTTTACTATATTAATATCCGCCATTCCATAGTCAACATCTACAATAGCGGTGTGTTTCTCCTTCTCCAGCTGATTGCTCAAGGCAAGAAGCCTGACCAGGCTAAAAGAAGCCGGCTCTAAGGCCGAAACTGTAAGCTGGGCCTGTTCAAAGAGAGAAAGATACCTCTGGGCTATGCCTCTTTTTACGGCTACAAAAGTCACATCCATCTTATTGGTATCTTTACTCTTGGGCAAGACCACATGAAAACCCCAAACCAGCTCTTCTATCTTAAAAGGAATGTATTTTTTGGCCTCAAATTTTATCGCGGTCTCCCACTCCGATTTCGGTATCAAAGGCATCTGGAAATATCTAACCAGGACATCCTTGCCGGCAATGGCGGCAACTACCTCCTTGGCGCTGATTCTATTTTCCTGCAGGGCCCTGGTAATGGCCTGCACCGTGGCCTGCCTTCGGGATGCATCATCTGAGTGCGAAGCAGCCTGAATCTCTACCCTGGCAAATTTAAGCAACTGTGCCCCAAAAAGCACTCCTTTTACCTGGGCAACATAAACATTCTTTGCCCCCACATAGATGCCTGTGGTAGTCTGTAAATTCAAGTTGAGCTTAGTCACTTCTTATTTTCCTTTGCTTTATTGCTCTTTTTCTCTTCACTAGGCGGCTCGGCTTCCCTGATTTGCGAACGCAGCCAAGCGTCAACAGCCCTTTTATCAAACCTCCAGACATGCCCCACCTTAATGCCGGAAATCTTCTTGGCATGCAACCAGTTATAAATGGTCTGCTTCTGAAGTTTAAGATAAGCGGCTAGTTCGTCTACATCCATAAGCCTACTCATCAAGGCCTCCCCCTTATCAACTTACTTATAGTTATGTATAATTACATATACCATAAAAAATTTACCTTGTCAAGTGTTTTTTTTACTTTTAACAAAAAAAGCCCCACACCACCTTCTAGCAGTGTAGGGTCTTATATATAGGAAGATATAGGGCTATTTAGCGAATTTTAGTAATCTACCTCAACATCTATAGGGTAAACTCCATCAATTATGTCGCCGGCAATTACCCTAATATCGTCCTTTGTGAGGCCATTAATATCGAAATCTGCAGGCAGGGTTATTGTGCCGGGGGCAGTAGCATTTCCTGTACGCAGGGCCCAAAAAGCATGGGTCATTGCCGCTTCCGCGGCATAAGAGGCCTTGGTCCGCGCAAGCTGACGATGAGAGGTGCTAAAATGGCCGGTGGAAATCATCATCACCGTACCACCTAAAATAAGCAGCATCAGAATAAGACTAATCACCACCAACATTGCCATCCCTTTATTATTGCTCATTTTTACCTCTCCTTCAGTTAGATTCATTTTAATCGCACTTTGACAAAATGTCAAGAAAAATTTATCTGTTTGTAGAGACGCCCCATTGGGGCGTCTCTACCAATTGCCGTTTCAGCAGCTTGCCCGTAGGAGTCTTGGGCAGCTCTTTCCTAAACTCAATTAAACGGGGAATCTTGTAACTGGCGAGCTTATCCCTACAAAACTGTAGAATCTCTTTTTCGCAAAGACAGCTGCCATTTTCTAAAACTATAAAGGCAGCAGGTGCCTCTCCCCTGATTTTATCTTTTTTTCCCACAACCGCCGCTTCTTTTATCTCGGGGTGGGCTTTTAAGACGTTCTCTATCTCTGTTGGATAGACGTTCATCCCGCGGCTTAAAATCATCTCTTTCTTGCGCCCTGCTATATAGATATAGCCATCGTTGTCTATCTTGGCCATATCTCCGGTAAAAAGCCACCCCCCCCTGATTGCCTTTTTGGTCTCTTCAGGGCGATGAAAATAGCCTAGCATTACATTGGGGCCTTTAACAATCAATTCGCCGATTTCTCCGCAAGGCGCCTCGCTTTCGTCTTCCCTAACCACCTTAACCTCCACCCCGGGAAGCGGCAACCCTATAGAGCCGGGTTTGCGGAGCCCCTGCAAAGGGTTAAGAGAAACTACAGGAGAGGCCTCGGTCAGGCCATAACCTTCCAAAAGGACAACCTTTGAAAACCTTTGCTCAAAGGTTTTCAAAGTCTCTGTGCTTAAAGGGGCTGCTCCCGAGATGCAGACCTTAACGCGCAAAAAGACCCTTAAGAATGGCGGAAGGGTTAAGTTCTTCAAGATATCAAATAGATGCGGTATGCCTACAATAATGGTTATACGGTTGAAGAGAATACTGCGTAAAACCTTTTGAAAGGGTTTAAGCGACTTAATAATCACAGACCTGGCGCCAGCGTAAATAGGGACAAATATACAAACCATCAAGGTAAAAGAATGGAACATCGGCAAGATAAGCAAAAACCGCTCAGAAGGACTGATCTCCAGGGCCGAAACAGAGGAAATGACATTGGATGAGAGGTTGGCGTGGGAAAGCATTACCCCTTTGGGGGAACCGGCGGTCCCTGAAGTATAAATCAGCAAAGCAATGTCCTCAGGGTTTATCTCGGGAAGGTATTCATCGCCAGCGGAAAAGGCAATCTCTGGGGCATAAAGAAAACCATCCGCCTTTTTATCCGTCAGAATGATTTGTTTTAGATCCAGTAGCTCCTTTGCCCCTTTTTGCCCCTCAACGAGCATCTGCTCTAAAACTTGTAAAAAATCAGAAGAACTTATCAATACCCTCGCGCCGCAATCGCCGAGGATATAGCGCAGTTCACTCAGGGTCAAGAAGACATTTAGGGGAACGCAGACTGCTCCGGCTTTTAAGATAGCAAAAAGGGCAATCACGAACTCCGGGCAGTTGTTCATCAGGATTGCCACTTTCTTGCCCTTTTTTACTCCCAGTTGCTGCAGCTTGAAAGCCAGTTGCTCTGCCCGGGTATTGAGCGTGCGAAAGCTTAAAGCCCCGCCTGCGTAGATTAGAGACTTACGCCAGGAAAACTTCTTTGCGCTTTCCTCTAATAACCGCACCAGGTTCATTTTTGCATCTGGGGCAATAATTCTTGCACCGCCGAAACTACCTGTTCCCACTTCTCCGGGTCATGAATAGTAAACTTCTGCTTTCTCTTCCAACCTTCCTTCTTTTTCTGCCAGAGATACAAACAGACCTGCTTGCGCCCCCAGGATTCAACTAACACGGCGGCTGCCCACCAGCCAAAACCTTTGCTTAAAGTACGGTAAGCGACTGCCCGTAAAGGGGGCTCTATGGGAATCCGTTCTTCTCTTCTTTCACCTTCCATAACTACACCTCGTTTATTTCCTTAACCCTATCGTGTAATCTCCGTCTTGTTGTTTTAGCCTCACATGCCCTTCCCTGGCAAGCCACCCTAAGCTCATCAAAATAATATCCCGCGGCTTATCCAGGCCGGAAACTAAAGCGGAAAACGTGCTTTGGCCGTGCTCGTCCAAAAAGTGCCAAATCTCTCCGGCTACTATTCCTAATTCTGTAATCATGACGGTTCGCTCCTTTCATTATAACTCTTACACCTTGGGCAAACAGAAAGCCCTTTATGCTTGCTATCTACGTAAATATAGGTGCAGATGGAACATTGCCAGACTGATTTAAGGTCTATGGTATCTTTTGAAGGAAGCTTTATTTTTGAAAATGCAAACCAGGCAACAAAAATGCCGAAAATAGAAATCAATAAATACAAGAATATCGCTGTTTCAAACTGCAGTTTTATCATTTGACATCCAGGGTTAATTTTATTCTCTGCCACTGCTCTTTTTGCTCAGAGCTCGGTGCAAAGCGCCATTTTCTTAAGTATCTTGCCAGAACCGCATCTATTTCGGGGTTGCCGCAGGTCTTTACGTTTATTACCTGCCCTGCCAAACCATCACCCAGGACACATACCTCAAACACGGCATAATTGCCTTTGAGCTGATAGTGCTGCCACTCCGGGTATTCAGGAAAAGGCGGCCGAAAAAGTATCTGCCGCTTTGGGCCCTGCTCTTGCGTTAAAACGGGGCTTCGGCCAAAAAAAGGCATCTTTTTTTCCGGGGCATCTACGTCAATAAAGGTATCGGCAGCTAAGGCCTTTTTCTTAAACTGCAATAATGTATACGGCCTTCCCCTAAAATAACTCTTTGCCTGGATATCGGCTTCTGCGGGAAGTTCTACAACCCCCTTTCGGGGGTCTGTCAGCGAAACCCTGTCGTTCAATATTGAACCTAAAAAAATAACCGAGGAATACTGCCTTGGCTTTAGGCCGGTCCTTAGATTGACGATTGAAACCGAAGAGAGCCAAAAAAGGTGCCAAAAGAAAGAGATTAACAGCGCTAGGCCCAACTGGCGGCTAATAACCATATGTTTATTGTTCGGGTTGATTGGTAGCTATGTTAATCTGGGTTAGGCCCGCCTCACGGGACATATCCCAAATCTGGACCACCTTACCTAAAGAGGCCTTACGGTCGGCTTTAATCAAAAGGGGACGCTCTTGCCTCGCCGCTTTCTCCAGATAAACTTTCAGTTCTTTTAAAGTAAGCAGGCGGCTGTTCAGATAAACCAGGCCCTCGGCGCTAATGACAATGACCAGGTTTTTCTCCTGAATCACCTCGCTGGTCAGGGCCTTAGGCAGATTTATTTTAATCCCCGGCTGAAAGATATAGCTGGAAGTGAGCATAAAAAATATCAAAAGAAGAAACACCACATCGATCAACGGCGCAATATCTAACTGGCCTCTTTCGAATTCTACATGCCTTCTAAATCTCATCTTTAGTATTGCTCCCCTCTTTGAGAAAGGACATTGATTAATTCGGCGGCGCTTCTGTCCATTTCTACAATAAAGTTTTTCACCCGGCTGACCAGATAATTATAGGCAACAAAAGTAGGTATGGCTACCATCAATCCTGCTGCTGTAGTGATTAAGGCCTCCCAGATACCTCCGGCTAAATTGGCGGGGCTTACCGAATGCATAGCGGTAGCCTTCTCTTGAATAATCTGAAACGCCCTGACCATGCCCGTAACTGTGCCCAACAGACCCAAAAGCGGCGAGATATGCGCAATGGTCGCCAAGGCGCCCAGGTTTTTTTCCAGGCGCGGCACCTCATAAATTCCCGCATCCTCTATTGCCTCTTTTATCTCTTGCCGCGAACCATCGTGCTTCAAGATACCCGCCTTGACAATATGGGCAACGGGGCCGGGAGTCTTCTGGCATAAATCAACGGCTTCCTTAATCCGGTTACTCTTCAAAGCAGAGTAGATACTCTCCATAAATTTATCAATATTGATTCTTGCCCGATGTAAATGGTAAAGCCTCTCAATAACTACTGCCAGGGCCACAATTGAGCAAAGAATAATCAAGTACATCAGCGGCCCGCCTTTTTGAATTATATTCCACATAGTATTCCCCTCCGTTAACAGAAAAATATAAAGACCAACAAGACTATAATTATAATTACGGAAATAATATAAAAATCGTTAAAATACAGAAAGTCTCTTAATCTTTCCGCCCAGCTGTATCTGCCGCCGGCTAGGGGCTCTTCCTTGGACCTGGCAAGTTCAGGAATCCCTTGGGCTTTTATTTGCTCAATCTGGTCCTTTCTAAACCTCAGGATTGCCCCTCCCAGCCGATAGGCGGGAATCCTGCCGCTATCTACTAATCTCCTCAAATCCCCCGTTGAGATACCAAGATATTTCGAGACCTCTCTGACACTGAGTAATTTCTCGGACATTACCTTCCTTTTTGCTTACTTTATTTTTTCGCTGGCGATCCAGGCATCTACTTTAGCGCGTTCGAACTTCCAGCCATTGCCGGCCTTCTCCGCCGGGATTCTCCCCTTCTGGGCCCAGTCTAATACCGAAGCGGCATCCACCTCTAGATACTTCGCCAGGTCCTCTACGTTCATCAGCATCTCATTGATTGTAGAGCGTTTAAATCCTGTCTCCCTGGCATCCATCTGGCATTTTCCCCTAAAGATTGCCCCTTCGGCTATGCTTAAGCTGGGCGTACGTATATCTCCCACTAAATGCGCGGTCCCGCTAAGGCTAAGCCGGTTGGAAGCGGCCACGTTACCGGAAACCCTGCCTGAGATAATGATGTCTTCGCCCATAATATCAGCCTCGACCCGGGCATTCTGGCTTACCGTCAGGCTTCCTTTGGTATCCAGCTTTCCCTCAAAGTTGCCATTGATGCGCAAATTCACCGGGTCCTTGAAGGCAAGCGTCCCCTGCATACTGGCATTCACATCCAACACCTTCTCCTGCTCCACCTTTACCTCCGGCTGCAGCTTTTTCTTGCTCCTAAAAGCCATCCTTCACCTCCCCTGTTTTATACTTCTTGTCCTTTTTCACTAGAACTCTCTCCACTTTTAGGTTCGGTTCTACCTCCAGATTCAGGTCCGAAACTACGCCCCTTTTATACAGTTGATATCCCAGGCCCGCCACCATTGCCGCGTTATCCTGGCAAAGGGTCTGTTCGGGAAAATAGACCTTAATTGCCTGTTCCTCTAGATTCGCAGTCAACGCTTCTCGTAAACGTTGATTTGCGATTACTCCCCCGCCGACAACAAACTGCTTAACTTTCATCAGGCTACAGGCAGTGAGCGACTTATCAACTAAAACATCTACTACTGCCTCTTGGAAACCTGCGGCAACATCCCCAAGCGTAGCGTTTGGGTGTTTATCTTTTGCATAATATAACACTGCTGTTTTTAAACCACTGAAGCTAAAGTCTAGGCTGCCTCTTTCCAAATAGGAGCGCGGGAATTTTATCTTACCCTTATCGCCTCTTTTAGCCTTCTTCTCAATAACTGGCCCGCCGGGATAGCCTAGATTTAAAATCTTGGCTACCTTATCAAAGGCCTCGCCTGCGGCATCATCGCGCGTCCTGCCCAAAACCTGCCAGTGCAAGTAATCCTTTACATAAAAAAGGTTTGTATGGCCTCCGGAAACTACCAGGCCCACAAAAGGAAATTGTGGTTTCTTTTTCCCTAAGAGAGGCGCGTATAAATGGGCCTGGATATGGTTTATTCCCACCAGGGGCACGGGCAAAGCTAAACTTAAACTCTTAGCCAGGGAAAGGCCGATTAAAAGCGCCCCAACCAACCCCGGGCCATAGACAGCCGCTACTAAATCGATATCGCTTAAACTTACCCTGGCCTCATCCAACGCCTGCTCTAAAACATAATTAATCAGCTCAACATGGTAGCGGGTGGCTATCTCAGGGACTACCCCGCCATATCTTTTATGCAAATGCAGGCTGGAAGAAACAACATTAGAAAAAACATTGCGCCCGTTTTCTACTACCGAAACTGCTGTCTCATCACAGGAGGTCTCAATACCTAATACTATCATATTTTAAGCTATTTTATCAACTCCGAAATAAAAACGAATTCAATGCCCTCGCGGCCCATTATGGCAGCTTCTTCTTTGAGCACCTCAAGCGTCTTAGACTTGGCGTGGCCGATGCCCACGGCCTGGCCTGCGGTTTTAGCAAATTCGCTCAGTTCTCTCACCTGCCCCCGGATATATTCTTTATCGTCTAAATTATCCAGAAAAACATCTCTTGAAGCAAATTTAAGTTTTAGCTCTTGGGCTAACTGCTGGCAGACAGATTTATCCATTACTAAATTATCCAAGAAAAAAAGGCCTTTTTCTTTCAATTCAGCAAAGATTAACGACATAATTCGCTTATCTTTCGTAGCCCGCGAACCCATGTGGTTGGAAACCCCCTTGGCATAAGGCACAGAATCCAAAGCGCGTCTGGTAATCTTGGAAATTTCCTCGTCCGACATCCGGGAAGTAATCGTATCTTTCTCCAGGCCTATCTTTCTTCCCCTTTTCTCGGGCTCAAGGGGCAGATGCAGGATGACCTCCTGATTCAACCCATTGGCTATCCGGGCAATTTTCCTTGAGTATCTCAAATTAGGCAAGATAGAGATAGTTAGCGGAATATCCATCTCTTTTAACAGCTTTACGCAATACAAATTATATCCCCAGTCATCAAGCACTATTGCCACTTTCGCCTTGGGGACCTCTTTAAGCCCCAGACACCCCTTGCGCAGACAAAAGACCAGCAAGGTGACTGCCGCTAAAACAACTACAGATAAAATTAAAATATTTTTCTTAATTTTCACCTCTGTAAACCTTAATCCCTTTTAATAAGTCCACAGCGTGCACCAGCTGGTTGTCGTAAAAACCCTGTTCTTCCATAAATCCTTTCAGCGTGGTCCGGACTTGCCCTGTCTGGGGTTTGGTTTTCTCTTCTTTTGCTTTTTTCTCTTGCTGCTCTTCCTCAACCTTTTCAAATATTTTCCCTGCTTCTTCTTCCTCTACCTTAAGCGCCTCTTCCAGGCTCTCTTCTTTAAACTTAACTTCTACGTCGGGTTCGATGCCTTTCTCGTGAATACATATTCCGCTGGGAGTGTAATACTTACTGGTGGTCAGCCGCAGCGCCGAGCCGTCCATTAGAGGCACGACTGTCTGCACAGAGCCCTTGCCAAAGGTCTTTGTGCCTAAAAGCACACCTCTTTTGTGGTCCTTGATTGCCCCGGCGACAATCTCCGAGCCTGAAGCCGAACCGCCGCTAATCATCACCACCAAAGGATACTCGCGGTGAGCGCCCCTGCCCCCTGAGCGGAATTCAAAATCCTGTCCTCCTGCCCGTCCGCGGGTGGATACTATCACCTCACCGGCCGGGATAAATTTCTCACTCACCTTCACTGCCGAATCCAGCAGCCCTCCGGGATTATTGCGCAAATCTAAAATCAAGCTGTCCAGCCCTGCTGCCTCCAACTCGCGCAGTGCCTTTTCTAAATCCTGGGGGCTTCGTTCCTGAAATTCCGAAAGCCTGACATAGCCGATGTTATCCTCAAACAATTTTGCCTTGCGGATACTCTTGACCTTGATGATATCCCTGGTAATCGTAAAGTCCAGGAGTTTCTCTGCTCCCTCGCGCATTACGGTTATGGTCACCTCTGTTCCCGGCTCACCGCGAAGCTTCTTTACCGCCTCCATCAGGGTGATATCTTTGGTGACCTCATCCTCTATCTTGACTATCTTGTCATTGGCCTTTAAGCCGATATGATAGGCCGGGGTATCGTCTATCGGGGCAATGATTGTGAGCAGCCCATCTTTAATGGCGATCTGAATCCCTAAACCGCCGAATTCCCCTTCTGTCTCCACCTTGACTTCATTGTATGCCTCGGGGGTCAGGAACTGGCTGTAATCGTCCAGTGAACGCAGCATCCCTTTTAAGGCGCCGTAGATTAAGTCCTTATATTTGGCCTCTTCCACATAATCCGAGCGAATCATTACCAGGGCGTCGGTAAACAACTCTATCTCCTGATAAAAATCATCTTCCTTTTGCTCCTCGCCGATTACCCCTTGGGCATGAAGAATGAAGATTGCACTAATTACCACTAACGACGCAACCAAGACTTTACGCATCCTTTCCCTCCTCTAATTTTTTCTTTAATAACTTATTGGCCAGCTCTGGATTGGCCTGGCCGCGGCTGGCGCGCATAATCTGGCCGACCAAAAAACCAAAGGCATTGGCCTTTCCCCCGCGATAATCCTCAACCGGCTTGGGGTTGTCCTTAACTACTTGTTCAATAATCCTATCAAGCTTACCCGAGTCGCTAATCTGTGAAAGGCCTCTATCCCTGACAATATCACCGGGCTCTTTTTTACCGTCTAAGACTTCGGGTAAAATCTCTTTGGCAATCTTGCCGCTAATCTCACCGGTCTCAATCATCTTTAAAAGAGTCACAAAGGTTTTGGGTTTAAGTTTAAGATGACGCACTTCTATATTGCGGGCATTTAGCTGGGCAAGGAGTTCACTCATAATCCAGTTGCTGATTACTTTAGGGCTATTATAGATTTTAACACAATTTTCAAAATATTGGCTTAAATATTTATCGGCGGTCAAAACATTGGCATCATATTCGGGGATCTTATATTCGCGCACAAAGCGACTGGCCTTGGCTTGAGATAATTCCGGCAGGGACTTCTCAATCTCCTTGATATAGGCCTCACTTAAAATAAAGGGCACTAAGTCGGGTTCGGGAAAATAACGGTAATCATGGGCCTCTTCTTTGCTGCGCATAACTTCAGTCTTGTTCTCTTCGCTATTCCAAAGGCGGGTCTCCTGGACTATTCTTTTTTTCTGGTCTAGGAGCTTACCCTGGCGCTTGATTTCATACTCCAGGGCCTGTTTTACGCCTTTGAAGGAATTCATATTTTTAAGTTCTACTTTCTCACCCAATTCTTTTGAGCCTTCTTGGCTTAGTGAGATATTGGCATCGCATCTTAGGGAACCTTCTTCCATATTGCAGTCGGAAACCTCTAAATATTTTAAGATTCTCTTTAGACGCACCAGATACTCATTGGCCTCATCGGCTGACGCAATCTCCGGTTCGCTGACAACCTCTAAAAGAGGCATCCCGCAACGATTGAAGTCTACCAGGCTCTGGCCTTTTTCGTGAATCAGTTTTCCGGCATCCTCCTCAAGGTGCGCGCGGCGGATGCGGATTCGCCTGGGGCCGGTCCCTGTATCTATAGAAAGAGAGCCGCCGCTGGCAACAGGCAAATCGTATTGAGAAATCTGAAAATTCTTGGGCAGGTCCGGATAAAAGTAATTCTTGCGGTCAAACTTAATCAATTTGGAAATCTTACAATCCAGGGCTAGGGCTGCCTTAATAGCAAGCTTTAAGGCCTCTTCGTTTAGAACGGGCAGGCTTCCCGGAAGGCCTAAACACACAGGACAACTCTGTGAATTGGGCCGCTGGCCGAATTCGGTGGAGCAGCCGCAGAAACACTTACTTCTGGTAGCTAAATGCGCATGCACCTCTAAACCGATAACAACTCTATACATTTGGCCTTTTTTTGTGGTGTTCTGTGTTTTGTTCAAAAGCAAAGGCTGTGCGCAACATGGTCTGTTCATCAAAGGCGCGGGCAATAACTTGCAGGCCTACAGGCAGGCCTTCGCTGTTTAGTCCGCAAGGCAGGGATATTGCCGGCAGCCCCGCTAAATTAACTGATATAGTATAGATGTCCGATAAATACATTGCCAAGGGATCATCCGTGCGTTCACCAATCTTAAAGGCAGCTGTAGGTGATGTCGGCGTAATCAGACAATCTACCTTTTTGAAGGCCGCATCAAAGTCTTCTTTGATCAGCCGGCGCACCTTCAAGGCCCGCAGATAATAGGCATCATAATAGCCGCTTGATAAGGCATAGGTGCCTAAAATAATCCGCCGCTTAGCCTCCTCGCCAAGGCCCTCACCTCTTGTCTTAAAATACATCTCGATTAAATCCGAAGGTTTGGCTCTCCTGTGCCCATACTGCACGCCGTCAAAGCGGGCCAGGTTTGAGCTGGCCTCGGCTGTGGCCAGGATATAATAATCCGCTACCGCATATTCTGTATGCGGAAGTGAAATCTCTTTTACCTTAGCGCCCAGGCCTGTTAAGACATCCAGGGCCGCGGCAACCTGCGTTTTTACCTCATTATCTAATCCTTTGGCAAAATATTCCTTTGGGATGCCTATTTTCAAACCCTTGACGTCAGGCTTTAAATTCTTGGTGTAATCAGGCACTTTCTCCTCTGCACAGGTAGAATCCATCAGATCATGCCCGGAAATCACATTTAAAAGCAGTGCGGCATCCTCTACATCTTTGGCAAACGGGCCGATCTGGTCTAGAGACGAGGCAAAGGCAATCAGACCATAACGGGAAACCCGCCCATAAGTCGGCTTCAAGCCCACCACCCCGCAAAGAGCAGCCGGTTGGCGGATAGAGCCGCCGGTATCCGAACCCAGGGCCAGAATAGTCTCATCCGCGGCCACTGATGCAGCCGAGCCGCCGCTTGAGCCGCCGGGAATGCGCTTTAGGTCCCAGGGATTATGCGTGGGCCCGTAGCAAGAGGTCTCACAGGATGAGCCAAAGGCAAATTCATCCATATTGGCCCGGGCTAAGATTAGCGCGCCCTCTTGTTTCAATCGACTGACAACCGTGGCATCATAGGGCGGTTTGAACCCTTTCAATATCCTTGATGAGCAGGTGGTATCCTGGCCTGCTACGCAGATATTATCCTTGATTACAACCGGGACGCCAAAGAGTTTACCCTTGCGGGGACCTTTCTCCAGTTGCTCGCATTGGGCTAAGACATCCTGTTTATCCACAAGGCAGAGCGCCTTAACCTTTTTTTCCGTCCGCTCAATTCTCTTTAACAGGTCTTCGGCAACCTCTTTGACCGAGGTCTTTTTCTTGGCGATTAGATTGGTAAGTTCGTGGGCGGTGAGTTTATGCAGTTCCATTATTCGATTACTTTCGGCACGCTAAAACTGCTGTCCTTCTTTGCCGGGGCATTCTTCAGCACTTTCTCTACGGGTAAAGATGGCTTGACCTTATCTTCGCGAAAGACATTCTTCAATGGCAAGACATGGCTCATCGGCTCAACTTTGTCCACCTTGAGCTCCTTGAGCTTCTCAATGTAGCCTAATATATCGCTTAATTGTTTGGTGAGTTTTTTCTTCTGGGAGACGTTTAGGTCAATCCTGGCAAGCTTCGCTACATACTCTATATCCATATCACATCCCCTGCTATAGCGTATTATAATAAGTATATTAATGTAATACTATTAGCCTATAATAATCAGCCCTATAGTAAGCATTAATTCAAGTGCTATTACCTTATCACACCCCCCTCCAAAAGTCAATATGCAAAAAGGGGCCAGTCAAAAGGGGCCTGACGCTTTTTGCTGTTTTAGCCCGGCCTAAACAGGCAATGCCTCTTATTGGTTAGAAATACTTACCCAGCAGGTTGCTGAGGTGCTTGTTTTTGCTGAATTTCGCGGTTTTCCAGGAGGCGCTGATTTGTTTCTTCAGCGGTTTCCAGAGTTTATAGAAGTTTTCCCAGCCAAGGATTGGCCCTTCCCTTTTTATCCAGGGCTGATCAGGCAGATACTGCCAGATGCCGTCGGGATAGAAGACATTGGCCACGGCCTTATATGACCAATAAGTCCAGTGGAAACCAAACTGCTTAAAACACTCCAAGACGTCCTTTAAGTAACGCAGTTCCCCGGAATATTTGGGTGAGCGGTAATTGACCCCGAACTCACCGACAAGAATAGGTACCTGCCATTTCTCGGCCAGGGCCTGATAAGGGGCGATGTACTTACGGAGTTGGGCCTTATCCCAACGCTTACCGTCAATCATTCCGGGATACCTCAGGTGGGGCTGAAAGTTAAAGGTAAAGTTAAGCGGCTGATAGACATGGATGCTGTAGGCGGTATTTTTATCTTTTGGCCTGCCTAAAACTTTCAACCGTTGCCCATAATGATCCGCTTCCAGAAATAAAATATGCTTTTGATCTATTTTTCTAATCGCGCGAATAGTTCTCTGGTATAATTGGGGCAAAAGTTTAGGATTTTTAGGCACCGGCTCATTAATTACATCATAACCTGCAATAGCGGCCTCATTTTTATAGCGGAAGGCAATCTTACGCCATAAAGCGAAATACTGCCTCTGAAATTTTCTATCCTTCCAGAACAGGGCCCGCCCGTCGGAATCACTGTGCCAGTCTATATTTTGTGCGCCAGGAGCAGCATGCATATCTAAAATACAGTAGAGGCCCTCTTTTCTGCACCATTTAATGGCCTGATCCAGATAATTCCAAGCTTTATCTTTGGTAATCAAGCGATAATTAAAAGGCAAACGAACACAATTTGCGCCCAGTTTCTTGATTCTTTTGATATCTTGACTGGTAATAAAGTTTTTGCGATAGGCCCGGGTAAAATTCTGCAATTCTTTTTGGCCGTTATGGCGGGCGAACTCACGTTTGAAGATATGCTCGCCAAAATTACGCCCGTTGAGGAAATACCCCTCCATCAAGAGCCAGGCGCCTAAATTCACCCCGCGCAGATAAACCTTTTTACCGCTCTCGTTAACAATATCTTTGCCTTTTACCCTAAGTAAGGATAATTTACTCAAAACCTAATCCCCCGTTTGCAAAATACATCCTCTATCCTGGCAAAATCACTTAAAGAAAGATTCTCCGCCCTCAGGCGCCCCTTGAGGCCCTGACTTTTTAAGGCCTGTTCAATCTTTTTCTTCTCTTCTTTGCCCAATTTGGCGCTTAGAGAATTAACAATAGTCTTGCGGCGCTGGCTGAATGAGCGGTGGACAATCTTAAAAAACTGCTCCTCATCTCTGACCGAGACAGCCGGTTTTGACAAAAGCCGCAGATGCATAAATACAGAATCTACCCTGGGCTGGGGGTAAAAGGCCTTTTTGGGAATGGTAAACAGCATTATGGGGTGAGTAAAATATTGGATAAACACGCTTAAGGAGGAGTAATTCTTATGGTTTTGCTTAGATACCAGGCGCTTGGCTACCTCATGCTGGACGGTAATAAAGACATCGCTAAAGCGCTTAAAACCCGCCTTCAGAAGCAAGCCGATAATCGGTGTGGTAATATAAAATGGAAGGTTACCGACAACCTTGGCCTGCCTTTTAAACAGGCCGGATACGTCAACCTTCAGGATATCCCGATTGATAATTTTAAGATTATTGTATTTTGACAGCGCCTGCCCCAACACCCTGGCCATGCCCTTATCCTTCTCCAGGGCAATAACCTTAGCTGCCCGCATGGCTAAGTCTTCGGTTAAGGCGCCCAGGCCGGAGCCAATCTCTATAATCTCATCGGTAGAATTTATGTTTAGGGCCTGAATAATCTTTTTTTGCAAATGGGCATCAACCAAAAAGTTTTGCCCGCGGTATTTGCTGATTGAGAGCCGCTCTTCTTTTAAGAGTTTCTTAATCCCGGCAATAGTCAGCATTAGCGTATTTTAGCTACGTCTCCTGCTAAAATGTGCTGTTTAAAACCATTGTCCAGACGCACAATCAAGGCGCCCTGGGCATCTATCCCCTGAGACTGGCCCTCAATAGTCTTCTCAGCAAGCTTAACCTTAAGGCGCTTGCCGCAGAAGGCGGATAGGTTTCTCCATTGGGTAATGATTTTTGCACTGCCCTTATCCTTAAAAAAAGAATATTCCTGGTCAAGCCGGCGCAGAAGTCCACGGGCCAGCTCTACCCGGGAAAACTCCCTTCCTGCCTCTTCTTTTAAAGAACTTGCCTGTGAGGGCAATTTACCTGTCGGCGTATTTACGTTAATGCCGATGCCTAAGATGATGTACTCAAGGTGGCTGTTTTCTGTCTGCATTTCGGTAAGAATACCACAGAGCTTCTTGTTATTCACCAAGATATCATTGGGCCAGCGGATTAAGGCCTGCTGGCCTGATATTTTCCTGATTGCCTCAGCACAAGCCACTGCGGCCAAAAGCGTAACCAGCGAGGCCTTTTTAAGGCTAATCTTCGGCCGCAGGATTAAAGAAAGATAAATCCCCTTATTTTTAGGCGAAACCCAACCCCTGCCCAGACGCCCGCGCCCCTTTCTCTGGCCCTCGGCAAAAACGGCTGCTCCCTCCCCCAGGCCGGCCTTAGCTAAAGAAAAGGCTATGCTATTTGTAGAGTCAACGACATTATAAGAAAAAATCTTTTTCCCGATAACCTTAGTATTCAGCCGCCGGCTCAATTCCTCGGGGATTAGCCTATCGGCAGGAACAGACTCATCCTGATGCGCACGCAGTATTTTTAATATCCGCTCATCCATTCAAATGCCTAACTAATCTAAATTTATTCACAGTCCAGCGCTATGTCCAGCGCACCAGCCGAATGGGTTAGCTCTCCTATGGAGATTCTCTCTACGCCTGTGGCGGCAATCCTGCGCACGTTGCTCAAGTTTACGCCGCCGGAGACTTCAAGTTTCACTGAAGCGCTTTTTATTTTTACTGCCTTTTTGATATTAGCCACGCTAAAGTTATCCAACATTATAATATCCGGCCTGGCTTTAAGAACTTCTCTAAATTCTCTTATATTCTTTACTTCTATTTCAATCTTTCTACCTTGGGCATTTTTTCTTATTTTATCAATTATATCTTTTAGCTTTAAACTTTTAACTTTAAACTTTAAACTACTTAGATGATTATCTTTTATCAACACCTGATCCGAGAGGTTTAAGCGATGATTCACTCCCCCGCCGCAGCGCACCGCGTATTTCTCCAAGCTCCGCAAACCCGGAGTGGTCTTACGCGTATCCATAATTTTAACTTTATAGGGCCTTACTTTTTGCACATAGCGATTAGTCAAAGTAGCAACCCCCGAGAGGTGGCTCAAAAAATTCAAGGCTACGCGCTCGCCTCCTAAAATACTTACGGCCTTACCTTGCAAGCGCGCCAAGACCTGGCCTTTTTTAACCTGTTTTCCGTCGCTGGTGGCGGGTTTAAAATGAATATTTTTATCTACCGTCTTAAACACAAGCCTGGCCACAGCCAACCCGCAGACAATGCCTTTTTCTTTAGCTATTATCCTGGCCTTAATCTTCTGCTTGGCCGAAATAATAAGTTTGGTGGTAATATCGCCAGAGCCAATATCTTCTCTTAAGGCCAACTTTACTATCTCTAAATTTTTCATCTCTTATTTAAAACCTTTTAGGTTGGCCTTTAGTTTCTTGACAGCGTCTTTTAGTTGGGCCTGTTTTTGTTTTGTCTGGACGACGACCTCTTTGGGGGCACGGCTGAGAAATTGTTTATTCTTGAGTTTTTTATCATTACTATGCAAAATATGTTCTAATTCTTTTATTTTTTGTGTAAGCCTCTTGGCCTCTTTCTTAACATCAATGATTCCTTCTAAGGGAACAAATATTTCACTATCCCCCACTACTGCCACAGCCGAGTGCTTGGGTTTTTTGAGCTTCTGACCGATTTCTAAAGAATCTACTTTGGCCAATTCTTTAATATAAGGGCTGTGCGCATTAAGCAGGTTTTCCAGAGGTTTTTTGTGCGCGCAAATTTTAACCGCAAGCCTCTTGGCCGGCTCAATCTGCCAGACCGAGCGGATATTTCTGATAGCCGTAATAGAGGAGATAATCATCTCCATTCGGCTCTCTGCCTTTTTATTAATAAATTGTTTTTGCATCTGCGGCCAGGAAGAGACCATAATCGAATTTCCCTCGTGAGGCAGGCCTTGCCAAAGCTCTTCAGTTACAAAAGGCATGATCGGGTGCATTACCCTTAAGGTCTTCTCCAAAACTTTATAGAGCACAACTTGCGTCGCTTCCTCTTTAATATTCTTTTTGGATAACTCTATATACCAGTCGCAGAACTGATGCCAAAAAAACTCATACAGGGTTTTTGCGGCATCATTAAAGCGGAAATTATCCAGCGCCCCGGTAACCTCCTCCAGGGTTTGATAAAACCGGCTTAATATCCATTTATCTTTCAGTTCGTTAATGCCTTTGGCCGCAGCGCGCAAATCAACGCCTACCTTTTCTTTATCCAGGTTGAGCTGGATAAAGCGCGCGGCATTCCAGATCTTGTTGGCGAAGTTGCGCCCGGACTCAAACCTCTCGCGGGACAAAAATACGTCCTGACCTGTGGCCACAAGCGAGATAATGCTGAAGCGCAGGGCATCGCAGCCGTATTCATTGATTATCTCCAGCGGGTCAATAACATTGCCCAGCGATTTGGACATCTTGGTGCCGCTTAGGTCTCTGACCGTGCCGTGGATATAGACATCGCGAAAAGGAATCTCTTTTCTAAAGTGCAGGCCGGCCATAATCATCCTGGCCACCCAGAAAAAGATAATCTCCTGGGCGGTAACCAGGGTTGAAGTAGGATAGAAAAACCTCAGTTCCTGCTCTTCTCTCTTGCCCAGCGTCGGCCACCCGAAGGTGGCAAAGGGCCACAGCCATGAGGAAAACCAGGTATCCAGGACATCCTCATCCCGGCGAAGGTCTGTGCCGCCGCATTTGGGACAAAAGTGGGGATTCTCCAGAGAAACTATAATCCCCGCCTCGGTAAGCTCGACTTTCTGCTTGGGTGAGACCTTTTTGCCCTTGTGCAAGAGCTCATAGGCCCTTTTGCAGTCGGCGCAGTACCAGGCCGGAATACGGTGGCCCCACCAGATCTGCCGGCTGATGCACCAGCCGCGTAAGGCGCCCATCCAGTTTAAATAAACCTTCTTCCAACGGCTGGGGTAAAACTTAACTTTACCCTTTTTAACTACCTCGGCTGCCTGTTTGCCTAATTTTGGCATATCCACAAACCACTGCTGGGAAAGATAGGGCTCAACCATTGTATGACAGCGGTAGCAGTGGCCTACGGAATGCAGATGCTCCTCTGTTTTCTCCAGGAGGTCCCGCTCTTCTAAATCATCGACAACGGCCTCGCGGGCCTCCAGGCGGTCCATGCCCTGATAGTTTAAGGGGACATTTTGATTCATCGTAGCATCGGCGTTCATCACCACTTTACTGAACAGCGCATGCCTCTGGGCAATCTCAAAGTCGTTGGGGTCATGCGCAGGAGTAATCTTGACGATTCCTGTGCCGAATTCAGGGTCAACTGCGCTATCGGCAATCACGGGGATTTCTTCATTGACCAAAGGCAGAATTACGCTCTTGCCGATTAGCTGCTTATACCTTTTATCTTTGGGGTTAACCGCAACAGCCGTATCCCCGAGCATAGTCTCAGGACGCGTAGTAGCCACAGTAATGAATTTTCTGGTGTCCTCTTTTAAGGGATAGCGAATGTAATAAAGGCTGCCCTTGGCTTCTTTGTGCTGGGACTCCTCATCGGAAAGGGCGGTCTGGCAACGCGGGCACCAGTTGATAATATAGTTTGCCTTATAGATCAGGTTCTCTTTTGCCAGCTGGATAAAGACTTCACTCACCGCATCAGAGTATTGTTCATCCATAGTAAAACGCATCCTGGGCCAGTCGCAGGAGCAGCCCAGCTTCTTTAGCTGGGTAATAATGGTAGAGCCATATTTCTGGCGCCATTTCCAAACCCGCTCTAAAAACTTTTCTCTTCCTAAGTCCTGCCGGGTTAAGCCGCTTTCGGCAATCTCTTTTTCCACTACATTCTGGGTGGCAATACCGGCATGGTCTGTACCGGGCATCCAGAGCGCGGCGTATCCCTGCATACGGCGGAAACGGATCAGGATATCCTGGATGGTATTATTCAGGGCATGGCCCATGTGCAGGATGCCGGTAATATTCGGCGGGGGGATAACTATAGAGTAGGGTTTTTTGCGGGATGAGACCTCAGCGTGAAAGAGATTATTCTCTTCCCAGAACTGGTACCATTTTTCCTCGCATTCTTTGGGATTATATTTTGGTGAGATATTGACCATTAAACCCTAAATTCGAATATCGAAATTCGAAAGTTTCGGATTTCGTGCTTCGGATTTCGAATTTCTCACTCTTTCTTATCCTTCAGTAATTTGTATTCAACAGAATCTACCAGGGCCTGCCAGGATGCCTCGATAATATTTTCATGAACCCCTACCGTACCCCAGGAATCCTGCTCATCCTGAGACTGGATTAACACACGCACCTTGGCCGCGGTCCCGGCCCGCTCATCCAGGACGCGCACCTTAAAATCGGTCAGGCGCATTTTGGCCAGGGCAGGATAAAACTCTGAGAGCGCCTTGCGCAGCGCCCTATCCAGCGCATTTACCGGGCCTTCTCCTTCGGCGGCGGTGTGCTCCTCAATTTTATTTACCTTTAGCTTGATTGCGGCTTCTGAGGTTATCTTGCCGCTTTTGGTCTTCTCAATAATTACCCGAAAACCTTCCAGGTCAAAGAACTTCTTGTGCTTTTTGAGCGCCTTTTTCATCAGCAGTTCAAAAGAACCCTCGGCGGCCTCAAACTGATAACCCCGGTGTTCTAAATCCTGGAGGAGCTTAAGAATCTTCTTTGTATGCAAGGCGTCTTTATCCAGGGCCAGCTCCAGCTCCTTGGCCTTCAAAAGGATGGAAGTCCTCCCGGAAAGCTCGGAGACTAAGAAACGACTTTTATTTCCCACAAGCTTTGGCTGGATATGTTCGTAAGTACCCGGGTATTTAACCATCGCATTAATGTGTACGCCTCCTTTATGGGCAAAGGCGCTTTCTCCCACAAAAGGCTGATTGCTCTTATGGCGCATATTACTGATTTCACTTACGTAGTGTGAAAGCTCAGTTAATTTCTGCAGCTTATTATCTGAAATACAATTAAGGCCTAACTTTAACTTAAGGTTTGCAATGCAGGCAATTAAGTCCACATTACCGCAACGCTCGCCATAACCGTTAATCGTACCCTGGATATGAGTACAACCCTCTTCCACCGCAGCAATAGTATTGGCTACGGCCATACCACAATCATTATGCGTATGAATTCCTAAAGGAGTATTTAACCGAGGGAGTACCTTGCGAATTATCTGCACTACTGATGAGGTAATCATCCCCCCATTTGTCTCACAAAGAACAATTCTATCTGCCCCAGCTTCTTCCGCTGCCAATAACGTCTTGAGGGCATAATCAAAATTATGCCTTGCACCGTCAAAGAAGTGTTCAGCATCGTAAATAACCATGCAACCATTCTTCTTTAGATATTTCACAGAATTTAAAATCATCCGCAGATTCTGATCTAATGAAGTTCTTAAGACAACCTTAACATGCAAATCCCAACTTTTACCAAACAGGGTTATGACCTGCGCACCTGACTTTAGAAGAGATTTAAGGTTAGCATCTTTTTGGGCGCTAAGATGTGGCCTGGCTGTAGAACCAAAGGCACAAATCTTAGCATACTTTAGGCGTTTTTTCCTAATCTGCTTAAAGAATTCCAAATCTTTAGGGTTGGAACCCGGCCAGCCACCCTCAATGTAATGCAGGCCAAAGAAATCTAATTTTTGCGCGATTTTTAATTTATCCGATACTGAATAAGAGATGCCTTCAGTCTGGGCGCCGTCTCTTAAGGTAGTGTCGTACAGCTCAACCTTGCGCATAATTTATCCTCCGCTCTATTTCTTATCCAACTTAAATTTCCTGTGAATCGCACGCACCGCCTTCTTGGCAAGCCTCTTCCTGATTACGCAGGAAATGCTTATCTCGGAAGTGGAAATCATCTCAATGTTAATCTTGTTCTCCGCCAGGGCCTCAAACATTCCGGCAGCAATACCCGAATGAGACTTCATTCCCACTCCGAGAATAGAAACGCGGACAATATCCTTATCAACCGCAACAGCGCCGCCGCCAACCTGCTCGCTTGCCTTTCTGACTGTCCTGAGCGTCTTGGCCAAATTTTCTTTCACCACCGTAAAAGAAAGGTCGGTATAGCCGGTGCGCGAGATATTCTGGACAATCATATCCACATTTATCTCCTGCTCGGCAATCCTTTTAAACACCTTTGCCGCTACACCGGGTTTATCGGGAACATCGCGGATGGTAACCTTGGTCTCATTTCTATTTAAGGTTACTGCGCTGACTACAACCTTCTCCATCGCTTTTAGTGCTGGGGAAATCATCGTTCCTCCTTCATCGCTAAAACTTGACCTGACGATAACGCGAATATTAAACCTCTTGGCCACCTGCACGCATCTTACCTGAACTACCTGTGCGCCAAGCGAGGCCATCTCCAGCATTTCGTCGTAGCTTATCCTCTCCAGTTTCCTGGCCCGGCGGACAATACGCGGGTCAGCGGTATAAATCCCCTCCACATCCGTATAAATCTCGCAGTGCTTTGCCCGAAGGGCACGGGCTAAAGCCACGGCGGTTAAGTCGCTTCCGCCGCGGCCTAAGGTAGTTATCTCCCGGGATAGGTCTACGCCCTGGAAACCGGCAACAATAACAATCTTCTTCTTGGCCAGTTCCTTTCTGATCCTGCCGGTATTAATCTTGATGATTCTGGCCCTGGTATGCCTGGAATCGGTAATAATCCCCACCTGGGCTCCGGTAAAAGATATGGCCTCGTATCCCAGCTTATGGATGGCCATTGCCAAAAGCGCCGTAGAGATCTGCTCCCCCGTAGAGATAAGCATATCCATTTCTCTTTCCGAGGGAGAACGGTTAACCTTATGAGCCAGCTTTAGTAAATCG
Source organism: uncultured Planctomycetia bacterium (assembly GCA_964586605.1). Lineage (GTDB taxonomy): Bacteria > Omnitrophota > Gorgyraeia > JAFGHF01 > JAFGHF01 > CAZPGX01. Next base: position 30,374 of record CAZPGX010000003.1, read on the forward strand.
TCCGTGGTATCGCCTAAAGCCGAAACCACTACTACTATATCGCAGCCTTTTTGTCTATACTTAACTATGCGCCTGGCAACGCGAGAGATCCTTTTAGGGTCGGCAACTGATGAGCCGCCGTATTTTTGGACAATAATATTAGACATACCCCTGCACTACCCTCTCTTTCTTTCTACGCTTGAAGGCCCGGAATAAGATTAAATCTACTTCCAGCAACATATAAAAAGCCAGGCCTAATAAGGCAAAGGCAATGAACATCAAAAGCCACTCTTGGCTTTTAAAGAAACGGATGATTTGATAAATCAGCGCCGCCACAGTCGTGGCCAGCATAATCAAAGCAGGCAAAAGAGTAAACTTTATGCTTTTGCGATGAGACAAAAGCCAGGAAGTAACTACGATCAAGGCCAGGGCCGCCACCAGTTGGTTGGCTGTGCCGAACATCGGCCAGATATTGCTCCATTTTCCGCTGAGGGCCAAAAATCCGCCGAAAGCAATTACAATAACGGTAGAGATGTATCTATTTTTTATGCCTAATAATTCCTGGGTCAGATATCTTCCGATACGCGTAGCCGTATCCAAGGTTGTCAGGATAAAGGCATTCAAGATGGTTATCGCTATCAATCCGCCCCATTTTCCTAAAAGCGGCCGGGTTACCGAGGTAAAACCTTTAGCAAAGGCCGTCACCGGCCCGCCGCCTGTGTCTAATATCTGGCGCAGGTCGGCTATATTAGCAATTGCCGCAGCAACTATTAAAAGCGCCAACAGTGCCACTATGCCTTCGACAACCATCGCCCCGTAGCCGATCTTACGCGCATGCCGTTCATTGTCCAGCTGCTTGGAGGTTGTACCCGAGGCAACCAAAGAATGAAATCCGGATATTGCCCCGCAGGCTATAGTAACAAAAAGCATCGGCCAGAGATAGCCGGTTTCGGCCTTCCAGGTTATAAAGGCGGGAAGCTGTATTGCCGGATGGGAAACAACCAATCCCGCAAAGCCTAAAACAATTCCGGCAACCAGCAAAAAGGCGCAGAGATAATCGCGCGGCTGAAGCAAAATATGCACCGGCGTAATAGAGGCGAAAAAGGCGTAAACTAAAAGCAGGATACTCCAGAGCTCCATCGACTTAATGTTCAATGTATATTCCTGCACCTTAAAACTCAGCTTAACTAATCCCAGCGGGATGTTATTGCCCAACATTATTAAGCCGCCCAACACGGCCAGACCTAAAATCGTCGTGCTAATCTGGTTAAACTTGACGTCGTAAAGCATAAATCCGATTAACATGGCCAGCGGAATCAACCCTGCCGTAGGGATAACTATTTTCGGCTCGGCAATAAATGTCTCGGCGCAAAAATGGACAAAGACAGCAATAACTAAAATTAAGGTAAGCCAGATAAAAATAGAAAAAACTACCTTTGCCCTGTGAGAGATGGTTGCGCTGGCTACATCAGCAATGGAGCGGCCTTTTGAGCGCAGGGAAACCATCAGCGAACTAAAGTCGTGGATACCGCCGAAAAGGACTGTGCCCAGGACAATCCAGATTAGCGCAGGCGCCCAGCCCCAGAGACTCAAAGCGATAATCGGGCCGATTACCGGAGCCGCCCCGGCAATCGAGGCAAAATGATGCCCGAAGAGAATCGTCCAGTGTTTGGCGGGGACATAATCCACTCCGTCGTAATTAGCTATAGCCGGGGTTTTGCGCGAGGCATCAATATCCCAGATCTTAGCAAACCAGCGGCTATAAAACTGATAGCCCAGCCAGAAAAGCACTATCGCCCCTGCCGCTAAAATTAAGGAATTCACAGCTTAAGCCCCCAGACCCGTTATTCAATGCTCACTATTATAGGCCTAAATATATTATATTGATAGCAATCAAAAGGATTATACAACGTTAGCGGGATTTTGTAAAGGGAAAATTTAGACTTTAGATAAATTAACTAAAAGCGGCAAGAGTTCGGGGCCGGATAATATTCCCAAAGCGCCGCCCTGGCAGGTCTTTTCGGAAAAATCTCCTGTCGCATCAGGTTTTATAGCGCCGCCGGCAACTAAAACCGGAACCGGGTCGGCAGAATGCGCTTTTAAGATACAGGGCGTGGAGTGGTCTGCGCTAACGCAGACTATTGAGCAGCTCATATCCAGGTGAGGAAGTAGATTAGCGAAAAAATATTTATCGATTGCTTCAATGGATTCCTTCTTTTTGGCATAATCTCCGTCATGCGCCGGCTCATCCGGGCCTTTAATATGGATATACAGGCCGTCAAATTCCTTAACAACCCCAAGAACCTTTTCTGCGCGTAGTTTATAATCTTTTTCTAAGTCGCCTGAAGGCAAAGGAATCTCAATTATCTGCATTCCGGTTAAAAGGGCAATCCCCCGCTCTACCGGCATCTCCACAAAGCAACCGAACCTTAGATTAAATTTTTCTTTGATACTGGGAAATTTTGGAAGCCTGTTTCCGGCATCGCGGGTCAAAATTAGATTCGCCTTTAGTTTTCCTTGCGCTTCTCTTTTTTTGTTAGTCTCTGAGCCTTCTAAGACAAGCCGGCTTTTGGCTACAAATTCGTTGGTCAGTTTTGCGGCATTAAGGGCTTCCTGCGAATTCGCTTTTCCCTTAACGGGCCTGCATTCCTGCAATACATCCTCAAACTTCTGTTTGGCTACGCCGAATGGACCTCGTTTTTCATAGGCGGGATCGGTATTGGTAACCTCGGCTGAAAGTTCACCTCTGCGCGGATGAATAACCAAAACACCTCTGTGGCCGATTGTATTCTTAAACTTAAAACCTGCCGCAACGCTGGTGAGCTCTACCTTTTCGTTTATCTCTTTGGCTAATTGAGTGGCCTCTTCCGTAGTTAAGTTGCGGCCTACGCGGCGGTCAATAATGTTTTTACCTTCACCGGCAGTGGCAAAGTTAACCCGGTAAGCTAAGTCCCCGTCTTTAACCTCCAGGCCTTCGGCGTAGGACTCTAAAGGCCCGCGGCCGGTATAGTATTTTTCCGCATCGTAGCCTAAGATACTGATTACGGCGATGTCCGACTCCGGGGCAATGTCTTTGCCTACGGTATGCATCAGCCCGGTCTGGCCGCTTTTGGCTAACTCATCCAACAAAGGCGACTGCGCTGCCTGCAAGGGAGTCTTTCCGCCTAAACCCGGATGCGGCAAGTCCCCTAAACCATCCAATATAACATAAATAATCTTTTTCATATTACATCTTTGATATAGTTATGTCTTTCTGACCCTGATACTTACCTTTTTTATCCCGGTAAGAAACCTCACATTTCTGGTCTGACTCAAAGAACAGGACCTGGGCTATTCCCTCGCGCGCATAAATTTTCACCGGACGAGGCGTGGTATTGCTGATTGATATGGTCAAGAAACCCTCCCAACCCGGCTCTAAAGGGGTAACGTTGACCACAACCCCGCAACGCGCATAGGTACTTTTGCCCGCAACTACCCCTAATATATTATCGGGCATTTTGAAATATTCTAAGGATTTAGCCAGGATAAAAGAATTGGCGGCAATTGTGCAGACATCCGTCTTTATACGGCGATAAGCGCTTTCCTTCATCTTTTTGGGGTCAATGATTAAATTTTGCGGCGGGCTGAAGAGCTTAAACTCATCGCTCAAACGGATATCGTATCCAAAACTGGAAGGGCCAAAAGAGATATTTCCGTCTTTAACCTGCTTTTTGACAAAGGGCGCAATCATCTTTTTTTCTTGCGCCATGCGTATAATCCACTGGTCGGGTTTAATAGACATATCAACAGCGGCTGTAGCCGCAGCCAGGGCTGGCGCAAACTACACAGCCTTCTTCGTGGCGCAGGGCGCCGCCGCAATCCGGGCAGACGCCGACAATGGTTTTTATCTTAACTTGGGTATTGCCCTGATCTATCTTTTGCTGCAGAGGTTGCTCTGGACCTTCTCCTATCTGCTTTGGTTTTTCGCTCTTGCCCAGGCGTCTTTCGATTACCCTGGCGATAGCATCGGCACAGGAGAATATCCTCCCCTCTTTACTCCATGAAGGAGAGGGACAGCGGATACCGCGCAATTGGTCAATTATAGATTTTAAATCTATGCCTGAACGCAAGGCCAGAGAAACCAGCCGGCCAATAGCCTCCAGTTGAGAAGCGGCGCAACCGCCGGCCTTGCCTATCTGCATAAACACCTCAAAAGGACGACCCTCTTCATCTTCGTTGATAGTAATATAGAGATTGCCGCAACCGGTAGTAACCTTCGTAGTTGTCCCGGTAACCACCTGCGGCCGCGGGCGGGGCGAAATAGAAACACTTAGCTGCGCGCCTTCAGCTTGTCCGGCCTCTGTGCCCAGATTAAGCACCTGTTCTTCGCGGCTTTTGTCGCGATAAATAGTTACCCCTTTACATCCCAGCTCATCCGCCATCCGATAAACCTGCTCTACGTCCTCTGCAGTAGCGTCATGAGGAAAATTTACGGTCTTGCTCACGGCATTGTCGGTGAACTCCTGGAATACCGCCTGCATGCGGATATGCCATTCGGGGGTAATATCGTGGGAAGTAACAAATACGTTGCGTACATCCTCGGGAATCTCAGGAATATCCTGAATGGATTGGCCTTGAGAAATTAACTTGATCAATTCCGCACTATAAAAGCCTCTTTCCTTGGCTATTTCTTCAAAAATCGGATGAAGCTCAGGGAGGCTTTGTTTGTCCAAGACCTTGCGCAAGTAGGAAAGGGCAAAGATAGGCTCTATTCCGCTTGAGCAATTGGCAATGATGCTCAAAGTCCCCGTAGGGGCAATGGTGGTCAAGGTTGCATTGCGCAGGCGTAGGCCACCCTCAATGTCATAGATGCTCCCCTTGAAATTAGGAAAGATGCCTCTTTCTTTGGCCAGGGCACAAGATGCAGCAGCCGCCTTCTCCAGAATAAAACTCATAATTTTGTGGGCAAGGGAGATTGCCTCTTCAGAATTATAGGCAATCTTTAACTGAATCAGCATGTCGGCAAAGCCCATTATGCCCAAGCCGATTTTTCTATTGCCCTTGGTCATCTTCTCTATCTCAGGCAAAGGATATTTATTCATATCAATAACATTATCCAGAAAGTGCACGGCAGCCTCGGTAGTGTGGGTAATTTTATCCCAATCAATGCAACCATTCGTAACCATCTTAGAAAGATTAATGCTGCCAAGGTTGCAGCTCTCATAAGGCAAAAGAATTTGTTCGCCGCAAGGGTTTGTTGATTCATACTCTCCCAGGGCCGGCGTAGGGTTGTATTTATTCATCCGGTCAAGAAATATTATTCCCGGCTCGCCGTTTTTCCAGGCCATCTGGATTATTTTATCAAAGACCTCTTTAGCGTTAAGCCTGCCGGTAACTTCTCTGCCGTGCGGCTCGATTAAATCGTAGTCCTGATTATTCTTCACCCGCTGCATAAAATCCTCGCTAACCGCCACGGAGATATTAAAATTGGTAATGTCTTTATCATTTTCTTTGCAGGAAATAAACTCCAAAATATCCGGGTGGTCCACGCGCAGGATACCCATGTTGGCCCCGCGGCGGGTACCGCCCTGTTTTACCGCCTGGGTTGCGGCATCAAAAACCTTCAAAAATGAAACCGGCCCGCTGGCAATCCCACTTGTTGATTTAACCCTTGATCCCTTTGGCCTCAACCGGGAAAAGGAAAACCCTGTCCCACCGCCTGACTTGTGGATCATGCTCGTGTCTTTTACGGTCTCGAATATCGACTCCATAGAATCGGCAATCGGCAAAACAAAACAGGCGCTCAATTGCTGCAGGTCGCGCCCGGCATTCATTAAAGTAGGGCTATTAGGCAAAAATTCCAGATTGGCCATAAGAGAATAAAACCCCCGGGCTATCTTTTCTGTGTCGGCGTCTTTGTTGTAGAGTTTCTCGGCTTGAGCAATATTTGCGGCTACACGCTGGAACATATCGTCGGCAGACTCAATAACTTTGCCCTGTTGGTCTTTCTTTAAATATCTCTTTTCTAATACCTTTTTAGCGTTTTCGGAAAGTTTGCAAGCCAACTTTTCCATAATTTTTCTCCATCTTAATTACGGTTAAAGATCACTTTTCCTGCTAGCCATTACCTCTCACCTAGTGCGAAGCCTCCCCGAAAGGGGACCGCCTAAATTCCCTCTTCCACTAGCGAAGTATAGCACAGCAGAATTGGGCTGTCAAGGAAAAAATCGAAAAAAACATACTATATATTGGGCTCTGCCAAATTTAAAAGCCCAATAAATTGTATATATTGGGCAAATAAATTACTCTAACTCTTTTAGCTTCATACTGTTATGCAAAATTTAGCCTATTTTATGCGAAAAAACCTCTTTAGGTTGTATGTTCTTCTTTTTCTGGCCAGAGCAATTTTAAGTTTAGCTAAGGTCTCTTCTGCTGCCTTTTCTCCTTCCTGGATACATCTTAAACCTTGAGAAAAGGCCGCCCAACTAATATCGCCGACCTGCGGCTGAATCGTAAAGTCGGCCAGTCGCAGCTTGAGGCGATTCAATTCGTGTGAACGGATTTCATCCGCCTGAAAAAGGATATCCATTCCATGTCTGAACTTATCGTAAAAGATCTTCTGCTCCACATTAACCACGATAATAAAATCTGCGCCGAGCGAGTGCGCTGCTTCTGTGGGTACCTCGCTGGTTATGCTTCCGTCGACTAAAAGCCTCTCCCCTAATTTTACCGGCGGAAACACCCCCGCCACCGAGCTTGAGGCCATTACGGCATTGACCATTTTCCCTTTATTTAAAATAACCTCATCGCCTGTCTTTAAATCACAGGCAATGCAGGCAAAAGGTATCTTAGTCTCTGAGAAGCGCATCTTCTCTACCAGCTCTTCAATGAGTTGCTTAATCTCTGCGCCGTTACCCATTGAACGTTTGATGCCTTTAAGATTCCAAAGGAGCAGGTCTTTTACAAAACTCACCAGGCCCTCAACAATCATCCGTTTTTCTTCGGGGCGGGATTCTCCGGCCAAGGCCTCAAGCTTAGCAATCGGTTTCTGCTTAAGAAGTTCTATGATTCTCCGTTCTAAGTAAAAACTATCTTTGCAGAGGGCGTAAGCGCCGCCGATAACCGCGCCCATACTCGTGCCCACAATAAGGTCTATCGGGACCCTCTCGCGCTCAAGTATCTTTAAAACGCCGATGTGGGCCAGGCCGCGCACCCCTCCCCCACCCAACGCTAAACCAACTTTGAATTTTTTTCTCATTTTACGCTTGCCGCCACTAAAACTACGCCTAAAAAGATAAAGGCCAAACCGCCCATCTTGAGTAAAGAGATACTCTCTTTAAAAACTAAAAGAGACAAAAGAGGTACTACTACATAAGTCAGGCTCCAGACCGGATAGGCATAACTCAACTCGGCCTTGGAAAGCGCTAGCACATAGGCCGCCCAGCCCAAAACGGCAAAGGTTATCCCTAAGATTACTTGAGGATTTGTAAAGATCTGAAAAAATTTAGAACCCACGCCCTCAATCGGCCCAACGATAAGCAGGCCTTTTTTTAAGATAAGCTGGCCTATGCTGGTAAGCAAAACACTAACTAAAAGTACGGCTAATGGCCTCATCCGCTGGCTCCTTTCATCAGGTTTGCCTTAATGGGTATAAAGATTACGTAAATTAAGGATAAGATAAAGATGGTTAATTCGGGGATAATGAATATCAGCGGCAATATTAGAACAAAGCCAACCAGATATTTACGTTGGAATAAAGGTACATTCTTAAAGGTGGGGTATCGGATTCCGGAGACCATCATCATTGCCAGAATACCCACCACCAGCGAAATGGCCTGAGAGTCAAGCTGTAAATTATAGTGATGATAAACAAGCACAAAAGATGCAGCGCTCGCTGCAAAGGCCGGAGAAGGCAGGCCTTTAAAGAAAATGCCTTCTTTTTCTCCGTTCTCTGTATTGAACCTGGCCAAGCGAAAAACGCCGCAGAAGACTGCCGCTAAACACACCAACAGCCGCCAGAGAAGAAATTCCGGCCGGCTTAGAGTAAAGATTAGAATTGAAGGAGCAATTATAAAAGAAACCAAATCCGCCAGTGAATCGAACTGCCTGCCGAATTCCGAAGGTTCATCGCCCATGCGGGCAATCTTCCCATCGGCAATATCAAAGATAATGGAAAAGAAAATAATCCAGGCCGCCTGGACATATCTGCCCATCACCGAAAGCAGTATTGACATCGTCCCGAAAAGAAGGTTTGCCGCGGTAACTACGTTAGCCATGTATCTTGTGCTTTCCAGCCCTCGCCCCCCCTAGTTTACAGTTACTTCTTTTCTCTCAAATATAGAATAAAGGGTAGGAATCAGAACCAGCGTAATCAATGTGGACACAACTAATCCTCCTATTACCACAGTAGCTAAGGCGTGCCATTCTTCCGCGCCTTCTCCCTGAAATAGCGCTAAAGGCAAAAGCCCTACCATTGTGGTAATGGCGGTCATTAAAACCGGGCGAAGCCTGACCACTCCCCCCTCTTTTATCGCCTCCATAAGAGGCAGTCCCTTTTTTCTTAACGTATTGATATAATCAATAAGAACAATAGCGTTATTGACCACAATACCTGTAAGCAAGATTATACCAATAAATGAATCTACATTCAACCTCTGATTAGTCAAAAGCAAAGACCAGATTACGCCAATCATCGCAAAAGGAATAGAAAACAGAATAACAAAGGGATGTTTAAAGGACTCAAATAAGGAGGCCATCACCATATACACAAGCAATATCCCCAAAATAAGGGCAAAGAAAAGCCATTGGAAGGCCTCTACCTGTTCCTCCCGAGCCCCGCTAAAGGCATAGGAAAAACCGGCTGGTCGAGGAATCTGCGAAATCTTGCGGTTCGCCTCTTTAACCGCAGTGCCTAAGTCTTTTCCGTAGATATTGGCGCTGACATAGACAATCCTTTCCTGGCCCTTACGCTCAATCTTAATCGGCCCTTTCTTCTGCATAATTTGAACTATATTAGACAGTCGAATCTGTTGTCCTGCTTGAGAAGTAACAAATAAATTATCCAGGTCTAAAAGCCTGCTTCTGTCTTCCGGCCTCAACCTAACAAAGATATCGTATTCATCTCCGTCTTCTCGATACTGTGTGGCGGCCTTGCCGTCAATAAATGTGCGCACTGTATTGGCCAGGCCTGTTACATTTACACCCAGGCGTGATGCTTTATCGCGGTCAGTCACAATTTGCAACTCGGGCTTTCCTTCTTTGCGGCTTATTTCCACATCACTTACGCCTTTGATTTCTTCCAAGGCCTTAGCAATCTGTGCACAATATTTACGCGCCTGGACCAAATCATATCCCCGCACTTCAATTACTAAAGGTTTATTAGTTGAACCAAAAATTATTCCCTCCAGCGGATCCTCAGTACTAAATCTTACTTTGGTCCCGGCATACGAAGAAACTAAAGGCTTAAGCGCTGCTGCGATTTCTTTATTACTCCTTTTACGATATTTTTTCTGTACCAATTTATTCATCATCCAACCTGTATTGGAACTCTCCTCTCCGCCAATTATACTTACCATACCGCCTGTCTCTCCGTATCCCCAATCAAGTAAAGAGGCTTGCAGTTCCGGCACCTCTTTATAGAGAATATTTTCTATATCCAGCATCACCTTTCCAGTTTCACTGACCCTGGTGCCAATTGGACGCTCTACATCTATGCGAATAACTCCGGAGTCAACCTCGGGAAAAAATTCTGTTCCTACTAAGGGAATTAAACTGAAACTAAAAAGTAAAATCGAAATCCCTAATACTATAGTCCTTCTTCGATGACCAAGGGCCCAGGATAAAATCTTGCGATATCTCTCCTCTATTTTTCTAAACCAGCCTTCGCTAAGCTGGTATAAACGCCGGAGAAGCTGCGGCCTATTTTCTGTCTTTTGCCTTAAAGCCATAATCTTTGCAGAAAGCATCGGTATCAGAGTTAAGGAAGTAAATAAAGAGGCAAGTAAAGCTAAACAAATTACCGCGGCCATCTGCCTGAAAAGGATACCGCTTATTCCCTTGACAAAAATAATCGGCAGAAAGATTGCCATGGTAGTTAAGGTAGAAGCAACAACTGCCTTTTCTACTTCACTGGCGCCAAAAATGGCAGCATCCTTTGCTGAGTGATTTAATTTGTCCCGGTGGCGATGGATATTCTCAGAAACAACAATGGATGCATCCACAACCATCCCTAAAGCAATAGCCAAACTACTTAAAGAAATCATATTTAAGGTATAATCAGCTACATACATTAAAACGAAAGTAATAATTAAAGAGCAAGGAATAGCTGAAACAACAATCAGAGAAGTCAAGATACGTCTTAGGAAAAATAATATTACCAAAACTACCAAAATCCCACCCCAGAAGAGGGAATTCTTTAATGTATCTATCGATAATCTAATAAATTCGGACATATCCCGGTTAACCTTAACTTGCACATCGGAAGGTAAATCTTCTTTTAATTTGGGCAATTGTTTTAAGACACGGTCGGCTGCACTTACAGTATTAGCCCCTGATTGCTTTTGGATAATCAGAATTAAGCCTTCTCTTTTATTAATCCGGGCATATTTGGTTTGATCAGCAAAGCTATCGGAAACACGCGCTACATCCTTAAGATATATCGGCACACCCTTAGGCATAGCAATTATTGTATTTTCAATCTCTTCTACGCTCTTAAATTCTTCAGGAACTCTCACTAAATAATCGGTAAGACCGGTTTTTAAATGTCCGCCGGGTGTAGTGAGATTTTGTAACTGCAAACTCTGAACAACTTGGTTTACAGATAAATGCAAAACTTCCAGGCGGCTTTTGTCGACTTCTACCAGAATCTGTCTTTCTAAACCTCCGCGAACCAAAGCAGCAGCTACCCCGGGAATTCTTTTGATTGCGTCGACAATTTTATCTTCGACAATCTTTTTCAAGCGCGGATAACTTTCGTCAGCCGTTACTCCCATAATCATGATCGGCATCATAGAGAAATCAAATTTAAAGATGATTGGTTCATCAGCATCATCAGGAAGTTCCTTCTTAGCTAGACCGACATAGTCTCGAACATCATTGGAGGCCTCATCCATATTGGAACCCCAATTAAAAGCCAGATTTATAATAGAACTTCCTTCGCGGGAAATAGATGTTATCTTATCTAAATTAGGCACAGTAGCCAAACGTTCTTCTAATTTCTCAGTAATGCGTTTCTCTACCTCTTCGGGGCCCGCTCCAGAATAATTAGTAAATACACCAATGACGGGCATCTCAAGCTCCGGCATCATATCTAAGCCTAAACGGGATAAAGAGACTGCGCCCAGGATGATAATGCCGATAAAAATCATGGTTACGGTAACAGGCCGTTTAACCCCAAATTGCGGAAGATTCATAAATACCTCTTATTTTTCCTCTTCTACTATCCTGACTAAATCCCCATCTTTCAAGTCTGAGGGGCCCATAACTATTACCTTATCTCCCGATTTCAAGCCTTCTAAAACCTCAAATTTCCCATCAGATGCTAACCCTATCTTAACCTCTTTTTTATATGCGCGGTTATCTTCTACCATAAATATATATCTCTGGCTATCCTCTTCAATAACCGCCTCGCGCAAAATTAGCAGAACATCTTTATGCTCTCCCACCATAAGTTTAATGCGGGCAAACATCCCGGGTTTCAATTTATGTTTGGGGTTGGCAATATTTATCCAAACCGGGGCTGTACGTGTATCTAAATCCACTACCGGGCTTACTTTTTCTACATAGCCTTTGAAGACTTCACCTGCATAGGCATCGATATTAACCTGCGCCGATAGATCCTTTTCCATTCTCGGTAAGTCTTTCTCGGTAACATTAATCTTAACGCGTACTTCATCCATATTTACCACTAAGGCAATGGGCGTGATTAAGTTTACACTTGCGCCCCTATCCATGTACGCCCTGCCTACTATGCCGGTAATTGGAGAAGTTACAGGTGCAAGTTCAAATTCATAACCAATTTCATCGCGGTCAACCAGCGCTAAGGTTTGGCCTTTTTCCACAAAATCGGCCTCCTGAACTTTATTCTCTACCAGTTTTCCCGTAACCTTGGAAAAAACCGTGGCCTGGTCTTTCGCTTCGATATCACCCGAATAAAAGAGAAATTCTTTCAGGTTCTGCCTGCTCACCAGAGTTACACTTACAGGATGAGTCGTTTGTTTATAAATTTCTTCTGTCTCTCTTTTCGCACATCCGGTTAAAAAATGCAAAATGCAAAATGCAAAAATCAAAATTACTCTCATTTATTCCTCCAATGTTATATTGTTCTTAACTAAAGTTACGCCTATTGCCTTTTCCAATTCAATCCACGATTGCGCATAATCTATCAGTGATTGGATATAGCTGGTCTCAGCGCCGGATAAATCCTCCTGGTATTCCAGCATATCGTGAGCACTGACCAGCCCTTCACGGAAACGTTGCTCAATTGCTGCATAGCGCGCAGTTTCGGTCTCCAGCCTCTTCTTGGCAGTAGTAATCTTCTCCCGGGCTGTATCTACGGCCCTTAGCGCATCCCTCACCTCCAGGATAATCCTCTGCTGCAAGCGCTCAAAGGAAATAAGCAGCTGTTTTCTGGTTAAATAGGCCTTTTCATAATCTGCCTTTGCCCCTTTGCTGCCCCAGGGCCAGCTCACTTTAAGGCCGGTGCTCCATTCTTTATAATCCGCCTTTAAAGCTCCATCGTAGTCTTTATCCAACCCATTTAAACCAAAACTTCCCACTAAATCTACAGCCGGAAGCGCGCTGTTTTCTTTAATCAGGATGCGGATATCCTGATTCTTCAGTTCAATCTTGGCAGCTTCGTAATCCGGCCGGTATTCAAAAGCCTGTTTTAGGCTATCAATCAGGTCAACGGAAAGCTCTTTAACCTCCGGCCTATCCAGGGGCTCAATTTGCGCATGCCAGAGTTCGGGATCATCAATAAGATTAGTTATATATTTAACCTTGTCTTCGGCGTCTTTTGTAGCCCTTTCAGCAGCAAGGAGTAAATCTTGCCTTTCGGCGACCCCGGTTTTGGCTTCTAACAAATCTATAAAGCTGGCTAACCCCTTCGCCTGTCTTTTCTGGACAATTTCAAGTAAATCCTTGGCCCTCTGCAAAGAAACTTCAGTAGTTTTATATTTCTCTATGTACAATACGTAACTATAATAGGCCTCTTTTACCTGGCTGATTAAATCAATTAAATCTTTCTTTAAATTCTGATCTAATTTTTCCAGATTATTGTTGGCGATAATGATATCCGCGCGATTTACGAAAACTCCAAAATCCTTAAAAAGAGGCTGGGTAACACTAACGGCAAATTCAGACTCATGATAAGGATTTATGCTTAAGTATGCCGAATTGCTTTTGTATTTTTTATTCAAGAAATCTATATCGTATTCGGTGCCGGTAGGAAGCTTTCCGTCAATAGCAAAATTAAATTTGCCTGTTCTTGTATGCGAACCGGCAAGCGCTGAGGCAGATTCAGTTTTGTCATCTTCTAATGAACTATCAAAAGTTAAGGTTGGGTTAAACTCTGCCTTGGCTATCTCGATATCCTGCTCAGAAATTAATGGTTCTATTTTCCTTATCATGATTTCAGAATTATTCTTCAGGGCATAAGTAATGCAGTCAACCAGGCCAATTTTTAATATCTTGGGCTGGGCAACGGAAGCAACAAAAAGGGCCTCTTTTACCGCCCGCTCTCTTTCTTCAACCTCTAAAGCCCGGACTGAATAAGTAAACAGGCTAAGCAAAACTAGGCTTATAATAGAATAAAGGGCCTTCTTCACTATTTAGCACCCATCCCGTTTAAAAACACCTCTAAAACAAAAGGATATTGATTTGTTATATCTTCTTTGTGCTTTGTTGAATTCATCAACCGGGGCATAACAATTGAATGGATTATGGCCGATAAGACAGCGGCTACTTTTCTGGCCTGATGCTTCTTTGTAATAATGCCTCTAGATTGGGCCTGCGCAATTAAGTCAGCTATATAATCTAAGAATTCCAGCTGCAAATCTACCGTAGAAGCGGAAACCCTGTCTTTAACCTTCCAGCGCAAGCCTTCTCTTTGCGAAAAAAAGATTCTAAAGAAATCCTCATTGCTAATAAAAAATTTAAGCTGTGTCTGGATTAATATTTTAATTCTCTCAAGAGGGTCTTTTCCCTTCTCAACATTCTCCTTAACTAGGCCTATTAACTGCCTCGTCTTTTTCTCTAACAAATTTACATAAAGGCTCTGCTTATCCTTAAAATAAAGATAGAGCGTGCCCACCCCGTACTGGGCCTCCTCGGCAATATCGGCCATCGTGGCCTGGTGATAGCCCCTTACGGCAAAGGCGCGCTCAGCTGCCCTCAGGATATCCGACCTTCTGAGTATCAGGTCTCTTTTCTTTCTATCTAATTGCGAAGTCGGCAAGAATTACCTCCAAAATTGAATTTTTGAACTGCTAATCATTTAGTGAATAAATATTCACAATATGAATATAGCATCATTATTTGAGTTTGTCAAGGAAAAATCTAGGGCTGGCTTAGTTGGCAGGTTTATTTATTTTCTAACTTCTTTATTCTCTCTTCAAGCTCGTGCTGTTTCTTGACCAGGATGTTTACGGCTTCGGCTACGGGGTCGGGAAGCCTGCCGTGCTCAAGGTCAATTAAGGGCTTGACCTTGGGCGCCTTGGTCTCGACAATCCTTCCGGGCACGCCTACTACTGTTGCCCCGGGAGGAACAGGCTTGACTACTACCGAGCCCGAACCTACTCTTGCCCCCTCGCCAATCTCGATGGCTCCCAGCACAACAGCATCTGCGCCGATAATCACCTTGCTGCCGATAGTGGGGTGGCGCTTTTTCTTCTGGCGAGATGTCCCGCCTAAGACCGCGCCCTGATAAAGCAGCACATCATCGCCGATCTCTGATGTCTCGCCGATAACCACGCCCATCCCGTGGTCAATAAAGAACCTGCGCCCGATCTTTGCCCCGGGGTGAATCTCAACGCCGGTTAAGAAACGCGAGATATGCGAAATCAGCCGGGCTAAAAGCCCTAATCTATAGCGCCAGAGCAAATGGGCAATCCGGTGCATCCAGATAGCATGCAGGCCCGGATAGCACAGAAGCACCTCGATTATATTCCTGGCTGCCGGGTCCTCCCGGAATACCGTGCGAATATCTTCGGCGATTCTCTTAAACATTGTCCTCTCCCTTTTAAGTCTTAACCAATTTAAGATTTCCCCAAACTCCGATTTTTTCACCAAGAATAAGCACAACGCCTTTAATCTTGGGTTTGTCTTTGACAAATTCCAGGGTTCTTTCTATATCATTCGCCGTCTTAATCATATTTCCTAACCGCGTGGCCCAGGCATCGGCCAGGATGGCTGAATTACAAACAACTACTGCCGCATCGGCCTGGCCAAAACTTAACGAAGGCCCCACTGTGCCGCTTGAGGTACACACCCCCCAGGTCCCGGCCGGAATCTCCAAAGCCAACTTCTCGGTATAAGGAGAGTTTCCGGCAAAGATGCCGATTTTTTTTATTCGCTTAGTTGCTATAAAGATATCCCCCCCGTTTTCCACGATTAGCTCGGGAGAAAACTTGAGTAAATCCTTGCCTACATATTCAGCCACAGCCCCGGCTACTGCAGCCATCGGCCCGACTCCAGCCGAAAAAGAGGCCGCACTCATCCCGCGGATAATCTCGGGGGCATCTTCGCAGACACTATAAGGCTCAAGAGAACCGGCAAATCCAGGATCCTTTTTGAGATATCCCTCGATAAGCTGCCTGTGCGTCCTGAGTGACTTTTGGGCCGGTTGATTAAAAGGCTTCTCGGCGCGAATAAACAGGTCGCTTTCGCCTATTTTTACTGAAAAGCTCACCAGGGTCTTATCTTCTACCCAATTGCGATATCTGCGTATCTGGTAGGGCATAGGAGAGCGCTTGAAGGTCTCTTTCACAATCAAAACAATATCTCAATGGCCTTGTAAGGGCAGACAGGCAGGCAAAGCCCGCACATAATACACTTTTTATTGTCAAAAGAGACAGTCATTGTCTTGCGGTCTAAAGACAAGGCGCCGGTAGGACAAATAGATATGCAGGCGGTGCAATGGTCGCACCTTTCCTTATGCCACTTTACGTCCTGGGCTAACGGCTGAATCTTAACCCCAAGGCCGGAAAGGTATTTTATCCCTTTATCTATTGCCGACCTCTCGCCGCTTATCTCCATAACCAGTCTTCCCTCTTCATCCGCGGTAATATTGGCCCTTAAGATATTCACCATTAAGTCGTAATCCTTAATCAGATGATAGGTAATCGGCTGTTCCACCATTTCCTGAGGGAAGGTCAGGACTAATCTTTTCTTGGTCATCGTTTGTATCCTCCCCAGGATTATAGCAAACCTTTCCTAGATTTGCAAACAAAATTTTGCAAATAAAAAAGGCGCATGAGGCCTGAGTTTGCAAGGAGGGGGAACCTCTAGGGATACAAACTCAACCTGCTATTGCGCCTTTTTTACTATTGGTTTTCTTCCTCTTTAAGGGCTTCGCCCTTGCGGTCTATCTTAAAAAGCTGAGTAAAGTCAATGTTAAATATGTCCTGCTCGCGCAGGATATAGAGATTGCCGATTATCTTGACCTCGAATTTTTCCTCTCCGGTCTTGCTATCATGGCTTTTTAAAACCGAAAGGTCCTTTAAGCGCGGGCTGGAGTTGGTATATCTTTTCAGCCAGGCCTCTAATTCCTGGGCACTTTTTAAGACAGTGTGGTCGCGAACAGAATAGACAAAATGCTTTTGGGTTTTTGTTGTAACCCCATTTTTTATGGAGGCTTCAGATAAAAGAATATCCCTTCTATAGCGATCCAGGGAAGTTAAGTTTTTAAACAAGATATCGCGCATTTTATCCATAACTCCAATTTCTATAAGTAGTTGCAAAACAAGCCGGGTTGTCTAATTTACCTTTAGCAACCCGGCTTCCCGAATAAGGCCCGTGGCTTTACAGCCTTGCGTCATCTCCTCTTATTATCTTAGGAATTTGCCTTTTCGGGTAAATTAAGACTTTTTAAAAGTATTTAGTTATTACCCAAAAAATATATTG
>CAZPGX010000003.1:47552-75566 GCA_964586605.1 uncultured Planctomycetia bacterium
TTCCAGACTTTTCCTTCTTCGCCTCGTAACAGCCGGCGAATGTTAGAGTTATGACGATAGACCGCAAATACACAAAGCAGTGCGGCAAAAACAACTAATTTTGCGGGTTGATGAAATATAAGCATAAAAATAGGTAAAGAACAAGCAGCAAGAATCGACCCCAAAGAGATGTAGCCCGTGATTAAGACCACTAATACCCAAACTCCCAGGCAAAGCCCAAAAATCAGGCCCAGGGCCGGTATCTTAAGGCTTAAACCCACCAGCGCCCCTGTTGTTGTGGCTATCCCTTTGCCGCCCTTGAAGTTCAAAAAGATTGTCCAGTTATGCCCGCAAACAGCCGCCACGGCTAAAATAAGCCGGACAAAGATATGGTCAAACCCGGGAAAATTATACAAGAGAAAATCACCGAACACGGCTACGGGAATCAACCCCTTAAATATATCCAGGGCCAGCACTATCAGCCCCGGCAAAGGGCCCACCACTCTGAAGACATTGGTCGCCCCAAAATTGCCGCTGCCGAAACGGCGAACATCAATACCCTTTAAGGCCCGGCCCAGGATATATCCTACGGGAATCGAACCTAAAAGGTAGGCAAAAATTATCGCTAAAATTAACATCCCGCACCCCTATTTCTAATGCGCCCCCGCTTCATTAAATAAGCGGCTGCCTATCCTGATATAATCCAGGCCCGAGAGTACTGTAAAGAAGACCATCGTATGCATTATATAAGAGAAGCCCTTGAGCTGCGATAATAATGCCAGCACGGTTACCATTTGCAGGAAGGTCGTAATCTTACCTAATATAGTCGGAGAGATATTCAGCTTCCCCTCAACCATACAAATAATTGCCGAGCCTAAAACAATAATCGCATCGCGGCTGATTACAATGATTACTACCCAGGGAGCGAGTTTAAATTGGGCGGGTAAACTTTTAACAAAAGAAAGGCAAAGATAGGCCGTAATCAACAGGAGTTTATCCGCCAGCGGGTCAAGGAATGCCCCTGCCTTTGAACGCAGGCCCCTTGTCCTGGCAATGTAACCATCGAGGATATCGCTAAGAATAGCCAGAAAGAATATCCCTATAGCCAGAAGGCGCAGGTAGTCCTTATCCGGTGTATAATACATTACGCTGGCCAGAAACAGAGGAATAAGCAAAATCCTAAAGATAGAAAGTTTATTCGCCAGGTTCAAGATCATTTAATCGCTCCTAGCCTCCAGGGAGGCCACCAGATTACAAAGGCCTTGCCCAAGAGGAGTTTGCGCGGCACAAAACCCCAATAGCGCGAATCCCGAGAACTTTTGCTGTTATCCCCCAAAACGAAATAGCAATCGTAGGGTATAGTAATCTGAGCGTCGGGCGCCCCATATGCCCCGCGGTTTTCATAATAAATTTTTTGAAAAATCTCCGGCGACTCAATTGTCTCGCCGTTAATCTCGACTTTACCGTCGGCAACCTCTATTGTCTCGCCGCCGGAGGCCACCAGGCGTTTAATGAAATCCCGCTTGGGGTCTTCCGGATAGCGGAAAACAACCACGTCACCGCGCTCAGGCTTGTGAAAGCGGTAAATAAAACGGTTAACAAAGATTTTATCCCCGGGTTTGAGCGTGGGCTGCATCGAGCCTGTGGGTATCTTAAAGGGGGTAACGATAAATGTGCGGATAATTAAAGCCAAAACCGCGGCAATTAATAACGACTCCGCATATTCCCGAATTAGTTTCTTTGCCCTTTTTTTCACTTACTCTCCCTTTCTGGTTTAGATTTTTAACGCAGCCATAAACGCTTCTTGCGGAATCTGGACGTTGCCGAACTGTTTCATCCGCTTCTTCCCCGCCTTTTGCTTCGCCCAGAGCTTGCGCTTGCGGGTGATGTCCCCGCCGTAGCATTTGCCGGTAACGTGTTTCTTCAAGGGGCGCACGCTTGCGCGGGCAATTATCTGCGGGCCGATAGCCGCCTGGATCACTACCTCAAACAACTGACGGGGAACCAGCTCTTTCAT
Organism: uncultured Planctomycetia bacterium; assembly: GCA_964586605.1. Taxonomy (GTDB): domain Bacteria; phylum Omnitrophota; class Gorgyraeia; order JAFGHF01; family JAFGHF01; genus CAZPGX01. The sequence goes on from CAZPGX010000003.1 coordinate 49,549, forward strand.
CTTCTCTACCAGCTTCCTGCCCTTGTTTTGGGCCTTATCCTTATGCACCAGAGAAGAAAGCGCATCGCAGGGCTTGCCGTTAATCAAGATATCTAATTTTGCCAACCTGGTGGCCTGAAATCCCTTAAGTTCATAATCCAGTGAGCCGTACCCGCGGGTAAGCGACTTAATCTTATCATAAAAATCCACAATTACTTCCGCCAGAGGCAGCTCATAGACCAGCTTCGCCGTATCCTCGGTTAAGTACTCGGTGCTTAAATACTTGCCTCTGCGGCTCTGGGCCAGCTCCATAATCTCCCCGATGTTCTGCGCCGGGATCATCATAAAGGCGCGGATAAACGGCTCCTCAAAACCGGCAATCTCCTGAGGCGCGGGAAATTTCCCCGGACTGTCCAGTTTGAGAACCTTGCCGTTTGTCTTTTTCACCTTATAAACTACGTTGGGCACGGTCAAGATTAGATTAAGCCCATATTCCCTTTCCAGCCGCTCCTGGACTATCTCCATATGCAAAAGCCCCAGGAACCCGCAGCGAAATCCAAAGCCGGCCTGGACCGAGGTCTCCGGCTCATAAACAAAAGAGGCATCATTCAAACGTAATTTCTCCATTGCCTGGCGAAGCTGGGAAAAATCCTTGTTGTTCACCGGATAGATGCCGCAGAAGACCATCGGCTGAAAACTCCTGTAACCGGGTAAAGGCCCTTGAGCCGGGGCCTTGCTGTCTGTAATTGTGTCGCCGACAACCACATCACGCACGTCTCTGATGTTGCAGGTAAAATAGCCTACCTCCCCACAGTTCAGTCTTTCTACTTTGGTCGGTGCGGGCTTAAGAATCCCCAGTTCTTCTATTGTATAAAGCTTACCGCTAAACATCATCTTAATCTTCATCCCCGGCTGAATATGGCCGTTAACTACCCGCACATAAGATATTACCCCTTTGTAGCTGTTGAAATTGGAGTCGAAGATTAAGGCCTGTAAAGGGTTTTTGTCCTCGCCGGAAGGCGCAGGAATGTTTTTGATTACACTTTCTAAAATCTCTTTTGTGCCTTTACCCTCTTTGGCGCTGGCTAAGATTACATCTTCGGAATTTAATTTCAGGATTTCCAGAATTTGTCTTTTTACTCTCTGCGGATTGGCGTTGGCCATGTCAATCTTGTTAATCACAGGAATAATTTTTAAGTTATGCTCCATGGCCATGTACAGGTTGGCTACTGTCTGCGCCTCTACCCCTTGAGAGGCATCCACTACCAAAAGCGCCCCTTCGCAGGCGGCCAGGGACTTGGAAACCTCGTAAGTAAAATCCACGTGGCCGGGGGTATCAATAAGGTTAAGCGTATATTCATGCCCGTCCTCTGCTTTGTATAACAGCCTTACTGTCGAGGCCTTGATAGTAATCCCCCGCTCCCTTTCTAACTCCATCGAGTCAAGCATCTGGTCGTGAAAATCCCGTTTCCTGACCGCGCCGGTATATTCCAACAGCCTGTCGGCAAGCGTGGATTTGCCGTGATCGATATGGGCGATTATGGAAAAATTACGAATAGATTTTTTGTCCATCGGTGCCAAACTTTATTTTTTCGGGCATTTTCTCAAATCCTGGATTGCCTTACGGGGATTCTTTGCCCTAAAGATATAGCTTCCCGAAGCTAAGATGTCTGCTCCGCAAGATGTAACATAGCCTGCCGTATCTCCATTTATGCCTCCGTCAACCGCAATCTCGCCTTTAAAAATTTTACGCAGGGCCTTTATTTTTGGCAAAACGCTGAGCATAAATCGCTGGGCGCAAAATCCCGGATTAACCGTCATTACTAAAACTAAATCCACATCTGCTAATAAGTGCCTGATGGCCGAGAGCGGAGTAGCCGGATTTAAAGAGATGCCTGCTTTTTTCCCCTGGGCCTTAATCTGTGCGATCACTCGCCTAGCGCTCTTTTGACAGGCCTCGATATGAACCGTAATGTAATCCGCCCCGGCCTGGCTGAATTGCTTGATATACTTTTGGGGATTGGAAATCATCAGATGCACATCTATCGGCAGAGCCGTAACTTTATCCAGCGCCTTCACTACATCGGGGCCGATAGTCAGGTTGGGGACAAAATGTCCGTCCATAACATCAATATGCAAAAGGTCGGCACCGGCGGCCTCAACCCTCTTTACTTCCTTAGCTAATCGGGCCTGGTCAGCAGCGATTACACTCGGCGCTACCTTAATTTTTTTCTTCTTCATCCTCTATCCCTACCTTTCATTTTCTGTTTGACATTAGAAGATACACGCGGCTGATGTCCTCTAAGCTGACAATACCTGCAATCCCTGTTTTATCCAATACAGGGACGGCTTTAATCTGCCGTTCCTCCATAAGCTTATGCGCCTTAATTAAGGGGTCGTTAATCCGGACGGAGGGAAAATGCTTTTTCATTACGTCTTTTACGAGCTTTTGCATGCCGGACTGGTGAATGGTCAAAATAATATCCGCGCGGGTCAAAAGCCCAAGGAGCCTGCCCTCCTCCACAACCGGAAAGTCTTCCTGATGGCTATGCAGGGTAAGCGCCAAAACCTCAGAAAGCGGCATGGAGCTGGATACGCTAAAGAACTGCTCCGGCAACACGTCTTTTACGGTAAATTTTCTTAAAGTCAGGCGCAAATCCACCCGCATTCCTTCGGAAGATGCAGCCACAAAGATAAAAAAGGCAATGATAATCAAAATCAGATTCGGCGGCACAGAAATAAGCCCTACAAAACCAAACAGGACCGCAAAGGCATGGCCAAAGCCCACAGCGATGCGCGTGGCCTTCCCGTAATCTATTTTTCTGGCCAGAAACGACCTTAGGATTCTCCCCCCATCCATAGGAAAGGCCGGAAGCAGGTTAAATAAAGCCAGGGCCGGGTTAATCCAGAAGGCATAGGCAAGAGTCTTTGGCCAGGTATCTATCCCCGGATGAAACAGGTTCTCCGGTCCTAAGAAAAAATAAGCCGGAAGAAAAAACACCAGAGCAAAAATAATATTGAACAGGGGCCCGGCAACGGATATCTTGAATTCCTCACCCGGTTTTTCGGGGATCGATTTCATCGCTGCCACTCCCCCGATGGGAAGCAGCACTATCTGGTCCACCTTCACCCCAAAATGTTTAGCCTGTAAGCTGTGACATAATTCATGGAGGGTCACACAGCCGAATACAAAAAGGATTAGAAAGACTCCGCGCAGCCCGTAAAAATGCCCGAAAATAAGAGGGAGCAGAAAAAATGTAAAATGGACCCTGATGGAGATGCCGAAGATATCAAATAGTTTAATTGAGCCTCTCAATTTAAACTCAAGCCTTTCTTAATCTGTTTTTCTTTGCCTTTTAGCGGGCCGATTAAAGCCAGATTCAGCCTGCGCCCCTGGAAGATTTTATTGGCCAGGCGCCTTAAATCAGCGGGCGTTACCTTGTTCAGGTGCTGAATGATTTGGGCAGGAGACAGAAACTTCTTTTTATAAACAACACTTTCTCCCAACCAGAGCATATAGTTAGAGGTATCCTCAAGGGCCAACAACAACTGCCCCGTGCAATATTCCTTGGCCCTGGCCAGCTCCTGCCTGCCAACCTCCTGCTTTTTTAGCTGGCGCAACTGCTGCAGGATAAGCCCCACAGCTTCTGTTATCCGACGATTATCTATTCCTGCGTGGACAATAAAGGCCCCGGTGTCCTGAAAAAGCCTTAGCGCCGTACCGATTTCATAAGCCAGGCCTCTTTCTTCGCGCAATTGGCGAAACAACCTGCTGGACATATTCGCGCCTAAGATAGTATGTAAAAGTGAAAGGGCAAAACGTTCGGGATGAGTTTTAGATAAACCATGCAGACCTAACGCCAGATGAGTTTGCTCGGTATCTTTAACCTGACAATTTAGCTGTGGGGTGCTCTGTTTTTCGGATACCCTGGAGAACTTCTTTAACCTAGCCTTTTTTGCAGCGGAAGAAAAGCACCTTTTGCATTCCTCTAAGACCTGCTTATGCCCTAAACTACCGCAAACAACGATAACGATATTATTCGAGCGATAAGACCTTTGCTTGTAAGCAGACAGTTGACGCCGCGTTAGAGAACCGACGCTGGAGACCTCGCCGGCGGTGTTCATTCCTAAGGGCTGATTGGGCCAGAGCAAACCGGTCAGGCGATCCATCACAAACTGCCCGGGTAAATCCCTATACATCCTGATTTCTTCCAGGATGACCCTGCGTTCGGTCTCGATATCCTCAGGCGCCAACTTAGCGTTTAAAACCATGTCGGCAAGGACATCCAGGGCAGGGCTAAAATGTTTACGCCGAACGCGGCAGAGATAACAGGTAGATTCTTTCCCCGTAAATGCGTTAAGAGAACCTCCCCGGCCTTCAATAGCCTGCTTTATCTCTTCGCAACTGCGCCTTTTGGTCCCTTTAAAAAGGATGTGCTCTAAAAAATGCGAAATCCCGGCTATGCCTTTGCACTCATATCTTGCCCCGGCCCTAACCCATATTCCTAAAGAGACCGAAACGCGCCCGCTCATCTGCTGCGTAGCTACAGTTAATCCGTTATTAAGAATAGTCTTTTTGTACATTTTTTGCGTCTAAGTAACTCTGCAAGATTAATTGCGCGGCCAGGCGGTCAACCCTCTTCTTGCGCTTTTTCCGGCTTAAGTCCGCTTCCAGCATTAGCCTCTGCGCCTGGGCCGAAGTAAAACGCTCATCCCAGACTTTTATCGGCAGGGATACCTCCTTTTTTAAATCCTCTAAAAATAAGGCTGTTTCTTTGGCCTTCTTGCCCGGAGTGCCATCCAGATTTAGCGGCATCCCTAAAACAATCTCGTTAACCTGATTTTCCCTGGCGAGCTCGGCAATCGCGCAAATAGCCTTATCTTTATCCTCGCCGTTCAAGGTAGGCAAGCCCTGCGCTGTCCAGCCCAAACCATCGCTTATCGCCAGACCAATCCTCTTCTCTCCCACATCTAAGGCTAATATTCGCATCACTGTTATAAATATTTCTCGAGGCGTTTGTTCTTTTCTAATTTTTTGGAAAGCTGCTTTACCTTCTGGGCCTGGTCTTTTCGGCAAACTAAAGTAGCATCCGGCGTGTGGACAATGATTAAATCACGCACGCCTAAGGTAGCAATTAGATGCCTGCCTTCGCTAACAATCACGGAATTGTAAGTATCCAGCCCCTGATGCAAACCTTGAATAACATTGCCGTGAGAGTCCTTCTTGCCTGAATCCTGAGCAAGATTATCCCAGGAACCCAAGTCCTGCCAGGGGAAGTTTCCCCTCACGGTATAAATCTTGCGGGATTTTTCCATTATGCCGTAGGTAATAGAAACGGCTTTAAATTTTTTGTACTCATTAAGCAACCGGCGCTTATATCCGGGTGAGCCCCAGGCCTTTTCTATTCTCTGCAATCCGGAATACAGGCCGGGTAAGTATTTCTTAATCTCCTTAAGGATGGTTTCTGCCTTCCAGGCAAAAATCCCCGCATTCCAAAAATAGTTTTTGCTCTTTAAGTATTTCTTTGCCCTGGCTAGATTTGGTTTTTCTATAAATTTCTTTACCTTGCATATCTTTTCAGCTTTAGCTGTCTTTAAGTATCCATATTCTGTTGCCGGACGATGCGGGCGGATTCCTATGGTTAGCAAGGCATCTTGCTTTTTAGCCCTGTTTGCGGCCTCTTTCAATGTTTTCAAGAAAACCGCCTTTTTCCCGATGATATGGTCACTGGACAAAACAAGGGTAACTGCCTCAGGATCGGTTTTTCTGATGATTGCCGAGGCCAGGCCTATGGCCGCTGCTGTATTTCTGGAGAGCGGCTCAATAAGAAAGTTTTTCCTGGGTAAGGCAGGTATCTGTTTTCGCAGTATCTCGGCATATCCTTGATTGGCAATCACCCAGATTCTTTTTTTTGGTATTTGTGATTTCACAATGGTAAATAAATTCTGGAATGAGGAATGTCTGTTTCTTAAAGAAAGGAGCTGCTTGGGAAAGGCCTTACGGGATTTTGGCCAGAATCTTCTCCCCCATCCGCCGGCTAAGATTATTGCATGAATCATACCGCCTGCCTCAACCTTCTGGTAAATTTTACTGCTTTCGGTATTAAATCTTTTCTAGACTTTAAGTTTTTCTCCAAAACCTTGATAATTGCGCTGCCTACGATTACCCCATCGGCAACCGAGGCAACCATTCTCGCCTGTTCAGGCGTAGAGACCCCAAAGCCCACACAGACAGGTTTTGCTGTAATCCTTTTTATCTGGCGCACCTTTTCAACTAATTCCTTAGGTAGTTTCTTTCTCATCCCCGTTGTCCCGGTCAGGGAGACGTAATAGATAAACCCTGAAGAAGCCGAAGAAACCTCTCTTATCCTCCGCTTATCCGATGTGGGGGCAAGCAAAAATATCGTGGCAAAATCGTCTTTTTTGGCCGCCTTAATCAAGTCTTTTGCCTCCTCCGGCGGTAAGTCCGGAACAATTACCCCATCCACGCCTGAGGACTTGGCCTGTTTGACAAAGGCCTTAATCCCAAAGTGCAGGATGATATTGTAATAGGTTAAAAGCGCAATCGGTAAATCCACTCTTCGCCTTAAGGTCTTGACCAGCCGAAAAACGGCTTTTAAATTTACCCTGTTTTTGAGCGCGCGCTGGGAGGCCGCCTGGATAGTCAGCCCATCAGCCAAGGGGTCGGAAAAAGGCACGCCTAACTCCAGGATATCTACGCCGCAGCCGGCAAATTCCAAGGCCAGTTTTTCGCTAGTAGCTAAATTGGGGTCGCCGGCCGTAATAAAGGCCAGAAAAGCCTTTTTCTTCTCTTGTTTAAGTTTCTTGAATTTTACTTTAATTCTATTCATTTTGCAATCCTCTCACGATATCGATATCCTTATCTCCCCGGCCGGAAAGACAGACTACAATGACCTTGCCCTTTCCTAAACGCGGGGCAATCTTCTTAAGATAGGCAATGGCATGGGCCGATTCTAGCGCGGGAATAATCCCTTCGCTTTCCGAAAGCAATTTAAAACCGTCCAGGGCCTCTTTGTCCGAAATAGCCACGTATTTACATCGCTTTATCTCCTCATAATAAGCGTGCTCGGGTCCTACGCCGGGATAGTCAAGGCCTGCGGCAATTGAATGGGCGATGTTTACCTGACCGTCTTTACTTTGCAAAAGATAACTTTTATTGCCGTGTAAAACGCCTAACTCTCCCTTAACCAGCGTGGCTGCGTGTTTGGTCGAGGATAAGCCTAAACCGGCTGCCTCTACGCCGATAAACTTCACTTTTTTATCCCTGAAGAAAGGGTGAAACAGGCCGATAGAGTTTGAGCCCCCGCCAACGCAGGCGATTAAGTAATCGGGCAGCTTCCTCTCACGTTGGAGAATCTGCTTCCTGGATTCTTTACCGATAACCGTCTGGAAATCCCTGACCATTACAGGATAGGGATGCGGCCCGACCACCGAGCCAATAATATAATGGGTATTGCGCACATTGGTTACCCAGTCGCGAATAGCCTCATTGCAGGCATCCTTTAATGTCCTGGAACCGGAATGGACCGGGATTACCCGCGTACCCAATAATTTCATCCGAAAGACATTCAAGGCCTGGCGGTGGATATCCTCTGTACCCATATATACATCACACTGCAGGCCAAACAGCGCCGCTACGGTAGCCGTGGCTACGCCATGCTGACCTGCCCCGGTCTCGGCAATTATCCGGGGTTTCTTCATCCGCACAGCTAATAATGCCTGGCCAAGAGTATTATTGATTTTATGGGCTCCGGTGTGCAAAAGGTCTTCCCGTTTAAGATATATCTTTGCCCCGCCAAGTTTTTTAGTCAAGTGTTTAGCAAAATATAAGGGAGAAGGCCTTCCGGCATATTGGGTAAGATAATATTTTAGTTCTCTCTTAAACTTCTTATCGCGCTTGGCGTGAGAATATTCTTTTTCTAATTCTTTTAAAGCGCACATTAGAGTCTCGGGCACAAACTTTCCCCCAAACGCCCCAAAATAACCTTTACTATCGGGTATTTTTCTCATTTTACCTTCCTTACTTTATCAATAAATTCCAGTATTAGTTCTACACTTTTTCTTCTGGGTGAGGACTCTACTCCGGAGGCAACGTCTACCGCATAGGGTTGGACTCGCTTGATGGCCTCGGAGACGTTTTCCGGATTAAGCCCGCCGGCCAAAAATATCGGCCGGCCAAACTCTTTGGCCTTTAGCGCCAGCTCCCAATTAAACACCTTTCCTGTCCCGCCCCACTCACCTTGTGCAAAGGCGTCTAAAAGATAAAAATCCACATCGTATTGGGGAATCCGCTCTAAGCTTTGTTCATCCTTCATCCGGAAGCCCTTGATTATCTCTGCCCTGCCCTTAAACTGAGCACAATAATCAGGAGACTCTTGCCCGTGAAACTGAAGCATGTCCAGCTTGCACAGTGTGAGCATTTTATCCACTATCTCGGGCTCTTCATTGATAAACAGCCCCACTGTCTTGACATAAGGCGGGACTGCCGATGTAATCTCTTTGGCCTTGTCCAGGCTGACCTTTCTTTTTGAGTCTTTGGCGAAAATCAGGCCCAGATAGTCAGCGCCTAAATTGGCTACCCAGTTAGCGTCTTCTAGATTGGTGATGCCGCAGATTTTAATCTTAGCCATTTCCCATTATCTCTTTCACCTTCGCTTCTATATCATCACTTCTCATAAAGGCTTCACCAATTAAAACAGCGCTTACCCCTAAACTGTGCAGATACATTACATCTTTGGCTGTTTTAATTGCGCTTTCTGAAACTATTATCTTATCCTTGGGGACTTTCTTAATTAACCGCGCTGTAACCCCTAGGTCCTCTTCAAATGTCTGCAGATTGCGGTTGTTTATCCCAATAACTGCGCAGTCTGCTTTTAAGGCTTTATCCAAGTCTTCTTCGTTATGCACCTCGCAAAGCGCATCCAGCTTAAGCTCGGCACAAATGCTAGAAAACTCTCTTAATTGCGCATCGCTTAACACTTGAGCAATCAAAAGAATGCTGTCTGCCCCCGCGCAGAGAGATTCATAAATCTGGTATTTATCAATAATAAAATCCTTGCGCAAAATCGGCAATTTTACTGCTTCGCGAACAGCTTTAAGATAAGCGATATCCCCTTGAAAAAACTTTTTATCGGTCAAAATAGATAAGCAAGAGGCGCCGGCTGCCTCATAGGCCTTAGCAATCTCAACCGGCTCGAAGTCTTCTCTGAACACCCCTTTTGAGGGAGAGACCTTCTTAATCTCGGCAATCAGCTTAATCTTGCCGCTTTTAGAAATCGTTTCTTTAAAAGCTCTGGGCTCAGCGACAGAAGAAACCTTCTTTATCAACTCATTCAGAGAAACCTTACTCTTCGCCTGCTCAACTTCCTTTTTCTTTTCTTCAATAATTTTATCCAGAATCATCTATTTGTAAACTTTCTCAAAAGTTCCAATTTCTTCAAGGCATTTCCGGAATCGATGGACTCGGCGGCCTTGGCAATGCCTTCTTTGATGGAAGCAACTTTGTCTGCTGCGTAGATTGCGCATCCGGCGTTGAGTAAAACAATGTCCCGCTGAGAGCCTTGTTTTCCTTGTAAGATCTCTTGAGTCAATTTGGCGTTAAGAACAGCATCTGCGCCTTTTAAATCTTCAGACATTGCTTTTTTAATTCCAAAGTCATCCGGGCTGATCTTGTAGGTTTTAACCTCATCATTTTTAAGTTCTGACACTTGTGTTGTAGTCGTTATTGTTACCTCATCCAATCCATCATCCCCATGGACAACCAAAACATGCTTTGAGCCCAAGTTTTTCAGCACATTGGCCAGGGATTCGGTGAGTTTAGCGTCAAACACCCCCAGAAGCTGATACTGCGCACCTGCGGGATTAGTTAAGGGCCCGAGGATATTAAATATAGTGCGCACAGCCATTTTTTTGCGCACCGGCATCGCATATTTCATTGCCTGATGCAGAAGCGGCGCATACAAAAAGCCAATGCCCACTTTAGCTAAACAGGTCTCAACCTTACTGGGTAAAAGATCAATCTTCACCCCCAGCTCAAGCAACAAATCCGCGCTACCGCACTCGCTTGAAACGGATTTATTGCCGTGCTTGGCCACGGTAACTCCGGCACCACAGGCAACTAATGCGCTAAGGGTTGAAATGTTAAACGTATGCGCACCGTCTCCCCCTGTGCCGCAGGTATCTAAGGTAAGTCCATCGGGTGAGGTTATCTTGGTGGCATGGCGGCGCATAACAAAGGCCGCGGCAGTTATCTCATCAATGCTCTCACCCTTAGTAGAGAGTCCTCTCAAAAAAGCCTCGATTTCATCAGGCGCAGCCTTTCCGGTCATAATCTCCTCTACTGCTTGCTGCATTGTGTCTTGAGTTAAATCCTTATTTTGCGCTAAACCGGCAATGGCCTCTTTGATCATTTTTTCACCTTAATGAAATTCTTTAAGATTTTCTTCCCTTCTTTAGTCAGGATTGATTCCGGATGAAACTGCAGGCCCCACACAGATAATTTTTTATGCCTTAGGCCCATGATTTCTTTATCTTTAGTCTGGGCGATTATTTCTAAAGCGCGAGGCAGGTTTTTTCTCTGCACAATTAATGAATGATAACGTGTAGCTGTAAAGGGATTTTTTACCCCTTTTAAAATATCTTTGCCGTCATGATGAATAAGTGAGGTTTTGCCATGCATAAGATTTTTTGCCTGAACAACCTTTCCGCCAAAAACCTCTCCGATACATTGATGGCCAAGGCATATCCCTAAAATGGGGAGCTTGCCGGCAAAGCATCTAATTACGCTGCATGAGATGCCGGCATCCTTAGGCCTTCCCGGCCCTGGCGAAATTACTATTTTTTCAGGTTTAAGCTTCTCAATTTCCTTCAGGCTTACCTTATCATTCCTAAAGACCTTTACCCTTGCTCCCAACTCGCCTAAATACTGTACCAGGTTATAAGTAAAGGAATCATAATTATCAATAACTAATATCATCTTTAACTTCTCCGATTAGCTAACTCTACTGCCTTCAGCAAGGCCTGAGCCTTATTTTTAGTCTCTTGATATTCTTTTTGAGGCCGGGAATCAGCAACAATTCCTGCACCGGCCTGGATATAGGCGGTCTTGTTCTTAATTATAATGGTGCGAATAGTAATGCAGCTGTCTAAATTGCCGGAGAAACTAAAGTAACCTACTAATCCTGCATAAGGCCCGCGTCTGGTATTTTCCAGCTGATTAATAATCTCCATGGCCCTTATTTTTGGCGCGCCGGCTACAGTACCGGCAGGAAAGCAAGCCTTAATTAATTCAAAAATATCTTGATCGCCCCGCAATCTTCCCTGGACCTCGCTTACAATGTGCATCACATGTGAATATTTCTCAATAGCCATAAGCTCTGAGATTTTAACACTTCCATAGTTACATACCCGGCCGATATCGTTGCGGCCTAAATCAACCAACATAATGTGTTCAGCTCGCTCCTTAGGGTCAGCCAAAAGTTGCTTAATTAATTTTTTATCTTCAGCTGCATTTTTGCCTCGAGGCCTTGTGCCTGCAATCGGACGCACCGCCACCTGGCGTTCCTCACAGCGCACAAAAAGTTCCGGAGACGAGCCTACAAGAGAAAAGCCATCCAGTTTTAAATAAAACATATAGGGTGAAGGATTAATTGAACGCAACGCCCTGTAAAGATCAAAAGAGGACGAATCCAGCTTAGCCGAGAAACGCTGTGAAAGTACTGTTTGGATAATATCCCCTTCTCTTATGTGTTTTTTAGCCTTCTTTATAATCTGGGTAAACTGCTTTTGTGTAAAGTTTGATTTTATCTTTAACTTCTTTTTCTTCAATGCCGATTTCTCAGCAGCTCTCTCCAGAGGCTTATTTAGTTTTTTGGCAAGCTCATCTATTCTCTTTAAGGCCTTATCGTATGCGAAAGCAGCAGCCTTTTTATCTCTTTTATTAAGATGCACATTGTTAATTATCTTAATCGACTGCCTTGTATGGTCAAAGATTAAAATAGTATCGGTGAGCAAAAATACGCAATCGGGAAGATTAAGCTCATCGGGATTGGCATCCTCAATCCTCTCAAAGAACCTGACCATCTCATATCCCATAAAACCCACCAGCCCCCCGCAAAAACGCGGCAGGCCGGCTACCGGCACAAATCTATATTGCCGCATTATCTTCTTGATTTTGCTTAAGGGATCGGAGCACTTGAGCCTCTGGCGAATTTTTCCGCGGATAATCTCAATATTTTTGCCTTTACTGCGAAAAATCAAAGAAGGTGAAGAGCCCAGAAATGAATAGCGGGCTATTTTTTCGCCTCCTTCTACGGATTCTAAAAGATAAGAATACTTACCCTGATCAATCTTTAAGAAGGCAGAGGCGGGGGTCTCCAGGTCTGCCACAAATTCCTTGTAAACCGGAATTAGATTCCCCTTCTTAGCCTTCTCAATAAATTCTTTCTTTGATGGATAATACATCTTATTTATATATCTTCTTGGGATCGAAGATTTTCTTTCCTTTTATTTTAAGTTGCCCCTTTTCAAGGTCCATCTTGCGATAAAAGCAAGAATAGTATCCTCTGTGGCAGGCAGCCTTGTTTTGAGTAACTTTAACTAATATGGCATCGCCGTCGCAATCTAAAAACACGCCGCGTACCTTTTGAATATGGCCTGATGATTCACCTTTTAACCAGAGTTTTTTACGCGAGCGGCTGTAAAAATGGGCCTTGCCGATTTCTAATGTTTTCTTTAAAGCCAAACGGTTCATATAGGCCACCATCAAGACCTGGGCCGTCTTGACATCTTGAATAATTGCCGGCACAAGTCCGTTTTTATCAAATTTTACTTTTCCGATTAATGAACTAGTTTTCATCTCTTTTCTCCAAAAGTTTCTTTATTTGAGTTAAATGGATTTTTTCTTCATAGAGGGCCTTGCCGATAATAATACCAATCAGGCCCTGCTGCTCCAGAGCTTTTAGATTCTCGATATCCTGCATAGTGGATATCCCGCCGGAATAAATTATAGAGGCGTCTGTTGCCTCTAACGCTCTCTTGACGCCTTCAAGATTACATCCGGATAAGGTGCCGTCGCGGGAGATATCGGTATAGACAAAGGTCTTAACCCCTATGCCCTGTAGGTTCTTCACTAAATCTATGTCCTCTATTTGGGTAGTTTCGGTCCAGCCGCGCCCGGCAACCTTTCCTAGCTTTACATCGATGCTGACAATAATCTGCTCGCCAAACTCGTCAACCATCTCCTTAACAAATCCTGAATCCTCGCAGGCCTTAGTGCCTAAGATTGCCCATTTGGCGCCGATATTAATCACAGAGGCAATGTCCTCACGGCGCCTTAGGCCTCCGCCAAACTCAACAGCAAGCTGCGTGTTTTCCAAGATCTGCCGCAGGGCAGCGATATTTTTCGGTTCGCCATCCAGGGCGCCGTCTAAATCTACGAGATGCAAACGCTCTGCGCCCTGCCTCTGCCACTCTCTAGCTACTTTCAGAGGCTCCTGCGAATAGATTGTCACCTCTTCGTAGCGCCCCTGCACAAGGCGGACTACTTTTCCGTTTTTTAAATCAATTGCCGGAATAACTAACATGTTATAGCCTTCCCTTAGTAGAAGGAACTCCCTTTATTCGCGGGTCAATTTGGGTGGCTTCATCTAAGGCTCGTCCTGCGGCCTTGAAGATAGCCTCAAGGAGATGATGCGCGTCCCGTCCCGGCTCAAGAACGGTAATATGCAGCGTAATCGGAAAATTATTCACTAAACCCTGAAAGAACTGGCGCGCATATTCTAAGTTATATCCGCCCTGGACATTCTTTTCTTCGTAAACTTTTTCACACTTAATTTGATTAAAGTAAGGTCTACCGCTTATATCTGCTACAACGCGCACATGAGCCAAGGCCTCATCCATAGGGATAGTCCTTTCCCCGAAGCGCCGGATTCCCTTTTTGCCTCCCAGCGCCTTAGTAAAGGCCTGGCCTAAACAGATACCAATATCCTCATTGGTGTGGTGTAAATCTACTTTCAGGTCGCCCTTAGCCTTAATCTCCAAATCGAAGAGGCCATGCTTGGCAAATAACTCCAGCATATGATCCAAAAACCCGATCCCGGTATCAATCTTAGACTTTCCCTTACCGTCAATATTCAGACTAATCTGGATATCCGTTTCAGTTGTCTTTCTTTTGATTTTTGCTTTTCGTGCCTTTGTCATATCTCTTCCTTTACTTTCTGTTTTATTCAAACCTGACCTTAATTGACTGAATGTGCTTATCCAGGCCTTCCAGTTCGGCAATCTTCTCAATCGGTTCCCTGACGTTCTCCAGGGCCTTTTTGGTGTAAGAGATTACATGCGAGCGTTTCACAAAGTCGTTGATGGAAAGCCCGGAGGAAAACCGCGCCGTCCCGGCCGTAGGCAGGACATGGCTGGGCCCGGCAGCGTAATCGCCTAAGGCCACAGGCGAATAAGGCCCCAAGAATATCGCCCCGGCATTCTTTATCTTCTTTAAAATCTTGCGCGGGTTCTTGACCATAATCTCCAAGTGCTCAGGGGCAATGCGGTTGATTAATTCAACTGCCTCCTGCAGGTTTTTGACCAGCACAATATAGCCGCCGGTTAAGCGTTTCTGCATCACCCGGGCCAGCTTTTTAGAAGTTGTAATTAGAATAGACAACCCCCCTAAATGCTCAAGCTGGGCCTCTAAGTCAGCGGCGATAAAATCTACATGGCTTAAATCATTGGCTAATACCACAATCTCACTGGGCCCGGCCAGCATATCCAGATCTACATAACCATAGACCTGCCTTTTGGCCTCTGAGACATAGATATTGCCCGGTCCGATAATTTTATCTACGCGCGGCACGGTCTTGGTGCCAAAGGCCATGGCGGCAATCGCCTGGGCCCCGCCAACTTTATAGACCTCGTTTACTTTCAGTAAATTCGCTACGGCCAGGATGTAAGGGTCAACTGAACCGTATTTGTTAGGCGGTGCGCATAAAACAATCTTCTCCACCCCGGCAATCTTGGCCGGGATTACTGTCATGTACACGGTAGAAACCAAAGGTGCGGTGCCGGCAGGGATATATATTCCTACATTCTTTAAAGGCGTAATCTTTTCACCCAGGCTAATCTGCTCCTCCCCCTTAATCTTCCAGGACTTCTTAATCTGCTTGGTGTAAAACTTAGTAACGTTTTCAATAATCATCTTTAAAACAGGGACAAGTTTGGAGTCGACATTCTGGAAGGCGCCGGATATCTCGGTCTCGCTTACTTTTAGCTGCCTGGCCGATAACTTGACCCGGTCAAATTTCCTGGTATATCTCAATAGCGCCTCATCCCCCAAAGAACGCACATCCTCAACAATCTTGGCGACCTTCTCCCGGATGCGCCTCTTTGAGCTTGTGTCCCGCTGCAAAAGTTTCTGCATCTTACTTCCGCCTGCTTTAATCACTTTCATCCTTTAAGCTCCTTCTCCACCATATTTTCTGCTTTGCTTAAGGCCTTATTTATGCCCCGCGGGTTATTTCCGCCGGCCTGGGCAAAATCAGCCCGGCCGCCGCCTGAGCCGCCTACATCCTTGGCTAGGGCGCGAATAATCTTAACTGCGTCTAGACCCCGAGAGCGAAGTCCCGAGGTTAAGGCGCAAACCATAAATATTTTCCCTTCCGCTGAGGCCGAGGCCAAAACAACGACAGCGGTTTTCGCTTTCTGTCTCAACAAATCCGCCATTAAACGCAAAAGCCCCGTCTCTACACCTTTAACCTCTTGAGCTATTACCTTGACCCTTGAGATTTCCCGGGCATCAGAAATCATTTTATCTATGTTTGTTTTGAAGCTTTCCATCCGTGATTTATCTAAACGTTTATCTATCCCTTTTATCCTGCGTAAAAGTTCATCAATACGCTCAGACAGGCCCTCCTCCGGACCGCCAAAGACCTCTACCAATTCTTTAAGCTGGCCTGCTTTTTCTTTGAGAATCTTATCCACTCTTGGCCCTGTTGTTGCCTCAATCCTTCTAATCCCTGAAGCCACTGAAGACTCAGCCGTAATCTTAAATCTTCCGATCTCGCCTGCAGAAGATACATGCGTGCCTCCGCAGAGCTCTGAAGACACATCGCTTATCTTAACCACTCTTACTTTTTCCTGATATTTTTCACCGAAGAAGGCCAGGGCCCCCGCCCTTTGCGCTCCTTCAAAACTCATCGTCAATATATCTGATTTTTTATTCCGCTTGATTTGCTCATTTACCAATTCCTCTATCCTGCGCAATTGACGCTCATTTAAGGCCTGAAAATGGGTAAAGTCAAATCTTAACTTATCCGGCCCCACCCAGGAACCTGACTGGCGCACATGCTCACCCAAAACCTTGCGCAAGGCTGCCTGGAGAAGATGAGTAGCGCTGTGATTGCGTGCAATATCTTTGCGCCTTTGGGCATCCACTTCTGCTTCAACGCGTTGATTAACCTTAATTATTCCGCGACTCACCTTTCCTAAATGAAGATGCACCTGGTCAACCTTATGGGTGTCAAAGACCTCAACCGTTGCCTCTTTTGTTTTAATCACCCCTGTATCACCTATCTGACCACCGGATTCTCCGTAAAAAGGCGTAGTTTCTAAAACTATCTTTACCTCATCTCCTTCTTTTGCCTGTTCAGTCGGCTGATCAGCCTTAAACAAGGCACAAACCTTTGTTTTCAGAGAGTAGTTTTTATCTCCCAGAAATCTAGTGGGTTTTAGCTTGAACCTGCTGGCTAAGCTTCCCACAAAGACGCTTTCGGCTATAGTACTGGCACTGCGGGATGCCTTTCGCTGAAGCTCAAGTTCCCGGGCAAAACCTTCCTCATCCAATTTGAAACCTTTAGAAGAAATAAGTTTCTTAAGCATCTCCTCAGGCAAGCCGTATGTATCGTATAATTTAA
Organism: uncultured Planctomycetia bacterium; assembly: GCA_964586605.1. Taxonomy (GTDB): domain Bacteria; phylum Omnitrophota; class Gorgyraeia; order JAFGHF01; family JAFGHF01; genus CAZPGX01. The sequence continues at coordinate 66,453 of CAZPGX010000003.1, forward strand.
AGGCTGTCTCTGCCGGCATCCGGGATTTCCCCTCTTTGGAAAGCCGGGCAATAATATCCTCGGCAAAGACAACTGCCCGCTCTAACGTCTTATGAAAACGCCTCTCCTCAGCCAAGATCACCTGGGCGATTTCTTCTCTTTTTTTCTCCAGCTCGGGATACGGCTTCTTCATTACCCGGGCCACAGCCGGAACAATTTTATAAAGATACGGTTTTTTAATTGCTAATGCCTTAGCATGCCAGACAGCGCGGCGAATAAGCTTACGGATTACATAACCACGCTCATCGTTAGCAGGCAAAACCCCATCGGCTATAGCAAATGTTACTGCCCGAATATGGTCGGCGATAGTATAGCAGGTGCGCATATTCGGAGTGGCGGCGGCTAAGTTTACGATTTCTTCAACAATAGGTTTAAAAATATCAATCTCAAAATTATTGGGCTTACCTTGCAATACTGCCGCCATTCTTTCCAGGCCCATTCCGGTATCGATGTTTTTACTCGGTAAAGGGTCTAACTTATTTTTACCCTTGCGCTCAAACTGGGTAAAGACAAGGTTCCAGGTCTCTACAAACCGGCCGCAATCACATCCGGGACCACATTCAGCCCTGCCGCAGCCGGTTTCTCTTCCCTGGTCGTAAAATATCTCCGAACACGGCCCACAGGGGCCGTTGGGACCATCTTCCGGCGCATTCGCCGGCCAGAAATTCTCCTTTGGCCCTAATTTAACGATTCGCTCTTTGGCGACGCCGATTTTATCCTTCCAGATTTTGTAGGCCTCTTGGTCATCTTGATAAACCGAAACCCAGAGCCTCTCTTCGGATAACTTCAATTCTTTGGTTACAAACTCCCAGGCCCAGGCTATTGACTCCTCTTTAAAGTAATCGCCGAAAGAAAAGTTTCCCAGCATCTCAAAGAAGGTATGGTGGGCACTGGTCTTGCCCACCTTGTCCAGGTCATCGGTACGCAGGCACTTCTGGCAGCTAGCGCGGCGTCTGAACTTTGTGGGCTTACCCAGAAATTCCTGCTTAAACTGGTTCATTCCCGCTGAGGTAAATAAAAGCGTGGGGTCATCCGCCGGGACCAAAGAATCACTGGGATAAATTTTATGTGCTTTAGATTTAAAAAAAATCAAGAATTTATCTCGTAACTCGTCTGTAGTCATTTTTGCCTTATTGCTTCCAAAATCGCATCCTGGGTAAATCCACGGCGGCGAAGGTATTGATAGAGCCTTCTTTTAACCTTTTGTCGATCCAATCCCCTGTAGCGCCTTCTCCGGGAAAGTGCAAGTTCACTAGCTGCTTCAGATTCATCATACTCCCCAGCGCACTCAGCGAAGGCCCTCTCTATTGTCTGACTAGCCACACCCTTCTGGCGCAATTGGTAACGCAAAAGCGCCAGGCCTACAGGCCTTAATTGCAGCCTGGTGCGCACCCAGGCCCTGGCAAAGTCTTCGTCGTTTAAATAATTAATCTCTGATAAATATTTGACTGTCTTTTTAATTGTGCCTGCCGCGAAACCTTTTTTCTTAAGGCGTTCACTTATTTCTTTGACGCTTCTTGGACGGTAACCCAGCAGCCGATAGGCACAATCCTTGGCCCTGATAAATATTTTATCCTCGCCCATATCTAATTGGCCTTATTCACCGGCAATGAGTCTAGCCAGCACCTCATTGGCCTTGTTAATAGGGATAGCGAAACCAATCCCTATATTGCCTCCGCTGGGTGAAAAAATAGCCACGTTGATTCCGATTACCTCGCCCTTAAGGTTGACCAACGGCCCACCGCTGTTTCCGGGGTTAATTGCTGCATCAGTCTGAATCAAGTCTACGTAACTTCTTTTCTCATGGCGTTGTTGCGGCAAAGAACGGTTCAAGGCGCTGATTATGCCTGCAGTAATAGTTGGTTCGGCGCTGCCCACGGCAAATCCGTAAGGATTGCCTATGGCAATTGCCCATTGGCCGATCTTAACCTGATCGGAATCGCCTAATTTAACCCCCGGCAAATCCCGGGCATCAATTTTAATTATCGCTAAGTCCGAACGTATATCGCTTGCTTTAACCTCGGCATCAAACCTTCTTCCGTCAGGCAGCGTTACTGTAATTCTGTCTGCGTCCTGAATAACGTGCTGGTTGGTGAGGATATAACCCTGTTGATGAATGATGAACCCTGAACCCAGCCCTCGTTGTTTAAACGTCCCTCCGGGAATCTCGCCGAAAAAATCCTTAAAGAATTCATCAAAGAAGAAATCATCAGCGCCAAAAAAAGGAATCAGGCCGCCACCGGTAATTGTCTCGGTATGCTCAGTACTGATACTGACTACACCCGGGCCCACCTCTTCGGCTACCTTGATAAAACTGTTTTCCAGGGTCTCTGCCGGCGCTGGAGCCAAAGGGGATCTTTCGTACTCGGCCTTGCTCGGGGGCAATAGATTCAGCCGTACCGCCAGCAAAAGACCGATCACTATACCCGCAATTAGAACTGGAACCCAAACCTTAATTTTAGCTTGTGCGAAGCGAAACATCCTACTGTCCTCCTGAAACTATACAGAAAGCTGCTGCTTAACCTTGGCCTCTAACTCTTTGAGGATTTTAGGGTTTTCTTCTAAAAAACGCCGGGTGTTTTCCTTGCCCTGGCCTAATTTTTCCTGGCCATAGGTAAACCAGGCCCCGGACTTCTGTAAGATATCACGCTCTACAGCCATATCCAGGATACAGCTGGACCTGGAGATGCCCTGGTCATAAAGTATATCAAACTCTGCCTTACGAAAAGGAGGGGCAACTTTATTTTTGACTACCTTGGCCCGCACGCGGTTGCCAATACTCTGGTCACCAACCTTAAGTTGAGCCAAACGGCGCAAGTCCAGCCTGACCGAAGAATAAAACTTCAAGGCCCTTCCACCCGGGGTAGTTTCGGGATTACCAAACATTACCCCGATTTTTTCCCGAAGCTGATTAATAAAGATAACGCAGGTCCTGGACCTGCTGATGGCCGCGGTAAGCTTGCGCAGGGCCTGGGACATCAGCCTTGCCTGAAGGCCTACATGCGACTGGCCCATCTCGCCTTCGATTTCCGCGCGGGGAACCAGGGCCGCCACCGAATCAATACCGATTACATCTACGGCATTACTGCGCACCAGGGTCTCGGCAATCTCTAAGGCCTGCTCACCGGTATCGGGCTGGGAAATCAGCAAGTCATCCAAATTGACCCCCAGTTTGCTGGCATAGGTGTAATCAAAGGCATGCTCGGCATCAATAAAGGCGGCTATGCCTCCTCCCCTTTGCGCCTCGCGGATTACGGTCAAGGTAAGCGTGGTCTTTCCGCTGGCCTCCGGGCCGAATATCTCCACGACTCTGCCCCGGGGAAGACCGCCCACGCCTAAGGCCATATCTAAAGACAGGGCCCCCGTGGAAATAACCGGAATATCTGCTTTTACCCCCTGGCCCAACTTCATAATCGAGCCCTTGCCAAACTGTTTCTCAATCTGAGCCAGGGCCAATTCTAACGCCTTTGACTTTGCCCCCTGCTCCTGTTCCTTCTGTTCCTTCTTTTTCTTCTCTGCCATCTTTTACCCCCTTTTTATAGTTATATTAATGCTGACTATTATAAGCATAATAGACTTAAAATTATACAATGTTAGCGGGATTTTGTAAAGGGAAATTTAGGTAGGGGCGCGCTTTGCGTTAAAAAGCGCCTGGCCCCTTTTTGTAAAAGGGCTTGTGTTTTGTCCCCTATCCGTCGTATAATGATTATATTGAGGAGAACGCCATGCAAGCAGAAGTCATCTCTATCGGCACAGAATTGCTCCTGGGCAAGACTATAAATACGAACCTTGCCTATATCGCCAGGAGCCTAAGCCCTCTGGGCATTGACCTCTTTTACGCAACTACCGTGGACGATAACGAAATCCGGCTCTACGCAGTCATCAAACGGGCCCTGCATCGCTCGGATATCGTAATTGCCACAGGCGGGCTTGGCCCCACCGTAGATGATATTACCTTACAGATTATTGCCCAGGCCACGCAGAAAAAACTCATCTTAAATCAATCTGTATTAAAAGATATCAAAGAGCACTTTCACAGACGGCAGATCCCCATGCCCAAGGAGAACGTCCGCCAGGCCTTAATCCCTGAAGGGGCCAGGCCCCTAAAGAATGAGGTGGGCACGGCCCCGGGGCTAATCATGGTCTTTGATAAAAAAGTGCTCATTGCCCTGCCCGGGCCGCCTGCGGAAATGAACCCAATGACGGAACGCGATGTAGTGCCTTATCTGGCTAAGAAATTTCCCGGCAGCTGGACAATCTTATCGCGCCTGCTCAAGACTACCGGCCTGGCCGAATCGCAGGTCAACCAGAAAGTCAAGGACATCCTTAAAGCCAAACCCCCTCTAAACGTGGGGATCTATGCTAACACCCAAGGTGTAGAGCTCAATATCACTGCCAGGGCAAAAAATAGGAGTCAAGCGAAAAAACTAATCAGCCGGGTAGAAAGAAAGATTCGCAGCCGCCTAAAAGAGTACATCTATGGAGAGAACTCGCAGGGTTTAGAAGAAACGGTAGCGGTTCTTTTAAAGAAGAAAAAAAAGACAATTGCCGTTGCCGAATCCTGCACCGGCGGGTTAATCTGCAAACGGCTGACCAATATCAGTGGAAGCTCCAAATACCTAGGCCTCGGCCTGGTGGCCTATAGCAACCGGGCAAAACAATCTCTATTGAAAGTCCCTTCGCAAACACTGAAAAAATCCGGCGCGGTAAGCAAAGAGGTGGCTCAAATTCTGGCTCAAAACGTCAAAGAACTGGCCAGGGCAGACTTAGGCCTGGGGGTAACCGGAATCGCCGGGCCTACCGGCGGAACAAAAGAAAAGCCCGTAGGCTTGGTCTATATCGCCTTAGCCACGCCCAGAAAACTTATCTGCCGAGAATTTCATTTCCACGGCGCAAGAGAAGCCGTGCGCCAGCGCGCCTCCCAGGCAGCGCTGGATATGGTCCGAAGACATCTTGCTTAATAATGGAAACAGTAAGAAGTTTTATTGCGCTGGAATTAACGCCGGAGGTTCATCAGGAACTGGCCCAGGCGCAAAGCCAGCTAAAGGCATCAGGAGCGGATGTAAAGTGGGTTAATCCCGAAGGCATCCATCTTACCCTAAAATTCCTGGGCAGTGTCAGCATGGAATTAATCGCAAAAATAGAGAAAACACTTGATGGATTAGCTAAAGACCATCGGGCTTTCCAGCTGGAACTCAAAAATCTCGGGGCATTTCCAAAACTAGAATATCCGCGGGTCATCTGGGTGGGAATAGAAGGCAACTCGGAACAATCTATCAGCCTGGCGCAGGATCTGGAGAAGCGCCTGATAAAAGTCGGTTTTTTACCGGAGAAACGCACCTTTAAACCGCATCTAACTTTAGGACGGGTGCGTTCAAACCGCAAACGCAATCAGCTGATTAAGCTTTTACAATCCGTAACACTCACCCCAAAAACCATGCAGGCCGAAAAGCTGACCCTGTTCAAAAGCACCCTCACCCCTTCCGGGGCAATTTATCAGCCTCTCTACTCCACTTCACTATCTTGATCTTAGACTGATCAAGATGGCAGCCATATTTTCGTTTATGAGCTAAGTATCCGGGGTAATCGCTTGTGACTTCTACAAAACCGCAGCTGCCTACAAACTCAGGCAGATGCGTAACGCCGTATATCGGCTTGTGCACATCTATTTTTTTTGCCTGGCGGATAAGAAAAGAAAGCATGCTTTTACCAATGCCTTTTTTGCGCTGGTAATAATCCACACCCAGTGAGGCAATCTCAAATGAGTCTCCGTGGTCCAGAATCCTGCCGAAGGAAACTACCTTCTCTTTTATCCTGGCCACAAAGAACTCCTGCCAATGAATATTCTGCCCGTCCAGAAGGTACTTCCCAATCTTCTCCTGAATATAGGGAAAGTCTTCTTTTCTAGCTTTTGAAATCTCTACATCCATCAAAAGCGCACCCTGCTTACTATCTGCAAAACGATATTAGTGTATAGACCGGCAACCAAATCATCCCCCATTATGCCGACACTCCCTGGAATCTCCTCCAGTTTATTGGCCGGATAGACCTTAAAGGCATCTAAGGCACGAAAGAGAAAAAAACCTATGAGAACCAAAGTCAAGTTCAGCTGCGGCAGGGCCCAAAAGGCCAGAAGTAAACCCGCTACTTCGTCAATAACTATCTTTGAGGAGTCCTTTTCCTGAAAGACCTTCTCCGCAGGCCCAGAAACCATAAAACCCAAAGCGCTCATCGCAATCAATAAGACTGTATAGAGGCAAAGACTATTCTTAAAAAGAAAGTATAGCCCTAAGGCGGCGCAAGAGCCAACTGTCCCCGACATCAGCGGGCTATACCCTAAGTAAAAGAAACTGCTAATAAGTTTAATTAAGTTCTTCATTATTAGTTCTAAAAAGAACCCTTTTGTTTCTAATTAAATAGGAAAGCCCGGAGATTAAAGTTAAAATTACAGTAATCCACATTAAGTAAAGCGTTGCTCGCCTAAACCAAAGTTCCCAGGTAACGTTCCATACATTTACAAATGATTCCCTGATGATTAAAAAAATCAAAATAGAAATTATGGCTACCATCTGCGATACTGTTTTATGCTTGCCGGCTAAAGAAGCGGAAATAACTCTTCCTCGACTAACGGCAATAACCCGCAGGCCTGTAACGATCAACTCCCTGAAAATAATAATTATCACCATCCAGCCGGGAATTACCTTCATTTCTACAAATGCCAAAAAGGCGGCCAGGATAAGAATCTTATCGGCAATGGGGTCCATCAGCCGGCCGAAATCATTTTCCAAGTTTCTCCTGCGGGCAAGGTAGCCGTCAAGGAAATCGGTCAGGGAGGCTATGGCAAAAGTAAACAGCGCTAAATATTTTGCGAGCAGCCCATGAGAAAACAAAAAGAACATAAACACAAAGGCTAATCCTATGCGTGAAAGAGTTATCTTGTTAGGCAGGTTCATGCGGCTTCTCCTACTAAATCGTATTCTAAAGTGTCGGTTATTCTCACATTAATAAATTCGCCGGATTTCAACTTTTTCTTGGAGTGTACATAAATACAGCCGTCGACCTCGGGGGCATCGTATTCGCTGCGTCCGATGTATATATCTTTATCCTGCGCATCCTGTTCATCAATTAAAACACACACGGTTTTGCCTAAAAAACCCTGATTAATCTCGACGCAAATATCCTGCTGCAGAGAAAGGGCCTGTTCATACCGCGACTGTTTTATTTTTTGCGGAATCTGAGCGGTGAAGTTATAGGCAAGGCTGCCCTTCTCCTTTGAATACTTAAACAGGCCCAGCCGTTCAAAACGCGCATCCTGGATAAAACGAAGAAGTTCCCTGAACTGTGCTTCTGTCTCACCGGGAAAACCCACTATTAAGGTTGTCCGGACAGCAAGGTGGGGAATTTCCTTTCTTAATCTATCGATTAAAGAAAGGATCTGTTTACGGGAAGTCCCCCGTTTCATCCTGGAAAGTATTTTATCATTTATATGCTGAATAGGCAAGTCGATATATTTACAGACCGCAGGCTCCTCCTTAATTACCCGAATTAGTTCTTTGGAAAAATGCGCCGGATGGGCGTAGAGGAGCCTTACCCATTTACCTTTGGCTTTTTTAGAGACCTTTGCAAGAAGCCGAGCTATCCGGCCCTGCCCATATAAATCCTGCCCGTACATCGTAGTATCCTGCCCGATTAGATCAATCTCAGAGACAGCGCGCCTGTTAAAAAGCTTATCGGCCTCTTGAATAATCGAGTCCAGCGGCCGGCTTCTATGCCTCCCTCTTAAGGCCGGAATAATACAGTAACTGCAGCGATGATTGCACCCCTCGGATATTTTGACATAGGCAAAATGTTGGGGAGTGAGAAATTCTCGGGGTGAATTATGTGTATATAAGCCTCCTGCGCCTACGAAGGCATCCACCTCCTTGAGCTCATCGGCCAATTCACTCTTGTATCTTTGAGGTAAACATCCGCAGACTATAATTTTATTTATCTTACCCTCTTGTTTTAACTGGCAGAGCTTAAGAATGATATCAATGGATTCTTCTTCTGCTTCCCGAATAAAGCAACAGGTATTCACAATTGCCACATCGGCGCCTTCAATCTCCTCAACGACTTTAAAACCTGCCTTTTTTAAACGGCCCAGCATTACCTCGCTATCCACGAGGTTTCTGGCACAGCCAAGACTAAGCATCCCCACCTTTGTCTTCAATGATTTGCTCCCCTAAATAAAAAAGCCGGGATTCCCCCGACACTTTAAACTTTTAAACTTTCAAACTTTCAAACTAAAGTTACTTTCCCACAAACCCTTCATGCGTAAGTGTCAGCCTTTTTTTAACCTTGGCGGCTTTCAAGTCGATTTGCTCTCCGTTAAAGCGCACATCCAGGGCCTCGGGCTTGCCTATGCGTAATTCTATGCTCTCTTGGGCCTGCCAGCGCTCGCGCTTTCCCTTGGGCAAAATGGCTTGAAAGACTTCCTCTTTGTCGGTCACGACGCGCAGCCAGCAGGCATCCAGGGCCTTCACTTCTAAAATTAAGTTTTCTGTTTTAACCATAGGGGCGGAGATTACCCTGACCTTGGTTTTTTGGCCCTTGGTTTGCGGGGCAAGCTCAAAAATATGCCTGAGGACAAAGCGAAAATAGAAAACAAATACAAAAACTAAGGCTACAACCGAAACTACCCTGGCAATCAGAAATAGATTAACCTTTGGAAATACCTTATGCCTTCTTTCCAGAACAACTTCCGGGCGCCGGGGAGGTTCCGGCCTGCGGCTATTGATATATTCTGCAAGCAGCTTCTCGGCATCCAACCCCAAATATTGAGCATAGGTTTTTAGAAATCCTTTTATATAGACAAAACTTAAAAAATTATGCGCCCGATCCTGTTCCAGCGCCTCCAATACCGGAGGGTGAATCTTGGTAGCCCTGTAGACATCTTCTAAAGAAAGGCTTTTCCCCAACCTTGCATTTCTTAATTTCTCGCCTACGCTCTGCATGGGATCTCTAAGAAATTTTAGGAAGACTGTCTTTATCGACTAAAATCTCCCGGGGTTTGGAGCCGCGGTAGGGCCCGACAAT
>CAZPGX010000004.1:0-2658 GCA_964586605.1 uncultured Planctomycetia bacterium
GGCACTTGGGCCTTTGGCGGCGATAAATGGTGGGGCAAACAGGATGACTTATCCTCGCAGAAAACCCTTTGCCGGGCTATTCAGCTGGGGATAAATCTTATTGATACCGCCCCTGTTTACGGCAACGGCCGCTCGGAAACCATAGTCGGCCAGACGCTCAAGGAAGAAAACCTGCGTGAAAAGGTAGTCCTGGCTACAAAAGTGGGCCTGCGCTGGAAGAGGCCCGATAGCGAAGACAGCTTTGAATGTTTAAAAAGAGAAAGCATCTTAGAAGAGATAGAAGACTCTTTAAGAAGGCTAAACACCGACGTGATTGACCTATACCAGGTGCATTATCCCGATGCCGATACCCCTATAGCCGAGACCGCCCAGACGCTTTATAAAATCTACCAGAAGGGCAGGATTAAAGCTGTGGGGGTGAGCAATTACGATGTACCGCAGATGCAGGAGTTTATGAAACACTGCCCCCTGCACAGCCTTCAGCCGAAATATAATATGTTCAGAAGGGAGATAGAGAGCGAAACCCTTCCTTTTTGCCGCAAAAACAACATCGCCGTTATCGTTTACAGCTCTTTAAATAGCGGAGTTTTAACCGGAAAGTTCTTTTTCGGCAGCAAAGTCCCCCACGATAGAGTGCGGGATGTCAATTACGACCTTAAAGAAGCAAATTTTGAGATTAATAAAGAGACTCTCCTGAAATTAAGAGAACTTGCCTCCAAATACAAAAGGGGCCTGGCCCCTTTTGCCTTAAACTGGATTACTGCCCAGGAGGGCATAACCTCAAGTATCGTCGGCGCAAGACGTCCTGCGCAGATAGAAGAAAATGCCGGTGCTGCAGGCTGGAAGATTAGCCGCAAAGACTTAGAGTCCATTGAGGCAATCTTGAAAGAAAGAGAAGAAAGGATAGCTACCTCTGTTGAGTACAACTAAACTTAAGTTTTTTACCCCCAAGACCTGCATTCAGGTAGGGCTGGCTGCCAATGTGGCCTTAACCGGTTTTAAATTATTTGCCGGGATAATGGGTTTAAGCAAGGCGATGATTGCCGATGCCCTGCATTCTCTTTCCGATATCCTGACCTCACTGGTGGTTTATGCAGGTATATGTATCGGCGAGCGCCCGCCCGATAAAGAGCATCCTTACGGCCATGGCAATGCAGAGACAATTGCCGCAAGCCTGGTTTCTTTGATTATTTTAGGGATCGGCGGCTATGCGGGGGTCTCGGCAGCCAGGGCAATTATGCGGCAGGAATTTAATGCCCCGCTAAACATTGCCCTTTTTGCTGCTGCAATCTCCATTATTCTTAAGGAGGCGCTGTTTCGCTATACCGTTAAGGTGGGTAAGATAAGCAATAACCCGGCAGTAGTTGCCGATGCCTGGCATCACCGTTCAGACGCCTATTCCTCGATAGCGGCCTTAGTCGGTATTGCCGGCGCCAAAGTTTCATTTTTATTTCTGGACCCCTTAGCAGGGCTGGTAGTTTCCGGGCTGATTGTTGGCATAGCCATCAGGCTTATCCGTTCAAATGTGGGAATAATAATGGACGAGCGGCCGAATGCCGATTTGATTAATGCGATTAAGGACTTAGTGCGCGAAGTTAAGGGCGTTGAAAGGATAGATAGCATTAAAGTTCACCAGCGGGGTTCTACCTTTACTATTGATTTAGAGATAGCTGTAGACGGCAGCCTCAGCGTAGACGAAGGGCACAGGATAGCGGTTGGGGTGAAAAGTAAGCTGCGTAAGAAAGTACGCAATATTCGCGATGTAATGGTGCATGTGAATCCAGCTAAGACAAAAGAGAAGTAAGGGAGATAAAGAATGCGGGAAGAGATCGAGAAAATACTAAAAGAAGAAGTGGCTCCGATGCTGGCTACGCATGGCGGAGGCGTGGAGTTAGTGGATGTAACCGAGGAGGGAGTAGTCAGAGTCAAGCTTACCGGCGGCTGTTACGGCTGTCCCTCGGCCCAGATGACCCTCACGGGCGTGGTAGAACAGTTGATTAAGGCTAAGGTTCCGCAGGTCAAAAGGGTAGAAGCGGTATGATTAAAGAGAATGTTCGCAAGATGTTACAGGAGTTGCCGCCTGGTGTTGAATTGGTAGCTGCGGCCAAAACCAGAAATGCAGCAGAGATTCAAGAGGCCATAGAAGCGGGCGTTAAAATTATCGGCGAAAATTATCTCCAGGAGGCAGAGAAGGCATACAGGGTAATCGGCAACAGAGTAAAATGGCATTTTATCGGGCATTTGCAGAAAAATAAGATAAAGAAAGCAGTAAAGCTTTTTGATATGATTGAGACCGTTGATTCTCAAGAACTGGCAGAACAGATTGACCGCTTTTGCGCGCAAGAGGGCAAGGTCATGCCGGTGCTTGTGGAGATAAACAGCGGCCGCGAAGAACAAAAGTTCGGTGTATTTCCGGATGCGGCCGAGGCGTTTATAAAAAGAATATCCTGCCTGGGGAATATAAAAGTGATGGGCCTGATGACTATGGGCCCGCGTTTTGGCAATCCCGAGGAGGCCCGCCCATATTTTAAAGAGACAAAGAAGATTTTTGGTAAAATCGGCGCATTGGGCCTTAGCGGGGTGGAAATGGAATATCTTTCTATGGGGATGACTAATAGTTATCAAGCGGCCATAGAAGAAGGGGCAAATATGGTCAGG
>CAZPGX010000004.1:2758-37002 GCA_964586605.1 uncultured Planctomycetia bacterium
GGCGCAAGAGAGGAAGAATGAAGAAAAATATTGAGGCAAGAAAGAAGATAGCCGTTAGGGCCTGCAAAGAAATAGGCAAAATCATCTCAGCCGGCTTTGGCCGCACTCTCAAGGTCAAGAGCAAAGGCGACCGCGACCTGGTAACCGATATTGACAAAAGGTGCGAGCGGGCAATCATCAGATTAATCAAGAAGCACTTCCCGCAGGACGGTATCATCTCCGAAGAAAGCCCCGATCTTGTCTCGGCTTCAGGATTCAAATGGATTATTGACCCGATAGACGGAACGCACAATCTTGTCCATCAGTTAGAGGTCTTTGGTACCTCTGTAGCCGTAGCATTTAAGGAAAAGGTTGTTTTGGGCTTAATCTATATGCCTCTAACAGATGAGCTCTACATTGCCCAAAAAGGAAAAGGCGCTTATCTCAACGGCAAAAGAATAACCGTTTCCAAAAGAAGATTAAACCGGGCCACCTTGATTTATGACAGCAGCATCCGCCTTAACAAGGTTGAGATGCTTAAAGAATTAGGTAAGCTTTCAGATCAGGTCTTCAATATCCGTATGTTTGGTTCTACTGTGAGGGCTTTAAGTTATCTAGCCGAGGGTAAGGCCGAGGCAGAGGTAGAATTTAACGATAAGGTCTGGGACTTTGCCGCCGGGCTTCTCTTAGTCGAGGAGGCAGGCGGAAAGGCAACAGATTTTAAAGGCGAGCCCTGGAGCATAGATACAAAAAGGTATATTGCCTCAAACCGAGCCGTGCATAAAGGCATCTTGAAAATCCTAAAAAGGAGGCGCTAAAAAATGATCAGGTGGAAGAAGGCAAAACTGCACTGTTGCGAGAGGTGCCAGGTCTACTGGAGTTGCGATACAAAGTGGTACCGCGGAGAGCGCCACGAAGAAGATATCTGCTGTCCCAGATGCAATTTTTACAGCGAATGCCTGGCTAAATTGAACAAAAAAGACAGAGACAGAATGGAAAAGATAAATAAAAACTTTGGGCAAAAATGAAAATATTAGAGATTAGAAAATACCCCGAGCAGGTACTGCGCAAAAAGTCTGAAAATATTGGGGAGATTACCGGGAAAGAGATAGCGCTTTTTGAAGATATGCTTTACACGATGCGCCATTTCTCGGGGATAGGCCTGGCCGCGCCGCAGGTGGGGGTTAACAGCAAGATTATTGTTACGGATATAGGAAGGGGGCCGCTTAAACTGGCTAACCCCGAGGTGCTTAAGGTTAAGGGAAAAGACGCGATGGAAGAGGGTTGTCTTAGCCTGCCCGGTGCCCTGGTGAATATAGAAAGGCCCGATCAGGTAGTGGTCAGAGGGTTAAATCAGAAAGGCCAAATGGTAGAAGTAGAGGCGAAGGGCCTGTTGGCGCGCGTTCTGCTTCATGAGATAGACCATTTAAACGGCAAGTTGATTATTGACTATATGAATTTCCTGAAAAAACTAAAATTCAAACTACAAAGAAAAGGGAACACAAAGTTTTTACTTGATTTTTGAAGGGGCAGGATATACAATATAGGGGCTTTAGAACAATGGGTTGTGCTTCTGGCAGCATGGAATCAACCATGGTGAGGCTTAAATAAAAATCGTTGGCCTGGGTTTTTATCCAGGCCTTTTTTATTTAGAAAGGGGAGTAAATGGTAAAGATTAAGCGGGCGTTGATCAGCCTGTCGGATAAGACAGGAATTGAAGACTTAGTCAAGGTCTTGAATGAATTTGGCGTAGAGATTTTATCTACGGGCGGAACAGCCGGAAAAATTAAAGAGCTGGGCGTGCCGGTTAAGGACGTCTCCGAATATACGGGATTCCCGGAGATGATGAACGGCCGGGTAAAGACGCTTCACCCTAAGATCCACGGGGGGCTGCTGGCCTTAAGAGACGAGGCAGCGCATATGGAACAGGCCCGGGAACACGGCATAGAAATGATTGATATGGTAGTGGTAAATCTCTATCCTTTTGAGAAAACAATAGCCAGGGAAGGCGTAAAATTAGACGAGGCCATTGAGAATATTGATATTGGCGGGCCCTCGATGCTTAGAAGCGCGGCCAAAAACTATAAATCCGTGGCAGTTATTACCAATCCTGCCAGCTATCCTGAAATAATTAAAGAGCTAAAAGAAAATAATGGCTCACTTTCTAGAAACACTCTTAAAAAACTGTCCACTGAAGTATTTGCCAGAACCGCGGAGTACGATACTGCTATATATAATTACCTTGCTCAAAAATCCGAAATCCGAAATCCGAAATCCGAACAGTTAAATCTAACTTTTGAAAAGGTGCAGGACTTGCGCTACGGCGAAAATTCGCACCAGAAGGCCGCCTTTTATAAAGACCCGCAGGCGCAGGAGTCGGGAATCTGTAATGCCCGGCAGCTTCAGGGAAAAGAATTGTCTTTCAATAATATAATAGATTTAAACGCCGCCATTGAAATAGTCAAGGATTTTGAGCAGCCCGCTGCCAGCGTAATCAAGCACACCAACCCCTGCGGCGCGGCCACGGCAGACTCTCTGGCCCAGGCCTATCTGGATGCCCTGGATTGTGACCGCTTAAGCGCCTTCGGCAGCATCGTGGGATTTAACGGCAGGGTAGATAAAGAATTGGCCGAGGTCATAATGCGTGAAGCGGACTTTGTTGAGTGTATCATTGCTCCCGGTTTTGACGATGTCGCCGAAGGGATTTTCTCAAGCAAAAAGAACCTGCGCCTCCTTGAGGTGCCTGATTTTAAGAAAACAAGCGCCAAAGAACAGGACTACAAAAAGGTGGTCGGCGGGCTCTTAATTCAGGACATGGATTTAAAGACCATAGAGGCAATTGAGCTTAAGCCGGTAACCAAGACCGCGCCTACCAAAGACCAGATACGCTCTCTTTTATTCGGCTGGAAGATTGTCAAGCATGTAAGGAGCAATGCGATAGTCTTATGCCAGGGGACAAAGACCGTAGGTATCGGTGCCGGGCAGATGTCCCGGGTAGATTCGGTGTTCATTGCCTCCAGAAAGGCAGGCGAGAAAAGGCGCGGGGCAGTTTTGGCCAGCGATGCCTTTTTTCCCAAACCGGATGCGATTCAGCAGGCGCACGCCGCAGGAGTTGTGGCAATTATCCAGCCCGGCGGCTCAATAGGGGATGAGGAGATTATCCAGGCCTGCAATAAATACGGCATCAGCATGGTCTTTACCGGGACGAGGCATTTTAGGCATTAATCAGATGAACAAGAAGAAAATAATCAAGGCTGTAAGGGATATACTGGAGGCGGTGGGGGATAATCCTAAGCGCGCCGACCTTTTAGGCACACCCGAGAGGGTGGCCGAGATGTACGAAGAGATCTTAAGCGGGATAAACAAGGACCCGGGAAAAGAACTCGAGGTCCTCTTATCCGAAGGCCACGATGAGATAGTCTTGGTAAAAGATATCTCCCTGTATTCGCTATGTGAGCATCATCTTTTGCCCTTTATCGGCAAGGCCCATGTGGCCTATGTGCCTCAAGGGAACAGGGTAACCGGTTTAAGTAAACTGGCCAGGGTCGTGGACACCCTTGCCAAGCGCCTGCAGGTGCAGGAGCGGCTGACCACGCAGGTAGCCGATGTGATCATGAAAAAATTAAAACCCAAAGGAGTGATGGTAGTCATTGAGGCAAACCATCTCTGTATGACTATGCGCGGGGTGAAAAAACCCGGGGCGTTAACTATTACCAGTGCAGTCAGAGGCGTATTCAGGACCAACTCAAAAACCCGGGCAGAGACCCTGGCCCTGATTAAATCTTGATTATGGAAGAGCAAAAAATCATTACCCAGATAGGTTCATTGCCGCTTGAAGACGTAAATGAGGCTGTAAAGTACAGCCTTAAGCATGAGATTCCTTTTCTGCCTGAGCTGCCAAAATGCGGTGATGCGATGCTGGAATATATCAAGCGTCCGGGGCGCTTAAGTTGTTTGGCCGAATTTAAGAAACATAGCTTTGAGACGGTAAAAATCCAGTGCGTCGGCCCGGCAACCTTGATGTTAAGCGGCTACAAGGAAGACGAGGTAATTGAAAAGATATATGCGCATATCTCGGCGATTATCAAGGGCCTTAAGGCTGAGGAGATTATCCTTTTTCTGGACGAACCGGCCCTGGGGCAATCGGGCGCGAATTTCCGGGAGCTGTGGCGGGCCTTGTTTGCCAGCTTTGATGTAGTGCCGGGAGCGCATGTCTGCGGAAATATGGATTGGGACCTGTTATTTGATTCCGACCTTCAAATCGTCAGCTTCGATGCCTCCAAATATGACCTGACCAAGTACTCCAGATACAGAAGCGGAAAAAGAATTGCCTGGGGCGTTAAAGAATCAGGAGACATCAAGGATTTTCAGCAAGGCGATTTAATTACCTTGCCCTGCGGAATGGGCACGCCTCTATACAAGGAAGAAGACTGCGAAAAGTATCTGACCAAACTCCAGACTATTGCCAAAGAGGTGGCTAAGGGATGAAGAAGCTTCCTCAAGATATAGAGATAGCCCGCCGGGCGCGCTTAAAACCGATAAAACAGATTGCCAAAAAACTAGGCTTGAGGGAAAAAGAGCTTGAGCTTTACGGAAATTACAAGGCCAAGGTGTCTTTATCGGTTTTGGAACGCCTGAAAAAACGAAAAAACGGAAAATACATCGATGTTACGGCGATTACGCCTAGCCCTTTAGGCGAAGGTAAGACCGTTACCACTATCGGCCTGGCAATGTCCTTAAACAGAATTAAAAAAGACGCCGCTGTTTGTATCCGCCAGCCCTCACTTGGCCCCGTATTCGGGATCAAAGGCGGCGCTGCCGGAGGAGGATACTCCCAGGTAATCCCGATGGAGGATTTCAATCTTCACCTCACCGGCGATGTGCATGCGGTAGGCCTGGCGCATAATCTCTGCGCGGCATTTTTGGATAATTCAATCCTTAAAGGAAATCCGCTGGATATAGACCCGGCCTCAATAATGTGGCGGCGGGTAACCGATGTCTCGGATAGGTTCCTGCGTAATATCAAGATTGGTTTAGGTACCCCGCAGGACGGTTTTGAGCGCGATAGCGGGTTTGATATTACAGTGACCAGCGAGGTAATGGCCATTCTTGCCTTGACCTCGGGGCTTAAAGACCTGCGTAAGGACCTGGGCCGGATTGTCTTAGCCACCACAAAAGACGGTAAGCCGGTTACTACCGAGGATATCAAAGTAGCCGGGGCAATGGCGGTTTTATTGAAAGATGCCGTCAAGCCCAACCTGCTTCAGACCCTGGATAACACGCCCTGTTTTGTGCATGCCGGCCCCTTTGCCAATATAGCCCACGGCAACAGTTCTATCCTGGCCGATAAGATTGCCCTGAAGCTTTCGGATTATGTGGTTACCGAATCCGGTTTCGGCGCAGACTGCGGGGCAGAGAAATTCTTCAATATCAAGTGCCGGATCAGCGGCCTTGTGCCCGATTGCGTGGTTTTAGTTGCTACTGTCCGCGCCTTGAAGATGCATTCGGGCAGGTTTTCCGTTGTTGCCGGAAAACCGCTTGACCCCGGGCTGTTAAAGGAAAATCTGCAAGCCCTGGAAGAAGGCTGTGCTAATTTAGAGAAACAGATAGAGAATATGAAGCTCTTTGGCTTGCCCGTGGTTGTGGCGATAAATAGATTTCCTTCCGATACCGGGAAAGAAACAGAGCTGATCCGCAAAAAGGCGATAGCCGCCGGTGCAGAAGACGCGGTCTTAAGTGAGGTTTGGGCCAAAGGCTCGGCCGGAGGAACAGCCTTAGCAAGAGCAGTGGTGCGTGCCTGTGAAAAGAAAGGCAGTTTTAAATTCCTCTATCCTCTGGATTGGCCGATTAAGAAAAAGATTGAGATTATTGCCAAAAAGATTTATGGCGCCGGAAGCGTTCACTATGAACAGGCGGCAGAGAAGGCAATAGCGCTATATACGAAACTCGGATACGATAAATTGCCTATCTGTATGGCCAAGACGCATCTTTCGCTCTCGCATGACCCTAAGTTAAAAGGCCGGCCGCAGGGTTTTGTTCTTCCCGTTCGCGATGTGCGTGCCTCTGTCGGCGCAGGCTTTTTATATCCTTTGTGTGGTGCGATGCGCACCATGCCTGGCCTGCCCACTCATCCGGCGGGTGAAAAAGTAGATCTGGATAAAAACGGTAATGTGAAAGGATTGTTTTAAATGTGCCAGGACTCATTAAGGACATATCTGGATGATTTAGCCGGCACCAAGCCCGCGCCCGGAGGAGGAAGCGCGGCCGCCTTGGCCGGGGCAGTCGGCGCGGCCCTGGCAAGTAAGGTGGCCAATTTTACAATCGGAAAAGAAAAATACAAGGCCGTGGAAAAGGAGATTTCAGGCGTCCTGGATGATTCGGAGCTTTTGCGCGAGGCCTTCAACAGGCTATCTTCCGAAGATATCCATGCCTATCAAAACTTAGCCGCTGCCCTTAGGATGCCTAAACAAACAGAAGATGAGAAGAAAAAGCGCCGGGAAAAGCTTGAACAGGCCTTAAAAGAGGCAACCAGGGTGCCCTTTGAGATTTGTCAGGATGCGCACAAGGCGATTAAGCTTTGCCTGCCGCTTGTTAAAAAGGGAAACAGCAATTTAATTACCGATACAGCCATTGCCGCCATTATGTTTAAGTGCGCCTTTGAGTCAGCGCTGTTAAACGTGGAGATAAATCTTAAAAGCATTAAGGACAGTGAATTTGTCCTTAAAATAAGAAAAGAACTCAAGCCGATGCAGAAGGAAATAGACGCGATTAATCAAAAGGTGAACAGTGAAGTAAAAAAATATTTGAAAGGGGCAAAGTGATTAGAAAGATAGCCGATATTTTAAAGGAAAAACAACGCACTTATTCTTTTGAGTTTTTTCCGCCCAAGACCGAGAAGGGAAAACTTAAACTCATGGAGACAGCCGGGGTTTTCGCAGAACTTGAGCCCGATTGGTTCTCGGTTACCTATGGCGCCGGCGGAAGCACCCGGCAGGCAACCATGGAGATTGTTGATGAACTGCAGAAGAAGTTTGAGCTGCCGGTAATGCACCATTTTACCTGCGTGGGCCATAGCAAAGAAGAGTTGAAAAACGTAATTACCGAGATGAAAAAAAGAGATATCCGCAATATCCTCGCTCTGCGCGGCGATGCCCCGGAAGGCGAAAAAAACTGGAAGCCCGACCCGGGCGGACTGGAGTATTGTTATCAATTAATTGAGCTGATTCGCAGCTATGGGGATTTCTTCAGTATCGGCGTGGCCGGTTTCCCCGAAGGGCACGTTGACTGTCCGGATAAGGAAACCGATACAAAATATCTAAAGATTAAGATAGACGCCGGCGGCGAATTCGTGATTACCCAGCTTTTCTTTGACAATAAGGATTATTTTGAATATTTAGAAAGAACAAAAAAGCTCGGCGTCAATGTGCGTATCCTGCCCGGGATTATCCCAATCACAAATTATCAAAAACTGCTTAAATTCTGCGATATGTGCGGCGCTACTATCCCCCAGAAAGTCCACGATATATTTAAGCCGCTTGACGGGGATGACCAGGCTACTTATAAGGCAGGCGTGGATTTTGTGGTTGAACAATGCAGGGATTTGCTGGCCGGCGGCTCGCCCGGTCTGCATTTCTATTCGCTAAATAAGGTTGAACCAACAAAGGAAATCTTAAGCAAAATAAATCGCTAGGAGAGACAATGAGCGCACAATTATTGCAGGGAAAAGAGATAGCCGCCAGGATTAAAGAAGGGTTAAAGACAGAAGTTGAGGCGCTGAAGGCTAAAACCGGCGCTGTCCCAAAACTGGTCAGTATCCAGGTGGGGGAGAATCAGGCCTCGGCGGTATACATTAAGTCGCAACAGAAGAATGCCGAGAAGCTGGGTATTGAATATGTGCTGAAGACACTCCAGGCCAATACCAGCCAGGGAGTATTGCTGGGGATGGTTAAGCAGTTAAATCAGGACCAGGCTGTATCAGGGGTTATTGTCCAGCTTCCTCTACCTAAAGGCATAGACCATCGCCTGGTAATGGGCAGAATTGCGCCCGAGAAAGATGCCGAAGGGATGCATCCGGAAAACTTAGGGCATGTTTTATTAGGCGATGCCCAATTAGCCCCCTGCACCGCGCAAGCGGCCATGGAGCTGATAGAGTCAACCGGCGTTAAGCTCTACGGAAAAGAGGCCGTGGTTGTGGGGCATTCCGAGATTGTGGGAAAGCCGCTGTCTTTGTTGCTATTGAATAAATTCGTGACCACCTCTGTCTGCCATATTGCCACCGGTGAAAGAGGCGTTTTGCCGGAATACGTAAAGCGCGCCGAGATATTGGTTGTGGCCGTAGGCAAGGCAGGGTTGGTTAAGGGCGATTGGATAAAAGAAGGCGCGATAGTTATTGATGTGGGTATGAATCGTGTGGGCGATAAGCTGGTCGGGGATGTGGAGTTTGAGAAAGCCGCAGAACGCGCAGGCTTCATCACCCCTGTTCCCGGCGGCGTCGGGCCCCTTACGGTAACCATCCTCCTGCGCAACGTAGTCCGCGCCTTCAAACTCCAGTACAACTTTTGACTTTGAAAATAGGGACAGCGACCGTTTTTTAACTTTTGACCTTTAGACTTTTAAACTAATATACCAAACCGTTTCTGAAGTTGTTCGCAGAAGTGTACCCTTGAAGCAAGAAGAAATAGTAAAGGATAAAGATGCACATTATATGTCCCATTCACGCAAAAGAAAGGATGGAGCAAAGAAATATTACAAGGGAGCAGGTAGAACAAACAATATTTAATCCAGATATAAAATTGCCAACACGGCAAACACACAGAAAACGGGTTATGAAGAAAATCGGTTCTAGGACCCTAGATGTAATTTTTGAAGAAAAAAGTGAGGATAAAGTAGTTTTGGTAACTGCAGTGTGGTTAAAAGAAGACGATAGAAAAGTCAAGGGGGAATAAGATGAAGATTTCATTCGATACATTGGCTAAGGCAGTTTATATTGAACTAAAGAAAAGGAAAGTGGCAAGAACTAGAGAATTTGCGCCAGAGGTTTTTCTCGATTTTGATTATAAAGACGAACTCATAGGTATTGAATTGTTAAATCCAGGAACATTTTATTTGAAAAAGATTGCTAAAAAATTTCACAAGCCAGAATTAGAGAAAGTTCATCCTAGGGTTATATCTGAAAAAGCTTACGCCTAAGGCGAGGGGTGGCGAGGGTGAAGAGAAGAATGTTAATGAAGAAAGTTTTTTTATTTGTTTTACCATTTATCTGGATATCTCTTGTTATTTCTCCAACATATGCCCAAACTGTTATCCAGGCCGAATCGCAGATAAAAGTTCTATTTTCGCCACAGGATAACTGCGCGCAGGAGATTGTTTCGGAGATTGATAAGGCGAAGGATTATGTCTATGTGGCGATGTACTATTTTACCTCAAGACCTATTGCCCAGGCCTTAACCGAGGCAAAGGATAGAGGTATAGATGTTAAGGTTTGTCTGGATAAAGAGCAACCCACTTATGAATATTCCAAGAGCAGGTTTTTAGAGAATAAAGGCATCACTATGAAACTGATAGCCGGCTCAGGCATTATGCATAACAAATTTTGTATTATTGATGACCACATTACTCTCACTGGTTCTTATAACTGGACTGCCAGCGCAGATTTAAAGAACGATGAAAACCTGTTGATTATAAAATCTAAAGAAATAGCCGCTATATACAAAGAGCAGTTTAACAAGTTCTGGAATGGCGCCTATGTAGATACCTGTGAGTATAAAGATAAAAATAGATTAGAGAAAGTACCGATTGCCATTGGCGCTGCTTTACCCATTTCTAAATCTACATATACAGGCAAATTCGTTGGGCATAAAAAGAGTAAGAAATTTCATTATCCATACTGCCGATGGGCTGAGAAGATGAATCCAGAAAATCAAATCTGGTTTAAGAGCCGCCAGGAGGCAGTCGATAAAGGTTATATACCTTGCAAGGTGTGTAAACCCTGAAATAGAAGGAGACAAGAAGTATGGCAAGGGTTGTAGCTGAGCTTGCAGTGAGCGGTTCGCATAAGGCAGTTGGCTTGCTCGAGGGCTTGGTAGATAGGTTAATCAAGGAAAAGGGCGAGGATTTTAAAATCGGTTTTCCGGAAACAGGATTTTATCTGCCTTTGATATATGCTACCCTGGGTAAAGAGGCCCAAACGCTTAAAGATGCCAAAGAGATTGCCGGCGTGGCAAAGACGCTTTTAAAGAAGGTGCCCGAAGGCGATAAATGGGATTCACTTTTGAACGATGCTATGGATTCAGGAGTGGCTACGGCATTAGCAGCGGAATTGATTGAGGCAATCAGGTATGGCACTGGCGAACTTCCGCAGGACGGTTGGCAGGGCTTTATTCCGGATTCTATTTTACGCAGTTTGGGGATTCAGCTTGTTGACGGCAGAATTAGCGGCGTAGCCGTAATCTTGGGGGCAGCCCCCGACAGCAAAACTGCAGTTAAGATAATTCGCGAGCTTCAACAGAAAAGCATTCTTTCTTTGTTGGTCGGAAGCGCCGAAGGAAAAAATTTTAGAGACCAACTGGTTGAAGAAGGCGTACAGATAGGGCTTGACTTCTATATTGTGCCCGTGGGCCCTGAGACTACCTCGGTGATTCATGCAGCCAATTTTGCTATCCGCGCTTCTTTAACCTACGGCGGCAACAAAAAAGGAGAGATGGAAAAGAATATTAATTATTGCAAAGAACGCGTGCCGGCGGTAATTTTAGCCCTGGGTGGGCTTGACGATATTAAGGTCGCCGCTGGATGCGCTGCTATTAGATTGGGATTTCCGGTTATTACCGATCAGAAGGTTCCCGAGATAAAACAGACGCCTTTTACGCTCCACGAGGCGTTATTGAGCGTGCAGGATTATTCTAAGATTGTTTCAACTGCGCTTCTGGCCAGAGGAATAAAGGTAAAGATTAAAAAAATAGATATCCCTGTTTCCTACAGCGCTGCTTTTGAAGGCGAGCGGGTGCGCAAGGAACAGATGTATGTCCAGTTTGGCGGAAAATACACATCAGCCTTTGAATACGTGCGGATGAAAAAACTGGATCAGCTGGAAGACGGGAAGATAGAGGTTGTAGGCCCGGAGATAGACGATGTAAAAGAAGGTGATGCCCTGCCTTTGGGAATTTTAGTAGAGGTAGCCGGCCGCAAGATGCAGAAGGACTTTGAGTCAATCTTAGAACGGCAGCTGCATAGCTTTTTAAATGAGGCAATGGGCGTGTTTCATATTGGCCAGCGCGATATGTGCTGGATAAGAATCAGCAAGGATGCCCGGAAGAAAGGCCTTAAGATTAAGCATTTTGGGACAATTATCCATGCCCGGCTTCATGATACCTTTGGCGCAATTGTGGACAAGGCCGAGGTAAAACTTTTTACTAAAAACGAAGATGTAGAAAGAGTACATAGCGAAGCTAAGAAGTCGTATCAGGAACGCGATGAGCGCACCGCCGGAATGACTGACGAAAGCGTGGATACCTTTTATTCATGTACTTTATGCCAGAGTTTTGCGCCAAACCATGTCTGTATTGTTAAGCCGGAACGCCTGGGGTTGTGCGGCGCTTACACAATCCTGGATGCCCAGGCTTGCTTTGAATTAAATCCCACCGGGCCAAACCAGCCGGTGAAGAAAGGGGAATGCCTGGATCCGGTCAAAGGCGAATGGAAGGGCGTAAATGAGTTTGTATACCAGAAGTCAAACAAGACCCTGGAAAGATTCCATGGATATTCTATTATGACCTATCCGGAGACAAGCTGCGGATGTTTTGAGTGCATTGTTGCGATTTTGCCTGAGGCAAACGGCTTTATGGTGGTCAACCGCGAATACAGCGGCACAACCCCCTGCGGGATGAGTTTCTCAACCTTAGCCGGCTCGGTGGGCGGAGGCGCCCAGACCCCCGGTTTTATGGGTGTGGGGAAATTATATTTAGTGAGCAAGAAATTCATTTCTGCCGACGGGGGCTTAAAGAGGATTGTCTGGATGCCTAAGGGGCTGAAGGAGGCCCTCGGAGATAAATTAAAGAAAAGATGCGAAGAAGAGGGAGATCCGGATTTAATAAATAAGATCGGCGATGAATCCGCGGCCACCACTTCCGAAGAACTGTTAAAACATTTAGAAAAAGTGGGGCATCCGGCCTTAAAAATGCCGCCGTTGATGTAAGGAGATTTAGAATGGCTTTATCTGGACTTGAAATCTATAAACTGTTGCCCAAGACCAATTGCAAAGACTGCGGTTTTCCCACCTGCCTGGCCTTTGCCATGCAGATTGCCGCCAAAAAGGTGAACTTAGACAAATGCCCGCATGTCTCGGGTCAGGCCAAGAGCGCTTTAGAGAGCGCATCGCGTCCACCGGTAAAACTGATAACTATCGGCGCAGGCGAGAACAAGTTGGAAGTGGGAAACGAGACAGTAATGTTTCGCCACGAGGAGACCTTTTATCATCCTACAGGAATCGGTCTCTTAATTGAAGATAGCGCAGGCGCCTCCGAGGTTGAGGAGAAAATAGCCAAGGCAAATAAATTGCAATTTGAGCGCGTGGGCCAGCAGATCAGCGTAGATTTATTGGCCTTAAAATGCGCCAGCGGCAAAAAGGAGGCCTTTGTTGGGTTAATCAAAAAGGCCTTAGCGCAATCAAAACTAAATTTGGTATTAATTAGCGAAGACCCCGAGGTAATTAAAGAAGCCGCGGCCTTAGCAAAAGAAAGGCGGCCCTTACTCTATGCGGCCACTAAGAATAATTGGCAGGCTATGGCCAAGATAGCTAAAGAGAATTCTTTGCCTCTGGCAATACGCGCGGATAGTTTAGATGAATTAGCGGAGTTGTCGGAGAAGATTGCCGCGCAGGGTGTAGAGGAGTTGGTCCTGGATGCGCAGGCCGGGGATTTAGCGCCGAAGATTAGCGAGTTGACCCAAATCCGGCGGTTGGCCTTGAAGAAAAACTTCCGGCCGATGGGTTATCCCACAATAGCCTTTACAACCTCGGATGACCCATATCAGGAGGTTATGGAGGCAACCGCATACATCGCCAAGTACGCCGGGATAGTAATTATCAAGGCCTTTGAGCCGCAGCAGGTCCTGCCGCTTTTAACCATAAGGCAGAATATCTATACCGACCCGCAGAAACCGCTTCAGGTTGAGCCCAGGGTTTATGAGATTGGCGCAGTAACGGATAAATCGCCGGTTATGGTTACTACTAATTTTTCCTTGACCTATTTTACGGTAGAGGCAGAGGTTGAGGGAAGCAGGGTTCCCTCTTACATTATTGCCTCATATGCCGAAGGCTTGAGTGTTTTAACTGCCTGGGCCGCGGAGAAATTTACCGCCGAGACGATTGCCAAGACCCTGAATGAATGCGGGATTAAGGAGAAGGTTTCGCATCAGGAGATAATTATTCCCGGTTACGTTGCGGTATTAAGCGGAAAATTAGAGGAGGAGTCGGGCTGGAAGGTAAAGGTCGGCCCCAAAGAGGCCTCCGCCCTCCCCTCCTATCTTAAGTCATTACAGTGATGGAGAAAGAGACGTACACGATAACGTTTTATCATCCTCAGGCTACGCAGATAGAGGTGCATAAGGGAAGGGACCTTTTATCTGCTGCAGTGGCGGCGGGGGTGTATATCCATTCCAGCTGCGGCGGGGATGGTGTCTGCGGACGCTGCAAGGTGATTGTCAGAAAAGGCGAGATTAAAACCGAACCCTCCGGCAGGATTTCTATGGAGGAAAGGCGCAAAGGCTATTGTCTGGCCTGCCAGACCACCGTGCACAGCGACGTAGAGGTGGAAGTGCCCGCGGAATCAAGGCTGGATTTAGATAAGGTCTCCGAAAAGGATGCCAGGCTTTTGCGCTTGAGGGGAATCTACAGCCAGGCAGTGGATGTAGATAAGGGAAAAGGCGTAGTCAGGGAAGATTTGTTTACTCACAGCCCCCTGGCTACTAAACTCTATGTTGAACTGCCCCCGCCGAGTTTGACCGATACCCTGAGTGACCTGGAGCGGCTCTATCGGGAAGTCAAGAAAAACAGAAATATACCCATAATGCAAACGGGCCTGACCAACATCAAGCGCCTGGGCCGCCTATTCAGGGAGAGTGATTGGAAGGTAACGGTTCTCTTAGGCAAGCGCAACGGCACGGTAGAGATTGTTTCTGTCGAGCCGGGCGATACTTCAGACAGAAATTTCGGCATTGCCCTGGATATCGGGACAACCACTGTCTCCGGCCAGCTGGTCAACCTGAATACCAGCCAGGTCCTGGGCACCAAGGCCACGCATAATAAGCAGGCCTCATTCGGCAGCGACGTAATCACGCGGATTATCTATGCCCAGGAGAGCGCAGGACTGGAAAAACTTCATCATGCGGTTATTGATAACATCAATGCCATAATTCAGGTCCTGGTGGATGAGCATCAGGTCAGCTTAAACAGTATAAACGCAGTGCTTTGCGCCGGCAACACCACGATGATTCATTTGCTGCTCAGGGTTGACCCTAAATTCATCAGACGCGAGCCATACGTCTCTACCGCCAATTTTGTCCCGGTAATCAGGGCGGCAGAATCGGCCATCAAGATCAACCCAAGAGGGTTATTGTCCTGCGTTCCGGGGGTGAGCACCTATGTGGGCGGAGATATTACGGCGGGCGTCCTGGCTTGCGGGTTGAATAGGACGGATAAGCTGACTCTGCTTATTGACATAGGCACCAACGGCGAGATAGTCTTAGGCAAGCGCGAATGGATGGTCTCCTGCGCGGCTTCCGCCGGCCCGGCCTTTGAGGGCAGCGGCGTCAAATGCGGAATGCGGGCAACAGATGGCGCAATCCAGAGAGTAGGAATCTCCCCGCCCGATAAAATCAAAGTTACTACCATCGGCGGCGCCAAACCCTGCGGGATATGCGGCTCAGGCTACATCGATTGCCTTGCCGAGTTACTGAAGACAGGAATTATCAACCGCAACGGTAAATTTGCCGAAGGCAAAGAGTTTATTCTTGCATCCAAAAAAGATAGCGCTACCGGGCACGATATAGTAATTACAGAAGAGGATATTGAGAATCTGAAACGCTCCAAAGGGGCCATCTACGCTGCCAGCGCAATCTTGCTGAAGAAGCTGAACCTTTCTTTTGAGGACATTGAACAGTTCTATATTGCCGGTGGCTTCGGCACATATCTTGATATAGAGAAGGCCGTAACTATCGGGCTGCTGCCCGACCTTCCGAGAAAAAAGTTCTCCTTTATCGGCAACAGCTCCCTGGTCGGGGCAAGGGAAATCCTGCTCTCTTCCCAGGCCAAGCATCAGGCCGAGGAGATAGCCGGGAAGATGACCTATATTGAATTGAGTACCGAGCCGACCTATATGGACGAATATGTCTCGGCCCTGTTCTTTCCGCATACGGACTTAAGCCGGTTTCCTAGTGTAAAGGTGAAGAAGAAATGAGCTACACAATTGCGGTTTGCGGAAAAGGCGGAACCGGGAAGACAACAGTTTCCGCGCTGATTATTAAATGGCTTCTTGCGAAGCACAAGGGCGATTCTATCCTTGCGGTGGACGCCGACCCCAATGCCAATCTAGACCAGGCCTTAGGGATAAACTCCGAAAACAACATTGTCTCTATTGTAGATGAGATGAGTGAGGACTTAAGCCGCGTGCCTCAGGGCATGAGCAAGGCCGGATATCTGGATTATCAGATTCAACAGTCGCTTGTTGAAGCCCAGGGCTTTGATTTTTTAACTATGGGCCGCCCGGAAGGGCCGGGTTGCTATTGTGCGGCGAATAACCTGTTGCGTATGTTGATAGAGAACTTGAGCAAAAGCTATGCCTATATCCTGATTGATAACGAGGCGGGGATGGAACACCTTTCCCGGCGCACAGCAAGAAAAATAGACCTTTTATTCATCGTCAGCGATTACAGCGCGGTGGGTTTACGTTCGGCAAAAAGAATTATTGATTTGACAAAAGAACTCAAGATAAAAGTTAAGGCTGCGCATTTGGTTATCAATAGAGTGCCGCAAGAGATAAATCAGTTAAAAACCGAGATTGATAAATTAGGCATTTCTCTGGCGGGTACAATCCCGCAGGATGAAGAAGTGTCGAAACTGAGCGTTGCCGGAAATAGTCTTAGTGAGCTCTCGGAAGATTCTAAAAGTATAAAAGCAATTAATAAGATGTGCGGGGAGGTATTTCAGGATGGCAGTTGAACTGGTAAAAGAGAAGTGGTCCAACGCAATCAATAGGCTGACCATTGGCGCTACGAAGGAAGAAGGGGGGACGCGCACCTCGAAGATTACGGTGGGTGGCCAGACTACCTTGCCTTATCTATTCGATGAGGGGGATATGCCCAATGCTCCTGTAATTGCCATGGAGATAGAGGATAAAGAACCCGCAGATTGGCCCCAGGCCCTTAAAGAACCCTTTAAGGATGTATTGAGTAACCCGGTTGAATGGGCCAAAAAGTGCGTCAATGAATATAAAGCCGAAATTTTATGTTTAAGGCTTCGGGGAACTCATCCTGATTTTGGCGATGCCTCCGCTGATCAAGCGGCTGCGACGGTTAAGTCTATTCTGGAGGCTGTGGGGGTTCCGCTGATTGTCTTAGGCTGTGAGCACGACGAGAAGGATAATCTGGTTTTGCCCAAATGCGCCGAGGCAGCCAAGGGCGAGAATTGTCTATTCGGCGACGCCACGGAAGATAATTACAAGACCCTTACGGCGGCCTGCCTTGCCGACGGGCATAATATTATCGGCGAATCACCGATAGATATCAACATCGCCAAACAGGTGAATATCCTGATTTCCGATATGGGTTTTGACATAACTAAAATCGCGATGAACCCCACTATCGGGGCCCTGGGTTACGGAATGGAATATGCCTATTCTATTATGGAGCGCGCCCGCTTGGCCGCGTTTGTGGGCGATAAGATGCTTTCTATGCCTTTTGTCTGCTTTGTGGGGAGTGAGGCCTGGCGGGCGAAAGAAGCAAAGGGCCTTCAGTCGGAACATCCCGAATGGGGAAGCGAGAAAGAACGCGGGCCCCTCTGGGAAGCAGCAACGGCAATGTCGGTGCTTTTATCCGGCGCGGACCTTTTGATTATGAGACATCCCAAGGCAGTAGCGATTATCAGAAAAACTATTGCGAGATTAATGAAGAAGGGATAGCAAAAGTATGTTAGTAATCGGCGAGCGGATTAACGGGATGTTCAAGGATGTAGCAAAGGCCATCGCCGATAAGGATAAGGCCGCAATCCAGGGCCTGGCCGGGAAGCAGGTTGCTTGCGGAGCAGGAGTTTTGGATGTAAATGTCGGCCCGGCAGCGGCTGATGCGAAGGATGCGATGAAGTGGCTGATCCGGACAATTCAGGAAGTAACGGATGTTCCTTTAGCGCTGGACAGCACAAAGGCCGATGTTATTGAAGAGGGCTTAAAGTTAGTTAAAGCCAGGGCGATTATTAATTCCACTACGGCAGTTAAAGAAAAGCTGGATGTGTTTGTTCCCATGGCCAGGCAATACGGCGCGGGCCTGATTGGTCTGACGATGGAGAAAGGTATCCCCCGGGATAAAAACGAAAGAAGCGAATATGCGGCAAAGATAGTCTCCGCCTGTATGGAAGCGGGAATAAATCTGGAGGAGCTCTATCTTGACCCGATAATCCTGCCCGTAAATGTGGCCCAAGCACAGGCGCAGGAGGTATTGGAATCAATCAGGGAATTCCGTCTTTTATCCGACCCGCCGCCAAAGACGGTGGTAGGTTTAAGCAATGTCTCTCAAGGGACGGACAAAAGAGGTTTGATTAACAGGACCTTTTTGGTAATGGCTGCGGCTCAAGGCCTGGATGCGGCCATAGTTGACCCGATGGATAAGGAGCTGATGGATGCAGTGATTACCGCCGAGCTTTTATTAAACAAACACATCTATTGTGCATCATTTCTAGATGCGTATAGAAAAAAGTAGGGGCAAGAGATGGCAGTAGTTACGAAAAAGATTAAATTAAGCTCAAATGGCGAGACGGATATAATTGATATTACCCGCAGGGTAGCTGATTGCGTAGAAGCCGCTAAGGTTAAAGACGGCGTGGCTGTTGTTTTTGTCTCGGGTTCAACAGGGGGCCTGACTACCATTGAATACGAGCCGGGCCTGATTAAGGATACCAAAGAGGCCTTTGAGCTAATTGCCCCGCGAGACGGCAAATACCACCATAACCTGAGATGGCAGGACGGCAATGGCTTCTCGCATGTGCGTGCGGCGATGCTGGGGCCTTCATTGAGCGTCCCTTTTTCCAATAAAAAGCTGCATCTGGGCACATGGCAGCAGATTGTGTTTATAGATTTTGACAACAGGCCGCGTTCAAGGGAAATAGTTGTGCAGATTATAGGAGACTGACATGGAGCCGGTATTACAGGTAGCCTTGGATTTTTTGAATTTGAGCAGGGCATTAAGGATTGCCGAAGAGGCAGCGGCCGGCGGCGTAGATTGGCTGGAAGCGGGTACGCCTTTAATCAAGAGTGAAGGCCTGGACAGCATTAGGGGCCTGCGCAAAAGGTTTCCAACAGCCACTATTGTGGCAGATATGAAGATTATGGACGTAGGCAGGATTGAGGCCGAAGCCGCAGCCAAGGCCGGCGCTAATGTCGTCTGCGTGCTGGGTGCGGCCTCGGATGCCACTATCCGCGAGTGCGTGGAGGCAGGGAAGAATTACGGCATAAAAGTAGAGGCCGATTTAATAGAGATTAAAGAACAGGATATAGAAAAACGGGCCAGGGAAGTGGAGGCCTTAGGCGTTGATTATATCGGCGTGCATTGCGCAATTGACGAGCAGATGGAAGGGAAAGACGCCTTTTCTAAATTGCGTAAGGTAACCGCTGTCGTAAATATTCCCGTTGCCTGCGCCGGAGGGATAAATTCCGAAACTGCGCACCAGGCGATAAAAGCCGGCGCCAAAATCGTAATAGTCGGTGGGGCAATAACCAAGGCCCATAATCCAAAACAGGCAGCCGGCCAGATAAAGAAGGCCATGCTTAAGGGCGAACCGATTTTAAGCAGGTTTTTTAAGCGCGTTTCAAAAGATGAAGTCATTAAAGTGCTCAAAAAAGTTTCTACGGCCAACTTAACCGATGCCATGCATAGAAGCGGCGAGTTAAAAGGTATTTATCCGATTGTAAAGGGGTTAAAGATGGTTGGCCCGGCCTTAACCGTGCGCACCTATCCCGGCGATTGGGCTAAAACTGTTCAGGCGGTGGACCGGGCAAGCGAAGGCCAGGTAATAGTAATTGACGCCGCCGGTGTGGGTCCGGCAATATGGGGGGAGCTGGCTACCCATGGCGCTATCCAGAAGAAGATTGCCGGCGTGGTAATTGATGGGGCGGTTCGGGATACGTCAGAGATATGTAAATTACACTTTGCCGTATTTTCAAAGCTGATTACGCCTGCTGCCGGAGAACCAAAGGGTTTTGGCGAGATAGGTGTTCCCGTTATAGTAGGAGGCAGAAGAGTCAATAGCGGCGACTGGATAGTCGGCGACGATGACGGCGTGGTCTGTATCCCTAAAGAGAAGGCAGTTGAGATTACCAACCGGGCTATGGGCGTTTTAGAGCAGGAGAATAGGTTAAGGGCCGAGATTGATCGGGGTTCAACCCTGGCCAAGGTGATTGAACTGCTCAGGTGGGAGAAAAAATAGATGCCCCAGGGGAAAAAAGTGCACAAAATTTTTATCTCCGCAACCGGGCAAAATGACGGCAAGACAACAGTTAGCTTGGGGCTAATCTGTGCCTTTGCCGAGAGGTTTAAAGAAGTAGGTTTTATCAAGCCGATTGGGCAGAGATATCTGATTGAGGAGCACGCAAAGGTAGATGAGGATTCGCTATTGATAGAGAAGGTTTGCAATATTGAATGCAATATTAAAGATATGAGCCCGATAGCCGTAGAGAGGGGTTTTACCAAAGAATATATTTTAGATGGCAAGAGAAATCGCTTGGCCAAAAAGATTGAAACGGCGTTTAAACGCGTGGCCAAAGGCAAAGATTTAGTAGTAATTGAAGGTACCGGCCACGCCGGAGTAGGTTCTGTATTTGACCTTTCTAATGCTACGGTAGCCAAAATGCTTGATTCAAGGGTAGTAATAGTTTCCTCAGGCGGCATTGGCAGGCCCATCGATGAGATTATGCTCAACGCCGCTCTCTTTGAAAAAAAGAAGGTAAAGATAGCCGGCGTTATAGTCAACAAAGTAAAACCGCACAAGTACCGGAAAGTTAATCGCCTGGTGCGGATGGGATTAAAAAGAAAAGGATTGAAGGTCTTGGGGGTAATACCCTATAAGAAGTTGCTTTCCGCGCCTACGGTTGGGCAGGTTCTAAAGGAGCTAAACTTAAAGTTGCTCGGCGGCGCCGAATTTCTGCAGAGAACAGTAGCGAAGATTCTGATAGGAGCAATGGATTCGCACGATGCCTTAAAATATTTCTCAGGAGGAAGCCTGATTGTTACTCCCGGCGATAGGGATGATATAATTTCAGCGGTGGTGGGTTTTCAGAAGGCCAGGGCAAAAAAAGGTGTTCATATAGCAGGTATTGTCTTGAGCGGGGGGCTCAAGCCGCAGAGAAAGATAATTAATTTAGTAAAAAGGGCAGAGATTCCCTTGCTTTTAGCGGAAGATGATACCTATAGCGTTGCTTCCGAGCTTCACGACTTAACAGTAAAAACCAGGCCCGAAGATTTCGAGAAGGCTTGGATAATCAGGGATTTGATTAAGAAGTACGTAGATATTGAACGTTTAACAAAACAATTCTGATGCGCGCAGCCATTTATTATAGCAATAAGGACATCCGGATAGAAGAAAGGCCCAGGCCCAAAATAGGGCCGGGTGAGCTTTTAATCCGGGTTCGGGCCTGCGGCATCTGCGGCACAGATGTTCTCCAGTGGTACCGCAGGGATCGCGTCCCTTTAATCTTGGGCCATGAGATTGCCGGTGAAATTGAAGAGGTAGGCCGGGGGCTCAGGCAATGCAAGAAGGGGCAGAGGGTCTCTGCTTCTCATCATGTGCCTTGCGGAAAATGCAGTTATTGTTTGCGGGGACACGAGAGCGTTTGCGATACCTTGCGCAGGACCCATTTTGACCCCGGGGGGTTCGTCGAGTTTTTGAGGCTTCCCCGGGAGAATGTAGAATTAGGCGGAGTTTATCCTTTGCCGGATAATCTGTCTTTTGATGCGGCAAGCTTTACCGAGCCTTTAGCCTGTGTTTTGCGCGGGCAGAGATTTGCTAAAATGTCGGCGGGCAAGAGCGTGCTGGTTTTGGGCTGCGGCATATCGGGGCTGCTGCATATTCAGTTAGCCCGGGCAAAAAAAGCCTCTTTTATAGCAGCTTCGGATATATGTGATTATCGCCTGAAGAAAGCCAAAGAATTGGGCGCAGATGAGATAATCAATGCGCAGGGCCAAGACGTGGTTCAGCGCTTTGGCAAGCTCAATCAGGGAAAAGGAGCAGATGTCGTAATCGTGGCTACCGGCGCCAAAACTGCTCAAGAACAGGCCTTAAGCTCGGTTGAACGCGGAGGTTGCGTGCTTTTCTTTGCCGCAACAGGCGAGGGTGTTGAAATTCCGCTTTCTGTAAATAATACTTTTTGGCGTAATGAGGTAACGCTTACTTCATCTTATGCCGCAGCGCCCAAAGAACATTTAGAGGCAATAGAGTTATTAGGCAAGGGCGCAATAGATACCGAGAAGTTAATTACGCATAGGTTTAATTTAGATAAAATCCAGGAAGGCTTTCGGCTGGTTGCCGAGGCCCGGGATTCTTTAAAGGTAATTATTGAACCGCAAGAATAGACCCCTCGCTTAAACAAAGCAAAATTCTCTCCGATAATTTTGCTTTAAGCTTCGGGATTAATTCGCGCATATAATTTACGCTTTTTATCGATCGCGTAAATTATGCGCTCATTAAGGAGGTCGCAATGGATTGGGGAATGAAAAATCGCATCAGCAAATTGATTAACCCAAAAACCGGCCACGCTGTCTGGTTGGCTATAGACCATGGCTATTTCCTGGGGCCGGTAAAAAGATTAGAGAAGCCCGGCGAAATCGCCGGACCGCTCCTGCCTTATGTCGAGGCAATGATGTTAACCCGCGGCGTATTGCGCAACTGCATAGACGCCAACACGCCTGTTCCGGTTATCCTGCGGGTTTCCGGCGGCAACAGCATTGTAGGGGAAGACTTATCCAAGGAGACAATCGTTGTTTCTATGGAGGAGGCAATCCGGCTTAATGTATCTGCCGTGGCTTTCTCTATCTATGTGGGGGGCAGGTATGAGCATCAGACCTTAGTGGGGTTGTCCAATCTTGTTAATGAGGCCCAACGATATGGGATGCCGGTATTGGCCGTTACCGCCGTGGGCAAGGAATTAGGCAAGCGCGACGCGCGTTATCTTTCTCTGGCCTGCCGTATCGCCGCAGAGCTCGGCGCGCAGATGGTTAAAACCTATTATTGTCAGGATTTCGGGAAGGTAGTGGAATATTCTCCTATTCCTCTGGTTGTTGCCGGCGGGCCCAAATTGAAAACAGAACTGGATGCCCTCAAGCTTGCCCACGATGCCCTGCAGGAAGGGGCCGTAGGCGTGGATATGGGCCGGAATATCTGGCAGTCGGATAATTCGCTGGCGATGATTCAGGCCATCCGTCATATAGTACATGATAACGCTTCTGTAGCTGAAGCCGAAGAGCTGTTTAATAGTCTCAAAAGATAACCTCGGAGGGCAAAAGTTATGTTACCTTTTCCTTTGATGCTGGCGGTGATTATGGCAGGTTTAGTAATAGTGATTTTAGGTTTGCTTTTTCAGCAGCTAACCCGGCGGGAGCAGAGCCTGGAGGAACACACCCTGGATACGGGCACTCTAAAAGATACAATCGCCCGCAAAGACGCGGAGGTCAAAAGGACCGCCGGCGAGAAAGATAAACTTCAAAAAGAGTTAGAGGAACTTAAGGCCAGGGCCGGACAGATGGAAAAGCAGATTGCCGAAAAGAATAATTTGGCCGCCCAGGTTCAACAGCAGAAAAAACAGGTTACCGAGCAGCTGATTAAGGCAAAAAAATTGGAAAAGGATTTACAGGCCAAAGAGGATGAAATAACCGCCCTTGAAGGGAAGAATAAAAAGCTCCAGCAGGAACAGGAGGGCTTAAAGAAAGAGCTTGAGCAGGCCAAAAAGCCGCCCGAACCAGCGAAACCGGAACCAGCGAAACCGGAACCGCCAAAACCAGAACCACCGAAACCGGAACCACCGAAGCCGGAACCACCGAAACCCGAGCCCAAACCCGAGCCCAAACCCGAGCCCAAACCCGAGCCGCCAAAACCGGAACCACCAAAAGAGAACGACAAAGAAAAGCAATCACCTTTCAGCCAGTTTTTAAAGCCAAAGATTGGCGAAGAGAAGCCGCCGGAATCCACAGAAGGGGAGCATAAGCCGGATTAGCTGATGCGCAGTTGTTTCTCCGCATCAACGATATCGCGGTTGAAGCGGCCAAGCACCCGCTTTATTTTTTGCTTAAGCGTATCCGAAGAAACAGGCGCCTGCCGGATTTCGCGCAAGATTTGTATTGCCATTCGGAAGTAGCGCACCAGTTCTCCCTCATCTACCTCTGCGTATCGGCCCAATTTGGAAAAATCGCAGCCGCTAAGCCAGGCCTCGCAGACCGGGGCCAGATGGAAGAAATATTCTTTGGATTTAGGCCAGATGCGGAGTTTGCGCTCTAAACGGTGGATATTTCCACAGGTCTTGTCGGTAATCTCTTTTAATCTCCGCGCGTTGCGGGTAATCTTAGGGGCCTGGTCCTGTCGGCGCGGCTCATAAACCAGGCCCGCAGCCAAAATCCCCAATTCCACCTCACTTAGTTCATCCAGGATATTTTGCGCATAGATCTCTGCCAGCGGCAATTCAAAGCCGTAAATCGCCGCGGCAAATTTGCCTTTTGCGCTCAACTCCTGCCCGCGGATGTAATTTAACTCCTTAAGCAGTTCTACCTTGGACTGAAGCATTTGTCTGGCGCCTTTTCTTCGGCGGGGCTTTTCCTGAAAATAATGAAGGGTTAGAGGGTAGAGCTCGTAGAGCCGTTCCTGGTATTTTGCGTAGAGGTGCAGGATGGTGGCGTAGGAGGAGTTAAACTTGCTAAGCACCCGTTCGGGCCTTGCGTAGAGGATGCGCCTGACCTCTTCAATCTGAATCCTGCGCGGATTGATGCGGCAATAGACATACCCTTCCTTATCCATGCCCCGCCGCCCGGCCCGGCCGGCCATCTGGTAGAAATCACGCGTTTTGAGATTACGGTGCCCGCGTCCGTAGAATTTGCGCATCGCATCAAAGGCTACGGTGCGCGCCGGCATATTAATCCCCAGGGCGAAGGTTTCAGTGGTAAAGATGACCTTGATCAGCCTTGAGGTAAACAGGCGTTCAATTACCTCTTTTAATGTGGGCAGCATTCCCGCATGATGATAGGCGATGCCTCGTTTGATTAAAGGAGCGAGCCTTATAGCGGAGGCCTCATGAAGCAAATCAAAGCGCCGGCAAAGCCCCTCATACATCAGGCTGATTTCTTCCTGCTCCTGGGCAGTTAAGAAATTGAATGAGTAGAGTTCGGAGGCTAAATCCTCGCAGCGCCGCCGGCCAAAGGCAAAATAGATGCAGGGAAGAGCCTCTTTTTCCTGCAGATGTTCTAAGAGCGTTGAGAGGCGGTTGGGCTTGAAGAATGTGCGCGTAAAACGCCGCCGGCCGTGGTAACTATACCTCACTGTTTCTTTATAGCCTTTCTGCTGCAGTTTCTTTAACCTGTCCAGAATCTCATTCTGGCATTGGAAGAAAAAGTGCAGCGGCACCGGCCTTTTTGCCTCAATTACCTGTTTGAATTTTCTCTTGTGGACTAATTCAATCCAGCGGGAGAGTTCATCAATATTGGGCACCGTAGCGGAGAGGCAGAGCATCTTCATCTGCTGCGGCAGAAACATAATTGACTCTTCCCAGATAGTCCCGCGCTCTTCGTCATCAATATAATGCACCTCGTCAAAGATTATCCAGGCGTATTCTGCCAGGCTTTGCGGGTCCTCCAGCGCCTTGTTGCGGAAGATTTCCGTGGTCATAATTAACACGGGTGCTCTAACGTTGATAGAGACGTCACCCGTTAAAATACCGATTTTGTCGCCGTATTGACCCCGGAAATCACGGAATTTCTGGTTGGAAAGCGCTTTTATCGGAGCGGTATAGACCACGCCCCGCCTTTCTTTCAGGCACTGCCTAATTACGTGTTCGGCGATAGCGGTTTTGCCGGAGCCTGTGGGAGCGGAGACGATTACCGAATAGTCCCGGTTGATATAGTCAATCGCCTGTTTTTGAAAAGGGTCATATTGCATGAGGAGTTTTTTATTTTTCCAGGGCTTTTTTAAAATCCAGGCCGACGAGTTTTTCTATGAATTCGCCGTCATTAAGCAGTTTGAGGATTTTAGGATTGGCCAGCAGGTTTCGCAGGTCTTTGTCTTTTAACTGCTTTAGCGTCTGGGGGTCTTCCATTACTGCCTTAAAGCTTTCATGCCGGAAGGCCTCTTGAAATTCTGTTTGCTCAAATAACCGCAATTGCGCGTTTTTATCCTCGGCAATCTTGCTTATGTAGCTTATATTTTCTACGATAGAAATCTCTTTTATGGGAATTACGCGTTGGAATATCGCGTAGGCATGAGAGTTCTGGATTTTCTCTTTAATATTGCCGCTAAATGCCGCTTTTAAAGGCAAAAGTCCGAGGGTCAAAATAAGCAAGGCGGCGATAAATATTCCCCAGATAGAACCGAGAATTGCACCCAGAAGCCGATGGGCACGTAAGGGCTTAAGGTTCGGCAGCGCCTTTTTTCGTCTTGCGCGCTGCAGAAACCATTTCAAGGCCGATAAACCCAAGACGGCCCAGATAAAGACAAAAAGGGCGGTGAAGATTTGGTGTTTCTGTTGGTAGTAAAGCCAGGCCATACTTAAGCCTGCTGCAGTAATCAGAAGCTCAAGAAGGTATTGCCAGAAGCCCTTGCGCAGTCCTACCAGGGCAAAAAATGCAATTATCCCCAAAACCACAACATCAACCATGCGCTCATTATACTACATCCGCCCGCTTCAGGCAAATAAGAATTCGGTTTAATTCGTTAATTCGGTTAATTCGGGACAGGTCCGAATTAAAATGTTTAGGCCGTATGTTTTAGCCCGACTAAAACAACAGGCTAAAACAAAAGGGAACTGCAAAAAAGGGCCCCTTTTAGGGGACCCCTTTTTTCAATTGGGACAGGGTATGCCGGAACAAAAGGGGCCAGGCCCTTTTTACCTGCGTTAAAAAAGTTGAATTTTTGGCTTGACAATACAACTATTTAGTTGTATACTTTAATCAGAGGGGGTTCATGGAAAAATATACCTGTATTTTTTACGAAACTATAGCTGGGAAATCACCCGTAGAAGGATTTATCGGGTCTTTAGATGAAGAAACGCAGGATAAGTTTATT
This sequence comes from uncultured Planctomycetia bacterium, assembly GCA_964586605.1. Classification (GTDB taxonomy): domain Bacteria; phylum Omnitrophota; class Gorgyraeia; order JAFGHF01; family JAFGHF01; genus CAZPGX01. The sequence goes on from CAZPGX010000004.1 coordinate 29,250, forward strand.
CTCAAGAATCAATTGCTGCAAGACTTTGGTCCGCGGTTACGGCATCCGCATACAGATCATCTTGAAGAGGGAATCTTTGAATTAAGGTTTAAGGGAAGAGAAGGCCAAGTTAGAATTTTGTTCTTCTTTTTCTACGGTAAAAGAATAATATTTTGCCATGGCTTTGTAAAGAAGACACAAAAGACCCCACGTAAAGAAATAGAGATTGTTAAAGAAAGAAGGAAAGACTTCTTAGCCAGGCACAAGAAGGAGGCCTAAAACAATGAGAAAAGTTGATGATTATCTTAAAGAAAAGATGAAAAAGGACCCGGACTTTGCAGCTCGCTACGATTTGCTCAAAGAGAAGGCAGTCGTCGTGAAGGAGATTATTGGATATCGTATCCGACATAAGTTATCTCAAGCAGAACTGGCCAAGGAAATCGGTGTAACTCAACAGTACATTTCCAAAATTGAAGAAGGTGAGTTCTCTAATCTCGACACTATTGAGAACGTCCTTTACCATATTGGATATAGGTTGAAGTTAGAAGTGGTCCCGGTATAAAAAAGTTTTATTGCATTCCAGAGTGAAAAAGGGGTCAGGCCCCTTTTTTGCTTTTTATCTTGAGTTTTCGCTTGGGGTTTGGGGTGATTTGCGCTATAATGTATGTCCACAGAAAGGGGCCTTGAAGCCCGACTGCTAAATATGACGGAGGTATTTTGATGGAAATAGCGATAGTTAAAGAGATTGCTGCTCATGGCAAGGAAGCAAGGCCGATACTTTTTCCCCGGGAAGTAAGAAGGGTGGTAGAGGAAGGCCACCATGTCTTTACAGAAAGGGGGCTGGGAGAGGGTATCTTTATTCCCGACAGCGAATACGAGAGCCACGGGGCCAAGCTGCTCGCCAACAGAAGAGAGTTGTTCAGGAAAGAGGTGGTGGTGAAACTAAAACCGCCCCTGCCGCAGGAATTCAGGCTGCTGCGCAAGAACCTTTTGTTCTGCATGCTGCATGCCGAACAGAATCCTCAATATGTGAGGCTTTTAGCCAGGGCCAGGGCCAGGGCTATTGCCATGGAGTTGATTGTCAACAGCGCCGGGGAAAGACTGGTCAGTTGTTGCGATATAGCCGGCGAGCAGGGGATGCTGATGGCCTTTCACCTGGCCAAGAAATCGCCTGCGGAATGTAATGTCCTGGTATTAGGTTACGGTTCAATAGCTACCGGCGCTCTCAAGGCGGCCTTTAGCCTGGGGGCGAACGTAAAAATCCTGCGCAAATCAGAGTACAGATACATCAGGCACTTCTTAAGGCATCAGGACATAGTGGTCAATGCCGTCTGCTGGCCGAAGGAAAAAAGAGACGATAAAGAATACCTGGTTACCCGCGATATGCTCTGCCTTTTGAACAAAGGGGGGATAATCTTAGACCTTTCTGTGGATTACCCCGGCCCCATACAGACATGCCGCCCTACCTTAATTGATAGGCCAAGCTATGTCGTTGATGACATTACTCATATCTGCATATTCGGCTATCCGGGGCTTGCGCCTGTATCCAGCGCGGCCCGATACAGCCGCCAGGTCCTGACCCTTTTATTAAAGATAGCCTCAGTTCCTCTGGAGAGGCTTCCGCTCTATTTAAAAAAGGCCTTAATCGACCCACAATATTATATCTATTAATGATGAAAAAGGCTTTATTAGTTATAGGCGATGAAAAAATAGCCAGGAGGCGGCCGCATCTCTCTTTTCAGAAATTTGTTGCCCATGCCCGCCGGCTCAAAAATAAACGGCCTTTTGAGCTTAGGATAATCAGCTATGAGCAGCTTTTATCCAAAAAGGCCCCCGCGATAGACGCTTCGCTGATAAAGGTCGTTTTCTTCTTTCCCTATCAGTACTGGAACCGCAATATCGAGACTTATCAGGGCGGAAAGATTTATGGCGGCAAGGCCTTTGGCGGGCAATTCAGGGCTTTCTTCAAAGAAGTTAAAAAGATAATAGAGGCCCATTACGCAGGTAAAAAAATAGAATACCTGATTCATCCCCGCGCCTGTTACCTGGATAGGGATAAACAGGCCAGCAAAGACATATTGGCTAAAGGCGCAGTCTCCACCCCGCGCACATTTAATATATCTTCGTTTAGAGGTGCAGAGAGGCTCTTGAGCCGGGGCCTGGCTTTATACATCAAGCCCAGATTTGGTGCCATGGGCAAAGGCATTACTTATCTTAATAGAGAAAAGGCAGTTTCCAATTTTCTCTTCCGTAGAGGCGAGGTTATCAGCCGCCTTTCGGATTTCAACTGGAAATTCAGCCGAATTAAGGACAGGCAAGGTTTCATTAATCAGCTGCTAAAGAGAGGCTTTATCTGCGAGGAGGCGATAAAGCCGGCAACTTTCAAGGGAAGAAGGTTCGACTTCAGGGTTTATGTTTTATTCGGCAAGGTAATTTATTTCTATGCCAAGTCTTCAGAGGTTCAGACTTGCGTTACCAACTGGTCGCAGGGCGGCCGGATTGATAAAAGAAAAACAATCTTAAGAAAATTCCCCAGGCAGAAAATAGCTGTCTTGAAAAATTTAGCCAGGAAGGCCGCGCGTACGCTGGGGCTTAATTTTGCCGGCGTGGACATTATCTTTTCCGAAGACCTCAAAAATGCCTATGTCCTGGAAGGCAACGCCTTTCCGGGATACGAAAAGAGTTTCGATTTGATGAAATCCCTGGCGGAGAAAGTCTGCCGTTAACCTGCCGCAAGATGAAAGCAGAATTCCCCATAGCCGCAATTTTAAAGCTGTTAGAAAAGGAAGACAACTGCGTCTTTTTAGAGAGCGCAAGGCCTGACCCAGAGAATTACCTAAGCTATCTCTTCCTGCGGCCGAGGAAAATAATCTCAACTTTTAAGCTCGACGAAGTAAGCCGCTGTTTTAGCCGCTTAAACCAGGCGCTAAAAGAAGGCTTCTATGCCGCCGGCTTTCTCTCCTATGAGGCGGGCGAGGCCTTTGAGGATAGGCTAAATGCAAGGCGCGTCTTTGACTTTCCGCTTTTGTGGTTTGGGGTGTATGAGGAGCCTTTAATTTACAACCATCGCCGGGAAGGCTTCGAAAACGGCCCTCACAAATCACAAGCCTTGGTTAAAAAAATTCTTTCAGCCAAAAGTTATAAGCAGGATTACTCATTGAAGAATATTCGGGCGAATATTTCTCAAAATGCATATCTTAAAGCTATTGCCAGAATAAAAGAGCTGATTGCCCGCGGGCTTACCTATCAGGTAAATTATACCTTTAAGCTAAAATTCTCTTTTTCCGGGTCTTCAGCTGCCTTATACCTTGATTTAAGAGATAAGCAAGGCGTCTCTTATTCGGCCTATATTCGCAGCGGACGCTATTCTGTCCTTTCTTTTTCGCCGGAGCTTTTCTTCAGAAAAGGCGCAAATAAAATCTGCGCGCGGCCGATGAAAGGCACGGCTGCAAGAGGGCGCAACCCGGAAGAAGACTTATTAATCAGCAGGCAGCTTAAAGCTTGCCCGAAAAACAAAAGCGAAAACCTGATGATTGTTGACCTCTTACGCAATGACTTAGGGCGGGTCTCTACTACGGGAAGCGTGCGGGTGCCGCGTTTGTTTAACGTAGAGAGGTACAAGACGCTTTTTCAGATGACCTCGGATATCGAAAGCCGGCTGAAGAGACGCTATTTGCCTTTTGATATCTTTACTCAAATTTTTCCTTCCGGCTCGGTTACGGGAGCGCCCAAGATTAAGACAATGGAAATTATCCGCCGCTTAGAGAAGGAACCGCGCAATCTCTATACCGGAAGCATCGGTTTTTTCTCGCCGCAAAAGCGCGGCACTTTCAACGTGGCTATCCGCACGCTTTTGATTGACAACAAGACCAAGGCTGCAGAGATGGGTGTGGGCAGCGGCATTGTTTATGATTCAGACGCGGCCGGCGAATACGCCGAATGCCGTTTGAAGGCGGATTTCTTGGTTAAAAAGCCGCAACAGTTTGAACTGATTGAAACGATGCTCTGGCAGCCGGCTCGGGGCTTCTCACTGCTACGGCAGCATTTAAGGAGGCTGGAAAATTCGGCCAAGCATTTTGATTTTGTTTATAAAGGCAAAGATATCCTGGCGCAGCTGGCAAGGATAGAGAAGCGCTTTAAACAAAAGACGCATAGAGTGCGCCTGCTTCTGGATAAAAAAGGGAATATTAAGCTGGAGGCTTTTTTATTGAAGCCGGCCGCAGCCAAACAACCCGGGGTTTATCTTTGCGCAAAGAGGACAGATTCGCGCAATCCCTTCCTTTATCACAAAAGCACCAACCGTAAAATCTATAATCGGGAATATAAAAGATGCAGGCGCCTGGGTTTTTACGATGTTATTTTTGCCAACGAGAAGGGGGAGATTACGGAAGGGGCAATCTCCAACATCTTTATTCGAAAAAACGGCACCTTTTATACGCCGCCCGTAGCCTGCGGGCTTTTAGACGGGGTATACAGGAGGTCCATGTTTTCTGTGCATAAAAAGGCCGTTAAAGAGAGAATACTGTTTAAAAAGGATCTTTTGCAGGCCGAAGAAATCTATTTGTGCAATTCGGTCAGGGGCCTGGTCAGGGTGTATCTTGAAAGAAAAACTCATTGATTCCCATTTTACGGCTTTCTGGGGCGTGTTTTTAAACCTGGACTGCAATCTGAACTGCCATTATTGCGTCCAGAGAATCTCTTTGCCCGCAAGACCTCTGGCCAATTATCCGATACGCAGCGGCAAGGAGTGGGTAAGGGCGCTTAATGCCATAGGCAACAGAACCCAGAGGAGATTCTTGCGCCGGCGGCGGATTAAAAAACTTTCTATCTTAGGCGGCGAACCGACTGTTTATCCGGATTTTCTCTACGTGGTCAATCACCTGGATAAAAACTGGAAGATTACGGTTACCTCTAATTTTAATTCTCCCTTTTTTGAGCGGGACGTAAGCTTTTTCAAGAAAGAGATTAAGAATAAAAACAGGCTGCGTTTTAACGGCTCGCTGCATTTTATTCGCACGCCCGTAGAGAAGTTCATTGCCAATGTGCGAAAATTAGACAAGGCAGGCATTTGCGTGCATACGCTTTTTGTCGTGGCCCATCCGGCGCATTTGAGGCAGGCCATTGCATACAGGGGTGAGCTTTCCAAGATTCATCCCCGCGTAAAACTGCAGCGCTTCTTAGGCTTTTATCAAGGCAAACTATATCCACAGGAAAATGACTATCCGGTAGACGAGGAGCAAAAAGACGGGATCTCCAATTATCCCCTTTATCGGGAGGCGTTTGGCCAGAAGCCCAGCGCGCCTATTTTCTGCCACAGCGATAAAGTGTTAATTGCCCCTAACGGCAATATCTATAACTGCCATTATAAAGTCTATACCGCGCACAAAGATAAACTGGGCAACCTCTTTGAAGATGGGTTGTGCCTGCGTATTCCCCGGCATTACTTTCTCTGCCGGGATTTTGGTTTTTGCAACCCCTGTGATTCCGAGGGGCATCTGTTCAAGAGAATAGATGGCCGGGTTGAATCTATTAGTTCTTGAGATGAAAAAGAGTTCCAGGAAAAAAGAAACAGCACTGAAAATTGTCAGGAAATTGCGCCGCGAAGGCTTTGCCGCCTATTTTGTGGGGGGCTGCGTGCGCGATATGCTCATGCGCAAAGCGCCTCGCGACTTTGATATCGCCACCGATGCCAGGCCGGTCCAGACCAGAAAGGTTTTTCCCGGCGAGACCTACCCTGTAGGCGCAAAATTCGGCACGCTGCTTTTGGTCAGAAACAAGATGCCCTATCAAATCTCTACCTTCAGAGACAAAAAGGGCAAATATTCCCCGAGCCTCTTAGAGGATTTGTCTTCAAGAGACTTTACTATTAACGGATTGGCCTATGAGCCTCTCAAGAAAAAAATTATTGACCCGGGCGGGGGAAAAACAGATATCCGCCAAAAAAGGATTTGTGCCATTGGCGATGCCTATTCTAAATTCAGGCAGGACCCTTTACGGCTTATCCGGGCGGTAAGGCTGGCTGCTACTCTTGGTTTCAAAATTGAGAAGAGGACCCTGCGGACCGTCAAAAAGATGGCCGCAGCCGTCAAAAGGGCAAGCAAAGAGAGGATCCGCGATGAATTAATCTTAATCTTTACCGGCCCCAATCCCGGTTTAGGCCTGGAGTTGCTTGACGAGACCCGGCTGCTAAAGAATCTCCTGCCGCAGGTAGATAAACTTAAAGGGGTCCGGCAGCCTAAGGCCTTTCATCCGGAAGGAGACGTATTTAAACATACCTTGTTGATGTTGAAAAAGCTTAAAAAACCGTCGCTGGTATTAGCCCTGGCCTGTCTTTTTCACGATATCGGCAAGCCGCGCACGTTTGAGCTGGCCGAGCGCATCAGGTTCAGCGGGCATGACAGAGTAGGGGCGCAGATGACGGAGAGAATCCTGAAGAGGCTTAAGTTTTCCAATAAAGAACGAGAGGCCATTGTGTCCTGCGTGGAAAACCATATGCGCATGATGGAGGCGCCCAAGATGCGCCGGGCAACCTTGAAGAGGCTTTTTGTCCGTCCTACCTTTGAACAGGAATTCAAACTTCACTATATTGATTGCATTGCCAGCCACGGGGATTTGACGGTATGGCGCTTTTTAAAGAGGGAATACGCTAAGTTTAAAAAGAGACCGGTTATCCCGAAGCCCCTTTTAAACGGCCATGAATTAATAAAAATAGGCTTTACTCCCGGCCCAATCTTTGGTAAAATCCTTAAGGCTATGGTGGATTTGCAGCTTGAGGGAAAATTAAAGAGCAAATCCGCCGCAAAGAAGTGGGCAGCTAACAATTTCAAGAAGAGGTGAAAACGTGGCTAAGACAAACCGGGACTTTACCAGCGACCCCTGGCGGGTGTTCAGGATAATGAGTGAGTTTGTAGATGGCTTTGAGGAGTTGTCCGATATCCATAAGGCGGTTTCTGTTTTTGGTTCTTCCCGGGTTAAACCCGAAAATCCCTATTACAGATTGGCGCAAAAAACAGCCGGCGCGTTTGTCCGCTCGGGCTACGCAATTATAACAGGTGCCGGCCCAGGAATAATGGAGGCGGCAAATAAAGGCGCGAAAGAGGCTAATGGCGAATCTGTCGGTTTAAACATCCTTATTCCGACCAAACAAAAGCCCAATAAGTACCTTACCCGCCTAGTGGAATTTAAATATTTCTTTTGCCGCCGCGTGATGTTCGCTAAATATAGCCAGGCCTTTCTTATCTTTCCCGGAGGGTACGGGACTTTGGATGAATTTATGGAGGCAATTACGCTGATTCAGACCGGTAAAATCCAGCCGCGTCCGGTGATCCTGTTTAAGAAAAAATATTGGGAGGGGCTGTTGGGCTGGATAAAAGGCACGCTGCTTAAGAATAAGATGCTTGCGCCGAAACATTTGGATATTTTTCATCTAGTAGAGACTCCCGAAGAAGCCCTGAAGGTAATTAATGAATACGGAAGAGGATAACCTGGAAGAACAAGAAAAGCCGCTCGACTTTTCTCAACGCACTCCCAACTGCAAGTGCCCTTATTGTGGAGAGACCATGGGCATGGATGAGCTGGAGAACCATCTTGCTCCGGAAAGCAATACCTTTATCTGTCCGAACTGCCGAAAGAAATTAAATATTCACGAGCTGGGAAGAGGAATCTAACAGAAAGGACAATGATGAACGAGGAAGCTAAGAAGCCAGAAGAAAAGAAGTCTGCTGAAGAAAAGCCCAAGGCTGAAGAAAAGCCCAAGGCTGAAGAAAAGCCCAAG
>CAZPGX010000004.1:37102-50143 GCA_964586605.1 uncultured Planctomycetia bacterium
GCTGAAGAAAAGCCCAAGGCTGAAGAAAAGCCCAAGGCTGAAGAAAAGCCCAAGAAGAAGAAAAAGATTAATTTTCTTAGCTTAAAAGAATTGGAAAAAAAGATTGAGGAAGTTCAGCAAAAGATGGGCGGCCTTAGCTCCTCTTACGCTCAGCAGCTGTTGAAAAGGAAGGAGCAGCTTTTACAGGCTAAACCTAAACAAGCTTCAGAAGGGACAAAAGACAATGCGGCATAAAGGCCCTTTAAGCGAATTTGCGATAGCCAGTTTGGCTTTAGGGATCCTGTCTTTTGTGCCCTTTGGGCTTGGCAATTTAGCTTGTGCGGTTTTAGCGATTATTTTTGGCGTATTAGCCTTGAAAAAAATTGCTGCTGTGCAGAGCGTTTTGCGCGGTGAAGGCCTGGCGGCAGCAGGTATTGTCTTGGCTGCGGTCTGGATAGTAGTAGTTATTATAGTTTTGGTTATTTTAGCGAAGAACCCTGCTCTTTTAGAGCAGATGCTGAAGCGGCCTCTGCCACGATAGGTGCAGATATCGATACAGAATTACTGCTTAAACTTCCCCTCACTGAATTAATCTCTCGGGCCAATAAAGTCAGACAGGAATTTATAGGCAACAAGATAGAACTCTGCAGTATTGTCAATGCCAAATCAGGCCTCTGTCCCGAGGACTGCAAGTTCTGCGCCCAATCTTCCCGGCATTCTGCCGAAATCACTACTTATCAGCTAAAGAGTAAAGACCGGATAGTAAAGGCAGCTCGCCGGGCGAAGGAAATCGCTGCCGAGCGATTCGGTATTGTTACCAGTGGAAACCGCCTAAACGCAAAAGAGATAGATAGATTAGAGCAGGCCCTGCGCCAGATAAAAGATGAAGTTGGCATTGCAGTATGTGCGTCCTTAGGCGCATTGGAAAAAGAGGGCCTCCGGCGCTTAAAAGATGCCGGCCTCCGGCGCTACCACCACAATATTGAGACATCCCGTTGTTTTTACCCGCAGATTGTTTCCACCCATAGCTTTGATCAAAGAATAAACACGATTAGAACGGCCAAGGAAGCCGGCCTTGAGGTCTGCAGCGGCGGTATTATCGGTATGGGCGAGAGCTGGCAGGACCGCATCGAGATGGCCCATCTCCTGAAGGAGCTGGATGTGGATTCTGTGCCGATTAATTTTTTAGTTCCCATCAGAGGCACTCCTTTAGAATCTCTGGAGCCAATTTCTTGCGCCGATGCCCTAAGGACGATTTGCATCTTCCGCATTATCTTGAAAGATAAAATGATAAAAATAGTCGCAGGCAGAGAAATTATCCTCAAGGACTTTCAGGGTTTGGGGTTTATGGCCGGGGCTAACGGTATGCTTATTGGAGGCTACCTTACTATTAAAGGACGAGAAACAGCCCAGGACCATGCGCTAGTCGAGCAGATAAAGGAATTATGGACAGAATAAACCAATTTCTACAAGAAAGACAAAAGAATAACCTGCTCAGGGTGTTGCGTCCGGCTAACTTTAGAAAGAAAGGCAGGATACGCCTTGGGGGTAGAGAATACATCGATTTCTCTTCCAATGATTATTTAGGCCTATCAAGCCACGGCCGCCTTTTAGAAGCCGCTAAAGCTGCCTTGGATACCTTTGGCGTGGGTTCTTCGGCATCACGCCTTTTAAGCGGCGATTTAGAGCTGCATCATCAGCTTGAGCAGAAAACAGCAGCCTTTAAAGGCAAAGAAAGAGCCCTGGTGTTTAATTCCGGATACCAGGCCAATCTGGGGATAATCAGCGCCCTTTGCAAAAGAGGCGATGTTATCTTCTCGGATAGGCTAAATCACGCCAGCATTATTGACGGGATACTTTTATCGGGGGTACGATGTTTTAGATTCAATCATAACGACATGGCTCATTTAGCGTCTCTATTAAAGAAAGAAAGAAAGCATTTCAAAGAAGCCTTTGTAATTAGCGAGACCATCTTTAGCATGGACGGAGACATCTGCCCCCTCAAAGGGCTCGTCGAATTAAAAGAGAAATATAATTGTGTGCTTTACCTAGATGAGGCGCATGCTACAGGCATTTTTGGTAAATCTGGAAGCGGCCTGGCAGAGGAAGAGGGGCTGACAGAGGAAATTGATTTTATTATGGGCACTTTCAGCAAGGCCTTGGGAGGCTTTGGCGCCTATCTAGCCTGCGCAAAGAAAATAGCCGAGTATTTAATAAATTCATGCCGCAGTTTTATCTATTCCACGGCTTTGCCTGCCCCGGTTATAGCCGCCAATCTGGCCGCTTTAGAGCTGATAGAAAAAGAGCCCTTTCGCAGAAAAACACTTTTAGAAAACTCCGCCTGTTTTCGCAACAGATTGGAAAAGCATGGACTCAAGGTAAAAGGCTCAGCGCAAATTATTCCTTTGATTGTTGGCGATAACCGGAAGGCAATAAATTTGAGCCGCCTGCTGCAGGATAAAGGCTATTGGGCTTTGCCGATCAGAACGCCCAGCGTCGCCCCCAACCAGGCCAGAGTGAGATTTTCGCTAAGCTATGATCATTCCAGAGAAATATTAGAAAGAGCGGCAAATGATATCTGCCAAGCCAAGATTTAAATATATAGACAGAAAAAAAAGCAATTTGCTTGTTTTGATTCCGGGCTGGGCCAGCGACTGGCAGGTCTTTAGGCATCTGGATTTGGAATTTAATTATCTGCTGCCGGTTAAATTTTCGCCCTTTAGCTTTGAACAGGCCCTTTTAAAGACCTTGCGGGAAAAGGGCTTCAAGAAGATATCTCTGTTTGGCTGGTCATTGGGAGGGTTCCTGGCAGCAGAATTTGCAGGCAAATATCCGGCTTATATAGACAGGCTTATATTGGTAGGCATAAGAAAAAGATACGCAGACCAAGAATTAAGGCAGATGAAGGCGTTGCTTAAAAGAAACAAACAAGATTGTCTTTACAGTTTCTATAACATGTGTTTTGCTAAGGATGAGGGCTCATCTTGGTTTAGACAAAACTTACTTTCCGATTATTCTAAGGATCTCAAGACAGATTATTTGTTAGAAGGCCTGGATTATTTAGAAAACGCACAGCTCAATCCCAGTTCATTGGATAAAATAGCTAAAATACAGATTATCCACGGAGAAGACGATGCTGTTGCGCCTATTCAGGAAGTTGCCCAACTAAAAAATAATTTGCCCCAGGCGAAATTTACCGCGATTAAAGAGGCAGGGCATATGCCTTTCTTGAGGCAAGATTTTGGCAGGTATCTATGATTAATAAAGAGCTTATCAAGAACAACTTTTCCAGGTGTGCGCCATATTACGACAAATATTCCAGCATCCAGAACCTTTGTGCTGCCAGATTGATTGCTAAGATTAAAACCGACAATTTTACCCGTATTCTTGAGCTTGGCTGCGGAACGGGAAACTACACCAGGCTTTTAAAGGAACGATTCCCCGAGGCCAGGATCAAGGCCATAGATATATCCTCTGCGATGGCCAGGGTTGCCGAAGAGAAGATTGAGCGCAATAGCATAGAATTTATTGTTGCTGATGCAGAGACAATAGGCCTTAAAGAGAAGTTTGATTTGATCAGTTCCAATGCCAGCTTACAATGGTTTGAGGATTTAGGCTCGGCCCTGGCAGGATACCGGGACATGCTGCAGAAAAACGGTCTGATTTTTTTCTCGATATTTGGCCCGGGCACTTTTTTTGAATTGAACGAATGTCTGCAGGAGTTATCAGGAAAATGCTCATCAATAGACGCGCACCAGTTTATAGAAAAGAAGAAAATAAAGCAGATTCTAAAAAAACTTTTTAGAGCCAGTAGAGTGGAAAGGAAAGTTTACAGAGAACAGAGCTTAACGCTTTCCCAATTATTGAAAAAAATAAAATATACAGGCACAAGAGGCAGGGCCTTTGATAAAAAGGGCCTCTGGACAGATAAGATGCTGAATAGGCTGGAGAGAATTTATAAGCAAAGATTTAAGGCAATGACAGCCAGCTACGAAGTTTTCTTTTGCAAAGGAATAAAATGAGGGGTATTTTTATTGTAGGCACAGATACCGGCGTAGGAAAGACCACAGTCACGGGTTTACTGGGGCGGTTTCTTTCAGATAATGGTCACCGGGCCATAACCCAGAAATGGATTCAAACGGGCAGTGATAGATTTCCGGAAGATATAGCTCGGCAGCCGTATACATTTAAATTTCCCGCATCCCCGCATTTAGCAGCAAGACTGGAACGAAAAACAATCAGCAAAGCCCGAATCAAAAAGAGCTTTCTCTTTTTAAAAGACAGGTTTGATTTTGTTATAGTAGAAGGAATAGGCGGGGCGTTAGTGCCTTTTAACGGGAAAGACCTTGTGATAGACATAGCAAAGGAACTTGATATACCCGCATTACTCGTAGTAGCTAATAAATTGGGCTGTATCAACCATACCTTACTTACTATAGAAGCCATAAAAAGAAGGGGCATGAAGATCATCGGGATTATATTTAATAATAGCCAATCCGGAGAAAGAAAGAATATTATTTCTAAAGATAATCCTCGGATAATAAAGAAACTGACTGGCGAGAAGATCTTAGGGGTTTTGCCCTGGCGTAAAGATAAGGCCTTGTTGTATCGGGCATTTATTCCCATAGGCAAAAAAGTTTTTAGCTATGAATGATTGGATAAAGAAAGACTTAAAATATATCTGGCATCCTTACACGCAGATGAAGGATTGCCGAAAGTCGCCGCCGATTCTGATTAAAAAGGCCAGAGGGTTGAAGCTCTATGATCAGAAGGGGAGGTTCTATTACGATACTATCTCCAGCTGGTGGTGTAATGTCCATGGGCATAACCATCCCAGGATAAAAAGGGCAATCAATAAACAGTTGAATTCCTTAGACCACGTTTTGTTTGCCGGGTTTACGCACAAGCCGGCAATTCGCCTGGCGCAGGAACTGGTTTCTATTACGCCAAAGAACCTTTCCAGAGTCTTTTTCTGCGATAATGGCTCAACCGCAGTTGAGATTGCGCTGAAAATGTCTTTTCAGTATTGGCGCAATATCGGCAAAAAGAAAAAGGGAAAATTTATTGCTTTAGATCGTGGTTATCACGGCGATACTATCGGGGCAATGAGCGTCAGCGGGGTAGACCTATTCAATAAATTGTTTAGCCCTTTGTTTTTCTCTTCTCTGAAGCTGCCTTCGCCCTATTGCTACCGTTGCCCGATGGGCAAAGACAGGCCTTCCTGTAATATAGAATGCCTAAAACCGTTAGAGAAAATACTTAAGCACAAAAATAATCAGATTGCAGCCTTAATTGTAGAACCCCTGGTAATGGCGGCAGGAGGGATGATTATCTATCCTGTAGAATACTTAAAGCGCGCAGCCCGGCTTTGCAAAGAATATAACGTTCATTTAATCGTAGATGAGGTAGCTGTTGGCTTTGGCCGGACGGGCAAGATGTTTGCCTCGGAATACGCAAATATCCAACCTGATTTTATCTGCCTTTCCAAAGGGATAACTTCAGGCACCTTACCCCTGGGCGCAACCTTAACCACGGACAAGGTCTATCGGGCCTTCTACGCAGACTACGATAAGCAGAAGACCTTTTACCACGGGCATACCTATACAGCCAATCCTATTTCCTGCTCGGCGGCATTAGCCAGCCTTGAGCTATTCAAGGCAGAGAAGACCCTGAATAGAATTGGCAAACTTATCCCTCTATTTGCTAAGGGCATGGAGAGGTTCAGGGCATTGCCCTTAGTGGGGGATGTGCGCTATTTGGGCATGATCGGGGCGATAGAGCTGGTGCGCGACAAGAAGACAAAACAGCCATTTAGTTTCCGGCAGAGGATAGGACTAAAAATTTACCAAAAGGGCCTGCAAGAAAATCTGCTTCTTCGGCCTTTAGGCAATATTATATATCTTTACTTGCCTCTGTGCATAAAGAAAGTCGAACTAAACACAGTTTTAGAAAAGACATTTAGAATCATAAGGACTATAAAATGAGGCTATTGGGGATTTTGGGCTCGCCGCGCAGGGGCGGCAATTCGGAATTGCTTCTGGACCAGGCCTTGGCCGGGGCAAAGTTGAAAGGCCTTGATACTGAAAAGATCATTTTAAATGAGCTTAAGTTTGTGGGTTGCCAGGAATGCGGCGGCTGCCGTAAGAACGGCGAATGCGTGGTTAAGGACGACATGCAGGATGTTTATAAGAAAGTGGCCGCTGCGGATAGTATAATTATCGCCTCGCCGATTTTCTTCGGCAGCCTGTCCTCACAAGTTAAGGCAATGATTGACCGCTATCAGTGCCTGTGGACAGCAAAATATATCTTAAAGAAAAAGGTATCTCTGAAGCCAAAAAAGGGCAGCTTGATTCTGGTCAGCGGGACAAACAGGGATAAATTTTTCCAGAATGCCGAAAGCATTGTCAAGAATTTCTTTGCCGTTTTGGGCATAGAGTTTGCCCAAGGCCTTTATTGCCCCGGCATAGACCAAAAAGCCGGCATATTAAAACATCCCGATTACCTCAAACAGGCCTTTGAACTGGGTGAGAAAGCTTTTGACAAAGTAACGGGTTAAGATGTATTATATAGTATCTTAAATTTGCTATGGATAACTTAAATAAATTAAAATTTTGGGTAGAATCGTGTGCAGAGCTTTGCCAGCCGGATAAGATTGTCTGGATTGACGGTTCAGCCAGGCAGAGGGCGCGTTTAGAGAAAGAGGCCTGCGCAACCGGAGAGCTTTATGCCCTGGATGCCAGGAAGCTTCCTGGATGTTTTCTGCATCGCACAGCGATTAACGACGTAGCCCGCACGGAGGGTCTTACCTTTATCTGCACCAAAAAGAAACACGACGCCGGCCCTACCAATAACTGGATGCCTCCAAGCACTGCCTACAAAAAAGCAGCGGCAATCTTTAAAGGCTCGATGAAAGGCAGAACCATGTATGTTATTCCCTTTTCTATGGGGCCGCTAGGTTCTCCCTTTAGCAAAATAGGCGTGGAGCTTACGGATTCGCGCTACGTAGTCTTGAATATGCTGATTATGACCAAGGCCGGCAAAGAGGTCTTAACAGAGCTTAAGAAAACCGAAGAATTTACCAAATGCCTTCACTCTAAGGCGGAATTGGACATAAATAGAAGGCTTATTTTGCATTTTCCCGAAGATAATACCATTTGGAGCGTGGGTTCCGGTTACGGCGGGAATGTGCTTTTGGGCAAGAAGTGCCTTTCTCTGCGTATCGCAAGTTACATTGCCAGGCGCGAACGCTGGATGGCCGAACATATGTTGATTATGGGCATAGAAAGTCCTAAGGGTAAAATTGAATATATTGCCGCAGCCTTTCCCAGCGCTTGCGGGAAGACCAACCTGGCTATGCTGGTCCCCCCGGAGGGGCTAAGAAGAAAAGGCTACCGTATCTGGACGCTGGGCGACGATATCGCCTGGATGCGTGTAGATTCCGACGGTTCGCTTTGGGCGATTAATCCCGAAGCCGGATTTTTCGGGGTAGCTCCGGGAACTAATAAGAAAAGCAATGCCGTAATGATGAAGACAATAAGGAAGGACACTATATATACCAATGTATTGCTAAAGCCGGACAAAACAGTCTGGTGGGAAGGCGCGGAGGGGCAACTTCCCAGAGAGGGCATTAACTGGGAGGGTCGGCCCTGGAGACCGGGCATGAAAGATGAAAATGGAAAACCCATCTTTGGCGCGCATCCCAACAGCCGTTTTACCGCCCCTATCTCTAACTGCCCTTCAGCATCTTTTCGCCTGGAGCAGCATCACGGCGTTCCAATTTCCGCGATTGTTTTCGGTGGACGCCGGGCCCATCTTGCGCCGTTGGTTTATGAAGCATTTAACTGGCAGCACGGTGTATTTGTCGCTGCGACCATGGCCTCGGAGCGCACGGCAGCGCAATTTGGCAAATTGGGCCAGGTCCGCCGCGACCCGATGGCCATGCTTCCTTTTTGCGGTTATAATATGGGCCATTATTTCAGCCATTGGCTGAGGATGGGTAAGCGCATGACCAGGGCCCCAAAAATTTTTCACGTTAACTGGTTTAAGACCGATAAAAAAGGAAAATTTTTATGGCCGGGATTTAGCGACAACCTTCGCGTTTTAGAATGGATACTGGACCGTTGTGATAATAAAGTCGGGGCAGTAAAATCTCCCATTGGTTACCTTCCTAAAATTTCTGACATAGATATGACAGGGCTCAGGCTTTCCAAGGCTGCTTTAAACGAGTTGTTGGCCGTAGACAAAAAAGATTGGCTTGAAGAATTAAAGGATATTAAAAAATTCTTTGCCCGCTTTAACAGGGACTTACCTAAACAGTTATGGCAGGAATATAATTCCCTTGCCCGGCGCCTAAAATCTTCACGATGAAAATATTGTTGCATGTCTGTTGCGCTGTTTGCGCTGCTTACTGCCTGGAGAAACTAAGGCAGGAAGGCCACGAGGTTACAGGCTTTTTTTATAATCCCAATATCCATCCAGAGCAAGAGTATCTAAAGAGATTAGAAGAGACTGAAAGGTTAGGCCGAGAGCAAAGATTTCCTTTAATAGTCGGTGATTATAACCTGGAGGCTTGGTCCCGACGGATTAAAGGCTGGGAGCAAGAGCCCGAAGGCGGCAGGAGGTGTCCCGAGTGCTTCGGTCTTCGCCTGGAGGCGACAGCAAAACTGGCTGAAGAGAAGCGTTTTGAGGCCTTTGCCACCACGCTTACTGTTAGCCCTCATAAGAACGCGAAAGTAATAAATAAAATCGGCAGTGATATCGCAAACGGGTTGTTTTTAACGCGCGATTTCAAAAAGCAGGACGGTTTTAAAAAAACCCAGGAGTTAGCTAAACAATATAACCTTTACCGGCAGGATTATTGCGGTTGCATATACAGCTTAAAGGAAAGGCGAAAAGATGGCAGGATACACAAAAAGGCACGCCCTCTCGGGCACAAAGACGAAACTTCCTAAGATTGAGTGTTTCCCCAGCCGATACAAGAGCTATGAGGTTGACATCTCTATTCCGGAATTTACCTGCATTTGTCCCAAGACCGGACTTCCCGATTTTGGCACGATTAACATTCGCTATATGCCGCATAGGCTTTGCCTGGAGCTTAAGTCCCTGAAGTTCTATTTTCTAGCTTACAGGAATCTGGGCATTTTTAGTGAAAATGTAGTGAATAGAGTTTTAAAGGATGCGCTTTCTGCCTGCCGGCCGAAATGGATGGAAGTGCGCGGTGAGTTTAATCCCCGCGGAGGGATAAAAACGGAAGTCCTGGCCAAATATCCTAAACCCAAACGCTAGGCCTTCTATTTAGCCTTTCTTTTTCTTTGCGCTATCCTATGAAACCACAAAAATGCCAGATAGATTAAAACAATCTCTGTCCAGACAAATATCCAGCCAAACTTAGGACTGGCTAAAAAAGAAAGTTTCATCCCACTCTTCCTTTTCTCTTTTCTTTTTCTACAGCGATTACCCTGTGGGTCATAAAGATGAAGCCTCCCCAGATAATGGTGCAGATTGTAACCATCATTACTATCGTTGAGGCAGTAATGCCCACAGGAGAGAATTCAGGCATGCTTACTGTGGGAATAATTTGTGGAATCTTACCTAAATCCTGCAGGACTTTAATTAGACTAAGGAAGAATAAAAGCAGGACAAAGACAGGAACCACCCATCTAATCCAGGGCATAATCCAGGCCCCAATCTTATGCTTGGCATTTTTATTGATTTCCTGATAACCCTTTTTACGCATAAAATGCCCTACCGCGATTACCGAAACCAGTCCAAACAGGGGAAGGGCCAGTTGCCCGATTATTATATCCATCTTACCCAAGAGGGCCAACTTTTTACCCAACCCACCGGGTATAAAGCCATTAAGTAAAAAAGGCAGTCCCAACAGCCATACAATTATTCCGGTAATTAAAGCGCTTTTTTTTCGCTTCCAGCCCAGTTCTTCTTTGAGCCAGGCAATGCTGGGTTCCTGGATGCTGATTGCCGAAGAAAGCGCCCCAAAACTAAGAAGAATGAAGAATAGGCCGCCAAACAGCCAGCCCGCAGGCATTTTTTCAAACACCCGCGGCAGGACAAAAAAGGTTAACCCAATGCTTTCCGAGCCACTGACCAATGTGCCGAATCCTAAGGCAAAAGCAGCCGGAAAAATAGCAAACCCCGCCAGGATAGATGAAGAGGTGTTGCCTAAGGTGCAGGCCAGGGCATTAGCGGGAATACCCCATTCATCGCGTAAATATGAACCGTAGATTAACATCGCGCCCATTCCTAAGCTTAAGGTGAAAAAGACCTGGCCCAAAGCGGCAATCCAGGTTTCCGGATTTAACAGGCCCTCCCAGCGCGGGCGCATGTAAAACTCAATTCCTAAACGGGCACCGGGAAGAGTAACCGACCTGATAACGACGATAATTAAGAGCAGGAATAAAGTAGGAATCATAATTTTGCAGGCGCGCTCAATTCCTTTCTGCACACCTAAGGCTAAAATACTGCTGGTGATAAAAATGGCAAGGGCATGTACTGCAAATATCCAGGGACTGGATAGAAAGCTTAAAAAGAATTGTTCACTGTCTTGGCCGAAATATAATCTGCCGAAAGAGGCAATAACAAAGAAGATGACCCATCCGGTAATAACAATATAGTAGGAAAAAAGGAAGAACGGGCCAATAACGCCCCAGGCGCCGATATCCCGGCCAAAGGGAAACTTTATCTTCTCAAATGCGCCCAAAGGGTCCCGCCGCGTATGCCGACCAAGGACCCATTCGGCAATCACGGCAAACACAGCTACGCCTAATAGAAGGATGATATAAGGAATGAGAAATACGCCACCCCCGTATTTTCCCACCAGGTAGGGAAAACGCCAGATATTACCCAGGCCGACTTCGGTACCAATCATGGCCAGGATCATTCCCCAATGCGTTTTCCAAAGCTCTCTTTTCTGCGCCATTTGCCTTTCTCTTTTAATGTTTAGTATACATAAAAAATTTAGATTCGTCCAATACTTTTTATCTTTTTGAGCATTTTAATTCGGGACAGGTCCCGAATTAACTTGATAAACTACCCAAAGTAGGGTATATTGGCACTATGTCAAAAAGCCGATTAGCTGTATTTTGTATAGTTTTTTTGCTCGGGGGGAGTTTTGCGGGTTTCTCTTCTGCCGCCTTATTTAAGTCGGAGGCGCAGTGGAACGAATATAAGAGCGAGCATTTTGTAATCTCTTATCGTCCGAGTATTTCCGATGAACATGTAAGAGAATTTGCCCGCAACTGCGAGCGTTATTACCATTCAATAACCGAGCGCTTGGGATTTGCCCGCTTTAAATTCTGGCTTTGGGAAGACCGGGCCAGGGTATTTATATATAAAAATAAGCAAGACTACCTTGAACATACCAGCCAGCCGGAATGGTCACGGGCCTCTGTATATACGGCTCAGAAATTCATTGATACCTATTCCTTTGAGGAGGATTTCTTTGACAGCGTCCTTCCGCATGAGCTTACCCATATAGTCTTGAGGGAATTTATCGGCGCAGGGTCCCGGGTGCCGCTGTGGTTTGAAGAAGGGGCGGCCTGCGCGAACGAAAGGGATAGTTTTCGGCAATACCTTCCCCTTACCAGAAAACTGGTGGAAGAGCAAAATTTTACCTCGGTTGCGGAAATAGAAGCGCAAAACATCTGGAGTATAAGTTCTCCGGAAACCTTTTATCCGGCTGCGGCCTCTTTGGTTATCTTTCTCCTTGAGGATTATGGCAGGGATTATTTTGTCCGCCTATGCAGGGAACTGAGGGACGGGGCCGACTTTTACAGGGCAATGGATAAGGTATATGGTATCAAAAACGCAGAAGATTTAAACCGTAAATTGCTGATTTTCCTGAAAAAATAAGAGTAGGAGTAAAAAACATGGCTATAGAAAAGGGTGCAAGAGTTGCGGTAATCGGTGACGGCGGTTGGGGCACGACCCTGGCAATTTTGCTCCACAATCAGGGCTATAAAGTGGGCCTCTGGGGACCCTTTGCGGATTATCTTAAGGTCTTGGATAAAAAGAGGGAAAATCCGAAGTTTCTCCCCGGAATCAAGATTCCCAGCGGCATTTCCCTTTCTGCGGATATTAATCAACTTATTCCAGATGCTGCCTTGATTATCCTGGCAATACCTTCGCACTTCCTCAGGGGGGTGCTGGGTAAAATAAACAAAGGTGATATATCCGATTCGGCCTTTTTGAGTGCCTCTAAAGGCATCGAGAACGATACCTTGATGCGTGTCTCCGAAGTAGTTGAGGATGTCTTGGGGCCTTTAAGGCTAGCGGTGCTTTCCGGGCCCAATATTTCTTATGAAGTGGCCAGGGGTCTTCCTGCGACTTCTGTGGTCTCCAGCAGGGAGGTTAAACTCGCCGAAGAAATCCAGGATGTATTGATGACTCAGCGCTTCCGGGTTTATACCTCGGACGATGTCGTGGGGGTAGAATTAGGGGGCGCATTAAAGAACATAGTTGCTATTGCCTGCGGTATTTCCGACGGGCTCGGGTTCGGCGCCAATACCAAGGCCGCCATTTTAACCCGCGGATTGGTAGAGATATCCCGCTTAGGCCTAACCTTGGGCGCTAAACAGGAGACCTTTGCCGGCCTGAGCGGATTGGGCGATTTGGTAACTACCTGCATTAGCAGCCACGGCAGGAACCGCCGGGTGGGCGAACAAATCGGCAAGGGAATGAAGCTAAGAGAGGTTTTAGCTGAAACAGAGATGGTTGCCGAAGGCGTGCGCACTACCAAGTCCGCCGTGATGCTGGCCGAAAGGTATAAGGTGGAGATGCCTATTAGCGAGCAGATTTTTCAGGTGTTATACGAAGACAAAGACCCCCGCACTGCAGTCAACGACCTGATGCTGCGGCAAAAGAAGGCAGAATAAACCACCCTCAAAATCCCCTTTACAACATCCCAAAAAGCGGGTATAATAATAGCTTAAAAGAACGGGCACGTACCCAGATGTGGACGTGACCCGTTCGAAATTTATCCATTTTTAAGTTATTAAATTTCGAACGGGACGTGGCGCAGTTTGGCTAGCGCACTTGAATGGGGTT
>CAZPGX010000005.1:0-36638 GCA_964586605.1 uncultured Planctomycetia bacterium
AAGGCAATCATCAAGGCCAAAAACAGGCGTTATGCCGGCCCTTGCGCCCCTGCCAAAGGCCTTTGCCTTATAGAAGTTAAATATAAAAGGGGTTGACAAAGGCCTATCCTTATGTTATACTTTGGCTTTCCATTGAGGTAAAAATGAGCAAGACATATATCCCTGACCCCAAGAAAATCAAGAGAATTTGGCGCCTAATTGATGCTAAAGATAGGATCTTAGGCCGGATTGCTACCCGTGCGGCAACGATTTTGCGCGGTAAGCATAAGTCCGAGTTTACGCCCCATTTAGATTGCGGAGACGGCGTGGTAATTATCAACGCCAAGGATGTCAGGGTCAGCGGCAGAAAAATGAAGCAAAAGCTCTACAAACGTTATTCCGGCTATCCCAGCGGGTTAAAAGAGACGCCATTAGAAAAGATGCTTGAGACCAGGCCCGAAGAAGTGCTTAAGCACGCAATCAAGGGTATGCTGCCCAAGGGCCCTTTAGGCAGGGATATGTTCGGCAAACTAAAGGTCTATGCCGGAAGCGAGCATCAGCAACAGGCGCAGAGACCTAAGACCCTGGAGGTTAAGTAGTGGCAGAAGCACAGGTTCAGGCAACCGGAAGAAGAAAAAGGGCCGTAGCCAGGATTCTGCTTTCATCAGGCCCGGGAAAGATTACGGTTAACGGCAGGGCGCTGGAGGACTATTTTCCTACGCAGATGCTCAGGGTATCGGTCTGCCAGCCATTGACAAGTACGGAGTCTTTGAAGAAGTTTACTATCCAGGTTAATGTAACGGGCGGAGGTATAGCCGGCCAGGCAGAGGCTGTGCGTCACGGGATTGCCCGAGCCCTAATTAAAGCAGATGAGGCCTTGCGCCTTACGCTTAAAACGGCAGGTTACCTGCGCCGCGACCCGCGGATGAAAGAACGCAAGAAATACGGACAAAAAGGCGCGCGGCGGCGTTTCCAGTGGACTAAGCGATAGGGGGAGTTTTTAGTTTAAAAGTTTAAAAGTTTAAAAGTTAAAAGCCTGCTCTTACCTGCGAAAGTTCTTGACGGAGCGGGCTTTTTTATTTTATAATAGTTGGAGTTACCCCGTCTCATAAAAAGTGCCAAAATTCTGTTCCATAATTTTGGCACATTCGACGGGGTTAATTCACACAAACTAAAGAAGGATATCAAGTGTTCATTAAAATGTTAAAAGTAGCGGTAGTAGGGGCAACGGGTTACGCGGGAGAGGAACTGCTAAAAATTTTAATCAAGCATCCTCAGGTTGAGATTTGCTCTGTCTCGGCCAAGATAGATAAGCCCCGGAAGATAAGCGAAATTTTTCCCGAATTTGCAGGGAAGCTGGATTTAGTCTGCCAGGAACCCGATTTTGCGCAGATAGTGCCTAATTGCGACTTAGCCTTTTTGGCCCTGCCGCATAGGGTATCGATGGAGATTGCCCCTGAGTTTTTAAAACAGGGCAAGAAGGTTATTGACTTAAGCGCAGATTACAGGTTGAAAGAGCCTTTAGTCTATGAGCAATGGTATGGATTAGGGCATAAAGACCCGGGGCATCTTAGCCAGGCGGTTTACGGCCTACCTGAAGTGTACAGAGAAAAGATTAAACAGGCAAAGCTGATCGCTAACCCCGGTTGTTACCCCACGGGAATAATGCTGGGCTGTTTTCCTCTCCTGGCCCAGGGCCTCGCCGAAAATAACAGTATTATTGCCGACGCCAAAACCGGCCTAAGCGGGGCCGGAAGGGAAAAAGAGGCCGAGCTAATCCCCCAGATGCAGGATAATTTCCGCGCCTATAAGGTGGATGCACATCAGCACAGTCCTGAAATAAATCAGGAGTTGTCAATTTTTGCTAATGCAAAAATTGAGGTTACCTTTACGCCTTATCTTATTCCGATAAAGAGGGGTATCTTGAGTACAATGTACTTTCAGCTAAAAAAGACAATTTCTCAAAAAGAGGCAGAAGAACTGCATCAGGATTTTTATCAGGATGAGCCATATGTCAAGGTTTTGCCGCAAGGAGAGTTCCCTCAGCTCAAAGCCGTAACCGAGACAAATTTCTGCCATATTGGGATGAAGATAAATACGCAGAAAAAACTGGCCATCGTAATCAGCGCTATTGACAATCTGGTCAAAGGCGCTTCCGGCCAGGCAGTGCAGAATATGAATATTATCTATGGTTTTAAAGAGACGGAAGGCTTATTGTGAAAATTATTCAAGGCGGAATAACCGCGCCAAAGGGCTACTTAGCCTCGGGGATTCACTGCGGGATAAAGTACAAAAATAAGGATTTGGCCTTAATATATTCAAAAGTTCCGGCCATAGCTTGCGGGCTATTTACTCAAAATAAGCTTCAGGCAGCACCGTTAAAAATAACTAAGGCCCATCTAAAAAATAATAAGGCCCAGGCCGTAGTAATTAACAGCGGAAACGCCAATTGCTGCACGGGAATCGGCGGCATCAAAGATGCCCAGGCAATGTCCCTGGCCGCGGCCAAGGGCTTAGGCCTAAGGTTAAGCGAGGTTCTGGTAGCCTCAACGGGAATTATCGGCAAGAGGCTGCCTCTCTTGAAAATAAAAAATAAAATAGGGCTTTTAGTCAATAGATTAAGCCTGCGCGCGGGCCTTGCGGCCGCCCAGGCGATTATGACCACCGACACCAGACCTAAGCAGATTTCCGTAGAACTTTTAATAGGTAAAACCAAAGTAAAAATCGGCGGCATTGCCAAAGGCGCAGGAATGATTCATCCACAAATGGCTACGATGCTGGGTTTTATTACTAGCG
The DNA here is from genome assembly GCA_964586605.1 of uncultured Planctomycetia bacterium. Classification (GTDB taxonomy): domain Bacteria; phylum Omnitrophota; class Gorgyraeia; order JAFGHF01; family JAFGHF01; genus CAZPGX01. The sequence continues at coordinate 2,776 of CAZPGX010000005.1, forward strand.
ATGCGGCAATTAGTAAAGCAAACCTTAAAAAGGCGCTAAAAGAAGCAGCAGATAACTCCTTTAATTTGATTACCGTGGAAGGGGATACAAGCACCAACGATATGGTCTTAATCCTGGCCAATGGTTTAGCCGGCAATAAAAGCATGAGCGCGCAAGAGTTAAGGCTTTTCCAAAAGGCCCTGAATTTTGTCTGTTTGGCATTAGCAAAGATGATTATTCAAGATGCGGAAGGCGCAACCAAATTTGTGGAAGTTTGTGTTGAGCAAGCAGGAAATATTGCTCAGGCTAAGAGAATAGCTTTTAAGGTAGCCAATTCGCCTTTAGTAAAAACCGCCATTTATGGTGAAAATCCCAATTGGGGCAGGATTGCTGCTAGTGTCGGCATGGCCGATAAAGGCGTGGAGCAAAGGCTCTTAAGTATCCATTTAGGTAAAATAAGGGTATTGGCAAAAGGGACTGCTTTAAAAACAAATCAACAAGGCTTAAAGAAAGTTTTTAAAGATAATCAGATTCAGATAAAGATTGCACTGGGCCTGGGTAAATATGCAGCTAAGGTATTTACCTGCGACCTTTCTAATGAATATGTAAGGATTAACGCGGAGTATTGATGAAGAGGGCGATAGAGAAAGCGGGTATTTTGATTGAGGCCCTGCCTTATATTAAGCGATTTCAGCATAAGGTGATGGTGATTAAGTGCGGCGGCAGGCAAATGCTGAATGAAGGCATGATTAATAATATCCTGCGGGATATTGTATTTATGAACTGCGTGGGTTTAAATCCCGTGCTGGTTCATGGCGGCGGCCCGAGCATCACCGAAAAGATGCGTCAGGCCGGCAAAAAAGTAGAATTTCATCATGGGCACAGGGTAACAGATAAACACACCTTAGAGATTGCTAGCGCAGAGTTAAACAGGCTTAACGCCCAGATGGTTAAGAGAATCGTTCAGTTTGGCGCAAAGGCTAAAGGCCTAAGCGGCAAGAAGGGCGAGGTGATTAAGGCTAAAAAATTTAGCACAGAACTGGACCTTGTCGGCAAGGTTGGTTCTGTCCATACTTACCCGGTAAGAGCTCTTCTTAAGAAGAATTTTGTGCCGGTAATTACCCCTTTGGGTGTAGGAAAGGATAGGCAAGTCTACAATATCAATGCCGATATGGTTGCCGCGGAGATTGCCGCAAAACTAGGCGCCTGGAAGTTGGTCCTCTTGACCGATGTCCAGGGAATTATGACCGACCTGCGCCATGAAAGTTCTCTAATCTCTACATTAAAGGCAGGAGAGGTTCCCGGATTGATTAAAAGAAAGATTATCCGGGAGGGAATGATTCCTAAGGTAAATGCCTGTACCACGGCTTTGAAAAAGGGCGTAAAAAAGACACACATTATTGACGGCAGCATCCCGCGTTCTCTGCTTCTGGAGATATTTACCAATCAAGGAATTGGGACGCAGATAATTAAATAAAAGACGATGGATAAAAATAAATTAATTCAGGATTATAAAAGATATGTGATGCCGACATATACCAGGGAACCCCTGGTAATTGTTAAGGGCAAAGGCTCACGCGTCTGGGATGCGGGCGGCAGGGACTATCTGGATTTCTTTCCCGGCTGGGCGGTTAGCGGCTTAGGCCATGCTCATCCAGTGGTAGTTAAAGCTCTCTTGCTTCAGCTTAAGAAGATTATGCACGTGCCGAATAATTACTACAATGAACTTCAGGGAAAGTTAGCTAGAAAGATTTGCGAAGCCTCTTTCAGCGGAAAGGTCTTTTTTTGCAACAGCGGCGCAGAGGGCATTGAGGCAGCCATAAAATTAGCCAGGCTCTGGGGCAGCGCTAAATCGAAATTTGAAATTATCACGATGGAGGGTTCATTTCACGGAAGGACCTTAGCTGCCGTTACGGCCACAGGCCAGCCTAAATATAGACAGGGCTTCGCTCCTTTACCCAAAGGTTTTTTGCACGTACCCTTTAATGATTTAGGGGCACTAAAGGCAAAAATCAACAAAAAGACTGCTGCTATTATGCTGGAATTGATCCAGGGCGAGGGAGGGATAAATGTAGCCGGGGCGCATTATATCAAGGAGATAAGAAGGCTTTGCAGCCAGAAGAATATTCTTTTGATTTTTGACGAGGTGCAGACGGGGATAGCCAGGACAGGAAGGATGTTTTGTTATCAGCACTATAATGTCCAGCCCGATGTAATGGTCCTGGCGAAATCCTTAGGCGGCGGTTTTCCTATCGGTGCAATTGTCGCCAGGAAGAAGATTGCCGACACCTTAGCTGCGGGCACGCATGCCTCTACCTTTGGCGGAAGCCCTTTGGCCTGCGCCGCGGGCCTGGCGGTGTTTGAGGCGATAAGAAAAGGGAGGCTTTTAACTAATGCCCAAAGACAAGGCGCATACTTGTATAAAAAATTGGAGCATTTAAAAGAAAAGTATCGTATAATAAAGGAAATCAGGGGCATGGGCCTGATGCTGGGACTGGAGTTGCGCCAGGAAGGAAGGCCGATATACCAGGCCTGCCTGAAGAAGGGCCTGTTAATTAACTGCACCCATAGCAATGTGCTTAGGATAATGCCGCAGTTAGGCGTAAAGATTAGCGAGATAGATAAAGCCATTGGTATATTAGATAAAGTATTAAAAAGGGAGTTTTGATGAAAAAGGTTATTTTAGCATATTCGGGCGGTTTGGATACCTCATGTTGCGTGGCCTGGTTGAGGGATGAGGGTTTTGACGTAATCACCTATACCGCAGACTTAGGCCAGGGATTGAATTTTGAGCAATTGAAGAAAAAGGCCAAGGCCTCCGGCGTAAGCAAGGTTTATATTCAGGATTTAAAGAGCAAATTCTTAAAGAGTTTTGTTTTCCCCGCGCTTTGCGCCGGAGCAATTTATGAGGCCAAGTATCCTTTGGCTACGGCCCTGGGCAGGCCTTTGATTGCCGAGGCCCTGGTGGAAACCGCCCATAAAGAGAAGGCCAAATATATTGCCCACGGATGCACCGGTAAAGGCAACGACCAGGTGAGAATCGAGGTTTCTGTCTCAGGTCTGGATAAAGGCTTAAAGGCGATTGCTCCCTTAAGGGAATGGGAGTTGAAGACAAGGCAAGAGGAAATAGAATACGCCGGGAAACATAAAATTGATATCCCTGTTACCAAGAAAAGCCCCTACAGTACCGACTTAAATTTGTGGGGCAGAAGTATTGAATGCGGAGTCCTGGAGGACCCGGCAAAGGAGCCGCCGGAGGAAATTTATCAATTGACTAAAAATCCGCTTAAATGCGCGAATAAACCGAGCTATCTGAAGGTTGGATTTATCCAGGGCGTTCCCGTAACAGTAAACGCAAAGGCGCTGAAGGCGGTTGACCTGGTAAACAGGCTGAACAAAATAGCCGGCGGCTGCGGCGTAGGCAGGATTGATATGCTGGAGAACCGCCTGGTGGGGATTAAAAGCAGGGAGATTTACGAGGCCCCGGCCGCAACAGTCCTTCATCTTGCCCATCAAGAACTAGAAAAATTAGTTTTAGATAAAGAAACTGCTAACTTTAAGAAAATTGTGGCTGAGAAATACGCCCAGCTGGTTTATAACGGGCTCTGGCATTCGCCGCTAAAGGCGGCCCTGGACCAATTTGTGGCTCAGACACAGAAGAAGGTTACCGGAGAAGTTAGATTGAAGCTGTATAAGGGGAGCTGCGTCTGCGTAGGTAGAAAATCCTCCTATTCTTTATATAAGAAGGAACTGGCTACCTACGACGAAGGCGATAAGTTCGACAAATCCGCAGCCGAAGGCTTTATCAAGATCTGGGGACTGCCGTATCAGAAGTGAGGAGTTTTGCAATGACTAAATTATGGGGCGGAAGGTTTAAGAAAAAGATTAATCCTCTGTTTGAGGAATTTTCTAAGTCTATCCATTATGATTATAAGTTGGCCCAATATGATTTGGTGGGTTCACTTATTCATGTAGAAGTGCTGAAAAGTAGTGGTTATCTAACTTTGCCTGAAGCAGCTAAACTCAATCAAGTAATAGATTCTCTTTGGAAACTAGTAAAAAAGAAGAAATTTAAACAATCCGACAAATATGAAGATATCCATACTTATGTTCAAAATGAACTACAAAATAAAGTGGGAGATTTAGCCCTAAAATTACATATGGCCAGATCTAGAAACGATCAAGTAGTATTTGCAACTAAATTGTATTGCAAAGTGGAAATTTCTAAGATGCAAACTAAAGTTTTAAAATTAGCAAAAACTATAACCGAATTAGCCCTTAAAGCCAAAAAAGAAAATATCATTATACCTGGTTTTACACACATGCAACATGCTCAACCTGTCTATTTAGCAGACTACCTCTTAGTCTATGTAAACATGCTTACAAGAGATAGTGATAGACTAGGGCATATTAAAGAAAATATCAAGATTACTATGGGTGCTGGTGCCTTAGCAGGGACGCCAATTGATGCAAATAAGTACAGCGAAGAAGCATCAAAAGCGTTAAAAGAATTTGGTGATTTTCAGGAAACCTTTGACATAAAACCGGTAGATAACTCTTTAGATTCAGTAAGCGACAGAGACTTTGTAATTGAAATTATTAGTACTTTATCTATTGTTGCTATGCACTTATCTAGGCTGGCAGAGGATTTAATTATCTGGTCAACGCAAGAATTTGGTTTTGTGGAAATTGATGAAGCCTATTGCAGCGGAAGCTCGCTAATGCCGCAGAAAAAAAACGCAGACAGCTTGGAGTTAATCAGAGGCAATACCGGTAGGATATACGGCAATTTAGTCAGTGTATTGACCATGATGAAGGGCCTGCCGCTTACTTATAACAGGGACATGCAGCTAGATAAAGAGCCTTTATTTAATTCTTTTGAAATAATGTCTAAAGAATTAGAGGTGTTGACAGGGCTTATAAAAACACTTGAATTTAATAACACCAAAATAGGAAAGGCCTTAGAAGACGAATCATTATACGCCACAGATATTGTATACTATCTTGTGGACAAAGAGGTGCCGTTTAAAGAAGCACATACGATTGTCGGGAAGCTGGTTAGATATTCTATTGACAATAACATTGAGATTAAGAAACTACCTAAAGATAAGCTAAAACAGTTTTCTGACAAATTTGTTATGGACGAGATAGTTGAGTTGTTTGATCCAAAAAAATCTGTTGAATCTAAGAAGTCTATCAAAAGAGAGCAAAATTAAAATGCACGAATTTAAATACAGGAATAATGAACTTTATTGCGAGGGGGTAAGGGTGGCCGATATAGCCAAAAGAGTAGGCACCCCCGCATATATCTACAGCAAGAAGACCTTAGTTGACCATTATCAAAAGATTAGGAAGGCCTTTAAGAGTATTAAGCCCTTGACCTGTTTCTCGGTGAAGGCCAATTCCAATTTAGCTATTTTGAAAATCTTAGCCGAACAAGGCGCGGGTATGGATGTAGTTTCAGGAGGCGAGCTTTATCGGGCCCTGAAAGTAGGGGTAAGCCCGAGAAAAATAGTTTACGCTGGTGTAGGCAAAAGCGAAAAAGAAATTGCCGCGGCAATAAAGGCGGGAATCCTTTTCTTTAACGCGGAGTCTGTTCCGGAGCTGGCCCTGATTGACCGGGTGGCCGGGCGTCTGCGCAAAAAGGTAAACGTGTGTTTAAGGATAAATCCCGACGTAGACCCGCATACGCACAAGTTCATTACCACAGGCAAGATGACCAATAAGTTTGGCTTAGATGTGCAGACTGCCGAAGAGCTCTTTCTGCGGGCGAAAATCTTCTCGCACTTGAGGTTAACCGGCCTGCATATCCATATCGGCTCGCAGATAACCAGCTTTCGGCCTTTTGTCAGGGCAATTAAAAAGGTGAATGTATTAATAGAGCGCTTAAAAAGAAAAGGAGTCTGTTTAAAATATTTTAATATCGGCGGGGGCTTAGGGATAGTCTATCGCAACGAGAAGCCGCAATCCGCGCAGGAGTTTGCCCGGGCGCTGCTGCCTTTGCTGAAGAAGACAGGGCTTAAGATTATCCTTGAGCCGGGCAGGTTCATTGCCGGGAACAGCGGCATCCTGGTTGCCAGGATAGTTTATCTAAAGAATACGCCGGGCAAGAACTTTGCCATTGTGGACGCGGGAATGAACGACTTAATTCGCCCCTCTCTATATGAGGCCTATCATGAGATATTGCCTATTGTTCGAAAATCGAAAATCCCTCCTACGCCAAGGCTTCGGAGGGCAGGCGAAATTCGATATGATATAGTCGGCCCAATCTGCGAGAGTGGGGATTTTCTGGCCAAACACAGAAATCTGCCGCCTTTGCAGGCCGGAGGGCTTTTGGCGGTAATGAGCGCCGGGGCCTATGGTTTTACCATGTCCAGCAATTATAATTCTCGTCCGCGGGTTGCCGAGGTCCTGGTGAATAAAAACAGATTTACTGTGGTCAGGACGCGCGAATCCTATGCTGACTTAGTCAGGCATGAAATTATCCCGAGGAAGCTCTAATGCAAGAGATTAGCTTTACAAAAATGGTTGCCTCTGGCAACGATTTCATCATTATTGATAGATCCGAAATCCGAAATCCGAAATCCGAAATCCGAAATCCGGACCTGGCAAAGCAACTCTGCCAGCGCAAGCTCTTTGTGGGTGCGGATGGCCTGCTCTTAATCGAGCCCTCAAAGAAGGCCGACTTTAAGATGCGCGTCTTTAATCCTGACGGCTCTGAAGTGGATATGTGCGGCAATGGAGCGCGTTGTGTAGCGCTATATGCGGCTAAGAAACGAATTTGTGCCGCTAAAATGGTTATTGAAACACGCGCAGGTAATTTAGAGGCCGAGGTCAAGCAGGATAAAGTAAAGCTGAAGATGTCCCGCCCTAAAGACTTAAGGCTAAGGTTTAATCTGGATGTTGATGGCCAGACTCAAAACGCGAACTATATCAATACCGGTGTGCCGCATCTAGTCTCTTTTCTGGAACGCTTAGGCGGCTTTAATGTTATAGATGCAGGAAAAGCAATCCGCTATCACTCTGAATTCCAACCTGAAGGCACGAATGCCGATTTTGTGCAGGTGCTGGATAAAGACCATATTGCCTTAAGGACTTACGAGAGGGGCGTGGAAGAAGAGACCCTGGCTTGCGGCACAGGGGCGGTGGCCGCAAGTATAATCACCGCCTACGAAATGGAAGAGAAACCGCAGGGTAGATACAAGATTGAGGTCAATACGCAAAGCGGCGAGACCCTCACCGTTTATTTTAAGATAAAAGAAGATAAGATTGACGAGGTATTTTTAGAAGGAAAAGCAAAGATTGTTTATAAGGGAGGCTTATATGTTTAAGGGCTCTTTGGTAGCGATTATTACGCCGTTTAAAAACGGAAAACTTGACGAAAAAACCCTTAAGGGTTTAATTGAATTTCAGATTAAAAACGGCACCTCCGGTATTGTGCCTTGCGGCACGACAGGCGAATCAGCGACCCTTTCTTTGGAAGAGCACGAAAGGGTGGTGGAGCTCGCTATCCAGACTACCGCAGGAAGGGTTCCGGTAATTGCCGGCGCCGGTTCCAATAACACAGCCGAAGCCGTGAGGCTGAGCAAATACGCAAGGTCTGCCGGCGCAGATGCGGTGCTTCTAATTACTCCTTATTATAACAAGCCTACACAACAGGGAATCTATCTTCACGTTAAGACTGTTGCCGAAGAAGCGGACATCCCCATTGTGCTTTATAATATAGCCTCGCGCACAGGTGTCAACATCGAAGCGGATACAGTTGCCAAGATTGCCCAGATTAAGAATGTCGTAGCGATTAAAGAGGCCAGCGGCAATATAGTTCAGATGGCCGAGATTAAGAGATTGTGCGGGGATAATCTTACGCTTATTTCCGGAGACGACGCGCTTACGCTTCCGGTTCTGGCCATCGGGGGAACAGGGGTAATCTCCGTGGTGGCCAACATTGTGCCTGCCGAAACAGCCGAGATGATTAAGCAATTTGAAGCGCAGAATTTAGAGAAGTCAAGAGAGATATATCTTCGGCTTTTGCCTTTAATCAAGGCAATGTTTATTGAGACCAATCCTATTCCGGTAAAGACCGCTATGGGGATGATGGGTAGGATTTCGCCGGAACTTCGCCTTCCGCTTTGCCCGATGCTGCCGGAAAACGAAAAAAGATTAAAAAAAGTACTCAAGGAATATAGGCTGATATGATCAGGCTTGTTATCAGCGGTTGCTACGGAAAGATGGGCAAAAGGATAAATGCCCTGGCCTCTGCCGATAAAGAGTTTAAGATAGCGGGGGCAATAGAGGTTGGGGACAATCCTGAGGTAATCAAAGAAGCAGATGTATTGGTTGAGTTTACTAATCCCGCTGCAACCTGCGAGCATCTTGATTTAGCGGTTAAATACAAAAAGGCCGCGGTAATTGGCACAACAGGGTTGGAGGCGCAGCAGGTGCAAAAGGTTAAACAGGCGAGTGGCAATATACCTGTACTATTTTCTCCCAATATGTCTTTGGGGGTGAATCTTGTATTTAGATTGGTTAAAGAGGCCGCGCAAAAATTAGGCGCCGGTTACAAAGCGGATATTGTTGAGGCCCATCATGTCCACAAGAAGGATGCCCCCTCGGGTACAGCTAAACGATTAGCGGATTTGATTAAGCAGGCGCCCGGCCGCGAAAAGGAAGAGGTCAAGATTGACTCTATTCGCGAAGGAGAGATTGTTGGCGAGCACCAGGTGTCTTTTGAGAGCGCCCAGGATACAATAACCATCAAACATAGCGCAAAGACCAGAGATGTCTTTGCCCGGGGAGCCCTGGAAGCGGCTAAATTCCTCATAAAACAGAGACCCGGGTTATATGATATGCAGGATGTAATTGAGAGTAGAAAAAAATGAGAATAGCAAGAGCAGACAGGTTGAAGAAATTGCCGCCGTATCTTTTTGCGGAAATAGATAAAGCCAGGAGAGAAGCGCGGAGTTCAGGCCGCGATATAATCGATTTAGGCGTAGGCGACCCGGATCAGCCCACTCCCCGCCATATTGTAGATAAGCTCTGTGAAGCGGCGAAGGATTCGGCCAACCATCATTATGCCCTGGATTCTGGCATGTCTGCCTTCAGGGAAGCGATTGGCCTCTGGTACCAAAAAAGATTTAACGTGCAGCTTGACCGGGATAGAGAAATTCTGCCCTTAATCGGTTCCAAAGAGGGTTTGGCGCATTTGCCTTTAGCGCTAATTAATCCCGGGGATGTAGCCTTGATCCCGGAGCCCTGTTATCCGCCGTACCGTTCGGCAACTATCTTTGCCCAAGGCCTGCCGCAATATCTGCCGCTCCTTGAGGAAAATAGGTTCCTGCCTCAATTAGATAAAGTTCCCCGCCGGATTTTGGCTAAGGCCAGGTTGCTTTTCTTGAATTATCCCAATAATCCTACGGCTGCGGTTGCGCCGGATGAATTCTTGAGCAACGCCCTTGAAATTTGCCGCAGGCATAATATTGCGCTTGTGCAGGATGCCGCCTATTCAGAGCTTACCTTTGATAATTATAAGGCAGCGAGCATATTGCAGATTGAGGGTGCAAAAGACACAGCCGTGGAATTCCATTCGCTTTCCAAGACCTATAATATGACCGGATGGAGAGTAGGCTGGGCCTGCGGGAACCGCGATATCATTACCGCGCTTGCTCAGGTTAAGTCCAATATAGACTCCGGTGTTTTTCAGGCGATTCAGGTTGCCGCAATTGAGGCCTTAAATACAGGCCCTGAACATCTTCAGAATTTGGTTAATCTATACCAGCAAAGGCGCGATCTGCTTTGTCAGGGATTGCAGGCCTTGGGTTGGAAGGTGAACAGGCCGCGAGCCACTTTCTATCTCTGGGTCAGGCTTCCTCAAGGGCATACGGATTCCATTAAGTTTGCCCGGGCTCTTCTGAATAAGGCAGACGTAGTGGTCACCCCGGGGGTTGGATTTGGCCCCTCCGGCGAAGGCTATATCCGCATGGCCTTCACTGTCTCCAAGGAAAGATTGCAGGAAGCAGTAGCCAGAATTAAAAGAGTCATTTAATGACCGCTTCTTATATCGCGCTGGGTTCAAATTTGGGAGACCGCAATAAAAATATCAGACTTGCCCTTGAATGGTTAAAACAAGACCCCGCCGTCAACGTTGTTAAAATTTCCTCACTCGTTGAAACCAGGCCGCACAACTGTCCCGGTCCTCAGCCAAAATTCCTCAACGCAGCAGCCAAAATAGAAACCAGTTATTCTGCGCGCCAGTTACTTGCCAAGTTTCAGGAGATTGAAGGTAAATTAGGCCGCAAGATGCCTCATGCTAAAAACTCTGCGCGCACTATCGATTTGGATATTTTGCTCTATGGGGATTTAGAAATAGACGAAGCAAATCTGCGAATTCCGCATCCCCGGATGTGGCAGAGGGAGTTTGTAACATTGCCTTTGAAGGAAATCGCACCGGAGTTATTCAAAGAATGAAAATTATTACCGATATTAACAAGATGCGGTTGTGGTCTAAAGGGACAGGCCAGCAAAATAAGACGATTGCTTTTGTGCCGACGATGGGCTATCTGCATGAAGGGCACTTAAGTTTAATGCGTAAGGCACGTTCTGAAAACGACTATCTAGTTGTCAGTATCTTTGTTAATCCTGCCCAGTTTGGACCAAAAGAAGACCTCAAGCGCTACCCGCGCAACTTTACCCGAGATAAAAGATTGGCCAGATTATGCGGCACGGATATTATCTTTTATCCCAGGGCTTGCGATATGTATCCCGATGGATACAAGACCTACGTTAATGTTGAGGGCTTAAGCAATGTCCTCTGCGGGGTATCGCGCCCGGGGCATTTTCGCGGGGTAGCCACCGTTGTGTTGAAACTGTTTAATGTCGTCGGCCCGGACATTGCCTACTTTGGCCGGAAGGATGCCCAGCAGGCGATTATTATCAAGAAGATGGTAAGCGACTTGAATCTCTCCGTAAAGATAAAGGTCTTGCCGATTGTGCGCGAGAAAGATGGCCTGGCGATGAGTTCGCGCAATCGCTATTTAGGTCGGGGACAAAGAGAAAATGCAATAATTTTATATAAATCTTTACAAACCGCCGTCGGTATGGTAAAATCTAAAAATAAGTCTCCTCGGGAAATCACGGCTCTGGTGCGCAGAATGATAAAATCTAAAGGAGCCACCCGAATAGACTATGTAAAGATAGTTGATATCAACAGCCTTGAAGAGGTAAAAAAGATTAAGGGGCGCTTGTTGATTGCTGTCGCTGTATTTTTTGGCAAGACCCGGCTTATTGATAATGTGATTGTCGCCGGCTAATAGGAATTAAATTATGCCTTATACCAGGAAAGACGATAAAAGATACCAGGAAGAACTGAAGAAAAAGATTATCGAGCTGAAGAAGAAAAAAAATGCGGTAATCCTGGTGCATAATTATCAAAGACCGGGAGTGCAAGACATAGCTGACTTTTTGGGCGATTCCCTGGCCTTAGCCCAGGCGGCCTTAAATTCAAAGGCAAAGATAATAATTTTATGCGGCGTGTATTTTATGGCCGAGATTGCCAAGATTTTGAATCCAGAGAAGAAGGTTCTCCTGCCGGTCAAAGAGGCGGGTTGTCCGGCTTCAGATATGATTACAGTAAGGGAGCTACAGGCTAGGAAAAAAGAAATTCCTGATGCCGGCGTTGTCTGTTATGTTAACTCCTCAGCCGCAACTAAGGCCGAAAGCGATGTTTGCTGCACTTCCGCTAATGCTATTGAAGTGGTCAGGTCTTTGCCGAATAAAAGAATCCTCTTTGTACCGGATAAGAACCTGGGGCTATACGTTAAGTCCCAGGTTGAAGATAAACAGATAATTACCTGGAGAGGAGTTTGTCCCACGCATGTACGCGTATCTTTAGAGGAGGTCCTTGAGGCAAAAAAGAGATATCCGGATGCGCAGCTTTTGGCTCATCCCGAATGTGAACCAAAGGTCTTAAAAGAGGCCAGCTTTATTGGCGGGACCGGTGGTATGGTTAAATATATTAAGAATTCCGGAACAAAAAGGTTTATCATTGGGACAGAACAGGGTTTAATATACAGGTTAAAAAAAGAGAATCCCGATAAAGAGTTTTATTCACCGAGCAACCATTTTATCTGCGCGGATATGAAATTGACGACACTGGGCTGGGTAGCCCATTCTCTGGAATTGGGACTCAATGAGATAAAGGTTCCCGAAGATATCAGGGTTAAGGCCAAGAAGTCGTTGGATAAGATGCTGAAAATTACTTATGGCAAGTAGGAAAATAAGAATAGGCATTATTGGTTGCGGGACAATAGGTTCTCAGTTAGTGAAGGCTATAGATGAAAAGTTTTCTCATCAGGCAGAGCTTTTTGCTCTCTGCGATACAGATAAAGAAAAGGCGCAGAAGTTAGAAAGAAATTCTTCTTCAACCCCTGAGATTCTTTCTATAGACGAGCTGATTAATAATTGCGATTTGGTTATTGAGGCGGCTTCAGGAAAGATATCATACGAGGTTGCTCAAAAGACGCTTGAGGCTAATAAAGATGTGATGCTGATGAGCATCGGGGGGATATTAGGCAGGCATCAGGCGCTTTTTTCTCTTGCCCGGTCTAAAGGATGCCGAATCCATCTTCCCAGCGGGGCAATCGGCGGGCTGGATGCAGTCAAGGCAGCGTCAATGGCCAAGATCAACAGCGCTACTTTGATTACGCGCAAACCCCCGCAAGGGTTAGCGGGTGCCCCGTATCTTGCGCAAAAGAAGATAGACTTAGCAGGCATTAAAGAAGAAACTGTTGTATTTGAAGGTTTGGCTTCTGAAGCAGTTAAGGGTTTTCCTAAAAACGTAAATGTCTGCGCTGTGTTAAGCCTGGCGGCAACCGGCGCGCAAAAAACCAGGGTGAAGATAATCACTTCGCCTGAATATACGGCTAATAGCCATGAAATAGAACTGGAGGGAGATTTCGGAAAGCTGCTCTGTAGAACCGTTAATGTCCCCAGCCCTGTAAATCCCAAGACCAGTTTTCTGGCTGCGCTTTCTGCTATCGCAACGCTGAAGAATGTTTTGGATGTAGTGAAAATAGGCACTTGAAGGGAGGTGAAATAAGGTTATGGCACAAAAAGTAATGAAGGTCGGCATCAAGAGAAAGAAAGGTTATCTTTACTACGTTGATAAAAAAGGCAATGTTGCAGAAGCAAAGATGGCCCGCGGCAAGAAGAAAGGCGGCGGCTCCAAGGTAGTTGCTAAAACCGGAGTTAAGAAGAAGAAAGGCTACCTTTACTTCGTCGACAAGAAAGGAGATGTTTCTTGCGCCAAGATGGTTCGCGGCGGCCGTAAAAAGAAAAAAAGAAAAAAAAGATAGTTTAAGAATTCGGGGCAGGTCCTATTTAGTTTAGTTATTTAATTTGGACCTGTCCCGAATTAAATAAAGATGAAGAAAATAGCTATTCTAGGTATATTTCTGTTTTTATGCAGCCTGTTGAATCCTTCTATCGTCCGGGCCCGGGCCCGGGAATCAAAGGATTTATATCTGGCCGAAAAGGCCTTCGCTGACGGTTTTTATGAAATAGCCCTAAAGGCGTTCCAGAAATATTTAGAAGAGAACCCCGCGGCTGAACAAAATGAGCTGCAGCTTCTGATCGGCCGTTGCTATCTAAGCTTAGAAAACTTCACGCAGGCCCTGTGCAGATTAGAAGAGGTTTTGGATAAAACCGCAAAGGGCGAGCTTGCCGGGGAGGCTACTTACTGGATAGCCCAGACATATTTTAGGGCCGAAGATTATGAGAGCGCGCTTAACTTTTTTCAAAACCTAATCGAAGAATATCCGGATTCCTCCTTTTTGGCAGAGAGTTACTACTATCAGGCCTCCTGCTATTACAAAGGCAACCAATTCAACGAGGCCCTTAAGCGTTACCAGGATTTCAATAAAAGATTTGCCAAACACAAGCTAAGGGAGGAAACCGCGTTTCGCATTGCCCAGTGTTTTTACAATATCAAGGATTATTCAAGTTCACGCGGCGAGTTCAAGTCTTTCCTTAAGCGCTTTGCTCGATCCGGCCGGAAAAGTTCGGCGCTTTATTATTTAGGAGAGATAGAATATATTATGGGAGATTTCAGTAAGGCCATTGAGTATTATGCGCAGGCGCAGGAAGCCGAGCCGAAAAGTAGAGTTGCCGCCGTTGCCGGATATTCTTCGGGTTGGGCGTATCTTAAATTAGAAGAGTATCAAAAGGCCCTGGATGAATTCAATGAGTTAGGCCGTAGCCTTGAGTTTGGGAAAAATCTGGAAGATTCAATAATCTTTGCCCGGGCGCGCTGCGAGGCCCATCTGCAAAACTACACAGAGGCTATCCCACTCTATGAGAGAGTTATTGAGGGTTTTCCTCATTCTTCCTGGTTTGATGACGCCTACTTCTGGAAGGGCCAGGCGCTTTATGCGCTGGGGAAGTACCGCCAGGCCTGTGAAATTTACGAACAGGCGTTAAAAAAATTTTCTCAAGAAGCCCAAGAAACACCGGGTTTACAGGGGCAAGCTATATATGAACAGGAAGACCTTTCCCTAAATTTAACCGACAATTTGCGCTATAACCTGGGGTGGGCTTACGCGAGAATGAAGAAATACGCGCAGGCAATAGAACAGTTTAATCTGGTGTTTGCGGATTCAGCGGAGCGTTTCCTTAAAAGCGGGGCCTTGGCAAGAATGGGGGATATCTATCTTGAACAGGGCAATACCGCCGAAGCCATTGAGAATTATAATGCCCTGCTCAAAGATTTTTCCGATACTTATTATGCCGATTATGCCCAGTATCAATTGGGGATTTCTCTGATCAGGGAGGAAAAGTTTGCCGGCGCAATACTGGCTTTTAATACCTTAATAGCCAATTTTCCCCAGGGCAAATTTTTCGATGAGGCATGTTACCAGATCGGCGTAATCTATTTTCGCCAGGGCCAATTTTCGCTGGCCAGGCAAAAACTGCAAAATTTAATCGAGGGCTTGCCCAAGGGCCAGCTCAGGGCCCGGGCAACCTTCCTGAAGGCCTGTGCATCTTATAATCAAGAGGCCTACGAGCAGGCAAGGAGTGAATTTTCCGATGTCCTGAGCCTATCCACAGATGTCAAACTAAAAGCAGAGGCCCAATACCAAATAGGATTTTGCCTTTACCGGCTCGGTAAAGAAAAAAACTGCGCAAAAGAATTTGAGAGATTTCTTTCTCTGTATCCTGCCTCGGAGCTGCGTTGCGATGTCCTGTTCTGGTTAGGCCAATTTTATTATCGAAAAGAAGATTTTGACCAGGCAGAGGAGAATTTTGCGCAGTTACTGCAGGAGTTTGCCCAGAGCGAGTTAGCCGATGATACGCTCTTCTGGCAAGCCAAGGCCTTTTTTGCCCGGGGTGAAGACGAGCTTGCCCTGGATAGACTACAAAAGCTGCAAGACGATTACCCTAATAGCGATATAATAGCCGATGCCATTCTGCTTAAGGGGGATATTTTTAAAAAGCAGGGAAGGGTTGAGCAGGCCGGCGCTTTGTATCAGCAGGCAGCCTTAGGCTTTAAAGAGAGCGATTTTGCCCGCATCGCCCATCAAAAAAAAGCCGAGATCCTGCGGGAGCAGGGACAATTTATCCAGGCAATTGAGGAATATGCTCAGGCCATGGGTTCGGCAAGCGATGATTTCAATGCCCGGATTCAGTTTGCTATAGCCGAGTGCTGGCAAAAGCAGGAAGATTACTCCCAGGCCTTAGAGGGTTATCTAAAGGTCTGCTATCTTTACCCCGATGCCTTTAACTGGACAAGAAGGGCCCAACTTAAGTGCGCCGAGATTTTTGAGCAACAGGATTCATCCGATAAGGCCCGGGTTATCTACAAGGGCCTGGCTGATGGGAACAACCCGGAAGCGGAACTCGCCCGAGAGAAGCTGAAGAACTTGCCTTAGCAAAAGGGGCCTGGCCCTTTGCGATTTCTAAAGAATTAGTTTGATTTTGCTCTATTTTGGGATATAATTTAACTATGTTTTCCTACCAAAGAATCATTTCCGAGGGTTTAAAGGGTCTGGGGATAATTGAAGAACGGCAGATCCAGGAAGCGCTGAAGCTGCAAAAGAGAGACCGCAGGCGTTTAGGCCAGGCTTTGGTAGAGTTGAAGTTCATCCCCGGCGAAGATATCGCCAGAACCCTTATCTCCCAGTTCGGCATCAGGCCCGCAAAAATTAACCCGGAAGAAATTACCCAGGCAACCGTTAAATTGGTCAGTTATGGGTTTGCCGCTCTACACAGAGTAATCCCCGTTAAGCTCGAAAAAGATATCTTGACCTTAGCCACAGACAACCTATTTAACTTTTTGGCCGCGGATAACCTTAAAAGTTTCCTCAAGGTGCGTGAATTAGACATAGTCTATCTGCAGAGCGATGACTTTGACTCGTGTTTAGGCAAGATCTACGGCCAGCAGAAGGAAGCGGACCTCCAGCTAAAGACGAAGAGAGAAAAAGGGGGTATTTCGGAATTCTTAAGCCAGGCGCAGACTGTAACGGGAAGAGACGAGGCCCCGATAGTCAAATTGGTGAGTTTGTTATTGGAAGAGGCCTACCAGAACAGGGCCAGCGATGTGCACCTTGAACCGCTGGAAGAAGTTTTCAGGATTAGGTACCGTATTGACGGGGTATTAAAAGAGGTTCCCGGCCCGCCCAAAAGGCTTACCGGTTCGCTGATCAGCCGGGTGAAGATTATGGCGGGAATGGATATCGCCGAGAAACGCCTGCCTCAAGACGGGCGGATAAAATTTAAGTCAAACGGCAAAGAGCTCGATTTAAGGGTTTCCAGTATTCCTGCGATCCACGGCGAAAGTATTGTGATTAGAATCCTGGACCGCTCACGGTTAGTCCTGGATTTGGAAAAAATAGGCTTCAGCCGCGAAGATAAAGCAAGATATGAGGATTTGCTCAAATTACCTAACGGGATAATCCTGGTTACCGGGCCTACAGGTTGCGGTAAAACTACCACGCTTTACACCTCTTTATCCATGTTAAATAAGCCCAATAAAAAACTGCTTACCCTGGAAGACCCGGTAGAATATCAGCTGCCCGGCGTCAATCAGGTCCAGATTAAGCCGGAGATAGACTTAGACTTCGCCTCAGGCCTTCGTTCAATGCTCAGACAGGCCCCGGATATAATTATGGTCGGAGAAATCAGGGACTATGAGGCCGCCGCCATTGCTATCCAGGCCTCTCTAACCGGGCATTTAATCTTCAGCACCCTGCACACCAACGATGCGCCGGGGGCAATTACCCGTTTAGTGGATATGGGGGTTAAGCCCTATCTTGTAGCTTCTACGCTTCAGGGTGTATTGGCCCAGAGGTTAATCCGCACCTTATGCCCAAGTTGCAAAAAGCCATACCAGCCCGGCGAAGACCAATTACAGGCCTTTGGCAAAACCCCAAAGGAAATTCAAGGAATAACTTTTTACCAGGCTAAGGGCTGCCAGGAGTGCCATTTGAGCGGTTATCAGGGAAGAATTGCTATATTTGAGCTTTTGATCCTGGACGATGAAATCCGCAGCCTGATTTCGGAAACCCCCATTACCCTTAAAATCAGGCAGATGGCTAAAGAAAAGGGTATGCATTCTTTGCGAGAAGACGGGTGGCTGAAAGCCGTGCAGGGAATAACAAGCCTATCTGAGGTTTTGCGGGTAACGCAGGAATAGAAGAATACTATGCCGGAACAAGCAAAATTTAAACCTTTAAAAAGGCTGTTGCTGGAGCGAAGTTTGGTTTCGCCCAAGCAGTGGGAGGAATGCTTAGAGCAGCATCGGCACAGCGGCAAATCCGTAGGCAAGATTCTTGTGGAGTTAGGCATTATTCCAGAAGAGGCACTTCTTCAGGCTGTGGCCAATCAGGCCAGAATGGAAATAATAAACTTAGAGAGGGCAGAGATAGATAAGGCTGCTTTGGATAAGGTGCCGGCATCGGTTGCCCAAGTCTATAATATTATGCCTGTAAAATTGCAGGGGAATACCCTGACTGTAGCTATCAGCGACCCTCTTAACCTGGAATTTCTGGATGATTTGCGTTTTACCGTAGGTTGCAATATCCAGCCGGCAGTAGCGCCGGAGGATCAGATTCAGGAGAAGATAAATCAGCATTATAATCTGGAGAAGCAGTCTATTCCGGAGTTGGTTAATCAAATCAAGACAAAACAAATTAAGGTTCCTCCCAGGGCTAAGCAAAGCAAGTTTAAGTCCGAAGAACTGCAGGAGCTGGCTGCGCAGGCCCCTGTGGTCAAACTGCTCAACCTGATAATTTTAGAAGGGATTAGGGGTAAGGCCAGCGATATCCACTTTGAGCCTTTCGCTGATGAGTTTAAAATCCGCTACCGTATTGACGGCCAATGCATAGAGGCCGCCTCGCCCCCTAAGGACTTAAACCTGGCCCTGGCCTCACGGATTAAGGTAATGGCCAACCTGGATGTGGCCGAGACCCGCCTTCCTCAAGACGGAAGGATACTGACGAACATCGGCGGCAAAAAAGTAGATTTGCGCGTCTCTACTTTACCCACCGTATTCGGAGAAAGTATTGTGATGCGTATTTTAGATAAAAGCGTAGTCAGCCTTTCTTTAGACCAGGTGGGGCTTGGCGAGGAAGATAAAACTAATTTAAGGAAGCTCATCCAGCGCCCCAACGGCATCGTGGTAGTTACCGGGCCCACCGGTTCGGGAAAGACAACTACCCTCTATTCCTGCCTGAGAGAAATCAACAAGACAGAATTGAAGATAATTACCGCCGAGGACCCCGTAGAGTATGACATCAGCGGGATTATGCAGATAAATACCAAGCCCAAGATTGGCCTGACCTTTGCCAAATGCCTGCGTCATATCCTGCGCCAGGACCCGGATGTAATTATGGTGGGCGAAATTCGCGATAAGGAGACCGCCGAGATTGCTATTCAGGCAGCGCTCACCGGGCACCTTGTCTTTAGTACCCTGCATACCAACGATGCCCCCGGCGCAATCACCCGCCTCTTGGATATGGGCATTGCGCCGTTCCTGATTACCTCTACGCTTTCGGCCTCTTTAGCCCAGAGATTACTGCGCACTATCTGCCCTGATTGCAAAGAACCGTATCAGCCGACCGAAAAAGAACTCTCGCAGGTGGGCCTGACTAAGGCCCAAGCGAACGGCAAGAAGTTTTATCGCGGCAAGGGCTGCAAGAGCTGTAAAAATTTAGGATACAAAGGACGAGTGGGCATATTTGAGTTTTTTGTTCTGGACGATGAGCTAATTTCTCTAATCCTACAGAGAAAATCTGCCCAAGTCCTCAAAGAAGCAGCTGCCAAGAAAGGGATGCGTTCTTTGCGTGAGGCCGGGCTGCAAAAGATATACCAGGGCCTGACCACCTTTGAGGAACTAATCAGTCAGACCCAGGCCTTTGTTTAGGAGGTAGAAGATGAGAAAAAATAATGGTTTTACGCTGATGGAACTTCTAGTGGTGATGGCGATTATCACTATCCTGGCGGGGATGGCTATCGGAGGGGCGCAGATGGCCAGGAAGCGCGGGGCGGTTACCAAGACAAAGTCGGCGATTGCCAGTTTGGAAGCAGCCATTGATATGTATGAAATAGACATAGGAGAATATCCGGCCAGCGGCAACGAAGAATTAATCCAGGCCCTTACCGATAGCACAAACCCCGAGCCCGAGTGGAACGGCCCTTATATGAGATTCAAAGAGGCAGATTTAGAGGAAGGCAAATATCTTGACGCCTGGGGCAACCCTTATGTTTATATCAATCCCGGCACGCACAACGAATCTTTCTATGACCTCTATTCTTACGGCTTAAACAGCGAAGACGAACAAGGCGCAGGTGATGACATCAATAATTGGTAAAATTCGAAATTCGAAATTCGAAATTCGAAATTGCAGAACAGCCTTCACTCTGATGGAGATGCTGGTTGTCCTGGCAGTGGTAGTTTTGCTGCTGGGGGTAAGTATCCCTTTTTTCGCCTCTTTTACCAAAGGCGCAAAGCTAAAAACCGCAGGAAAAGACATAATCGGTGTTTTGAATACAGCGCGAAGCCTGGCAATTACTTACCGAAAGAATTACTCCGTAACCTTCGATTGTTCAACCAGCCCGCATTCTTATTATATCAGCGATGCCGACGGCCGGATTCACGAAAAAAAATACTCCCTGCCTTCCTCAATTAGATTCTACCGTTCTCAATTTCCGGAAACCCCCACTACTTTTATTGCTAATAAAGCTACTTTTTCTCCCAGAGGAGGATTGGTAGGCAGCGCCGGCGCTGCCTGGCTCGCCGATAAAAAAGGGAACTTCAGGCGGATTAGCGTATCCAACACCACCGGCAGGGTGAAGGTTGACAAGGAGCCGTAAAAATGTTTCGCAAGGCGGTACTTTTTCTGTTTGCAACGCTTCTTTTTCAGGGAGCTTCGGGCGCCGAGAAGGTCTGGCAGGCGCAGAATTCAGGGATTAGCGATACAGATATCCGTTCGGTTTCTGTATTTGGCGCCGATGAGGATCTTGTTTGCGCAGCAGGTGCAGATACTGTTTATCTTTCGCAAAATAGCGGCGCTTTTTGGCAGGAAATCTTTTCTCTTGCGCCAGAAGATACCCAGATAAACTTTGTTGCCTTTGGCCAGTCTGACCCTAAAGAGATATTTTTAGCCACCAGTGAAGGCCTCTATGCCACAAAGAATCAGGGACAGGATTGGCGCAGGATTTTCAGCAAGGTCAGCGCAGAGGCGAAAAACGTAGGCTGGATTGCCTTTGACCCTCTTGACTCTCAAAAGGTTTACATTGGAACAGGTGAAGGCCTGTACTTCTCGCAAGATAAAGGCGAAACCTGGCGGAAAAGCAGCGCAGGGCTGCCTCGCTCTCAGGTTAGGGCTGTTGTGGTCCACCCGTTTAATTCGCGTGTGTTATATCTGGCCAATACCTACGGATTGTTTAAGTCGATAGACGCTGCCGAATCCTGGGAAAGGATTTATGTTACCAGCCACTCACTTGGCGATGATGAAGATGAAGGCGATGAAGAGAACTCCTCGGAGGCAGATGAGGATAGCAACCTGATTAATTGCATTGTCATCGATAGAGCCAATACTAAAGAAATCTTTCTGGCTACAGGCGAAGGTGTAGTTGCCTCTTGCGATACGGGAGAGACCTGGGATAAGCTGCCCGCCCAGGGCCTAACTTGCGATTATGTCAATTTTATAGTTGCCTCGGAAAATAAAAATAATAGCCTCTATGCGGCCACCCAGGGCGGCGTGTTTAAGTTTTCTCATAACTCAAATAGTTGGCAGGAGATTTATCAGGGGATGAGCGCCCGCGAAGTGCGCAGTCTCGCTTTAGATGCGCAGAAAAATGAGTTGTTTGCCGGCACAGATAGAGGCGTGTTTAAGACAGTTGAAATAAAGACTGTCCGCAAACAGGTTAAAGAAGAGAAAGTTGCAATAGATAAAAAGAAAGAAATAGACTTCGAACAGGCGCTTCAGGAAATTTATTTAAACGAGCCGGCAATTCAGGAGGTCCAGGAAGCTGCCCTGAGGTATGCGCGGGTTATCCATCCTCAACAGATTCAACAATTACGCCGCGACGCCAAACTCAAGGCGCTCTTACCCGATGTAAGCATAGATTATGATAAAACAATATCTTATTCTAAGGAAGATTTCTGGATTGGTCCCTACGACTGGGGTCTTTCTTTTTCCTGGGATATTGGTGACTTGGTCTATAGCGAGCAGGTCAGGCTGATTGACAGCAATACCCGTCTGATGGTGCAGTTGCGCGACGACATCCTTGATGAAGTAACCCGCTTCTATTACGAACGGCGAAAGCTGCAGGCAGAGGTTATCCTGACCCCGCCCGATGGCTCTGAGCAAACCTTCACCAGGAGGTTAAGGTTAGAAGAATTAACCGCCAATATTGATGCCTTAACCGGCGGCTGGTTTTCCCGCCACTTGAAAAAGCAAGTGAAACTTTCTCTTGACTAAGCCTATGTTCTGTGGTATGTTAGGACAAGCGAGAATGAATAAAGTTCCTTCCCGAAGGTCCTTGCTTTTCTTGATTTTTTTCACCGCAGCCTTAACCTTATCAAACAGTTATACCGCATCGGCATATCTGTTAGACCAGGCCAAAGAATACCGCTTTAAAGCCGACAAGCTGCATAGTAAAGGAAAGTTAGACCAGGCCATTACCTATTATCAAAAGGCCATCGGCATAGATAAATATTGCCTCTCTGCTTATAATAGCGTGGCTATCTGTTATGAGGAAAAGGGCCTGGTTAGCCAAGCCGAGTCCTGGTATCTGAAGGCGCTGGAGATTAATCCCCGCTATGCACCGGTTCATTATAATCTGGGCCTCTTGTACGAGAGATACGGCAGCATCAAAAAGGCCATATTCCACTGGCGAGAGAGGATAAGGCTGGGCCATCCCGGCGATCCGGCCGCGATAAAGGCCCGCGCAAAGTTGGAAGTTTACGCTCCGGATGAACTGCAGAAAGAAGACGCCGAGGAGCTCAACCGGCGCATAGCGCGGCAAAAAGAACAGGGCGCCCTGGATAAGATTACGGGCAGAAATAGATACGTAACCAAAGAGGAGAAGATAAAGGAGTATTATTTAGAAGGTATGCGCCTTTACCAGAGCGGAGCTTTTCGCCAGGCGCGCGAGTCTTTTCAGAAAATGATAGAAACTTTACCTGTCTCTAAATATCCCATCGAAAAATAGCCTTTGATGATAAAATCCGAAAAAAACAATAAAGTTTTGCTTATTGACGGCAACTCCTTTTGTTACCGCGCCTTTTATGCCATCAGGAGCCTCTCTACCTCAAAGGGCGAGCCCACTAACGCGGTTTACGGTTTTATAAGCATGCTGAATAAATTAAGAGCCGAGCATAAGCCGCAGCATCTGGCAGTGGCCTTTGACCTTAAGGGCCCTACTTTTAGGCATCAGCGTTTTAGCGATTACAAGGCCCAGCGCAAACCCATGCCTGATCAGTTGAGCGTTCAAATCCCCGTTATCAAGAAGGTCCTTGCGGCCTATGGAATTGCCATATTTGAGAAGGCCGGATATGAGGCCGATGATGTTATTGCTACATTAACTAAGGGATTAGCGGCCTCAAAGGCGCAAATTCTAATAGTTACAGGCGATAAGGATATGCTGCAGATAGTAGGCGATACTGTCCAGGTTCTAAATCCGCAGAAGGAAAATTTGTTTTTGACTGAAGACTGGGTTAAGCAGAGGTTTGGCGTTGGCCCTGATAAGATTGTGGAGATAATGGCCCTGGCCGGAGATGCAAGCGACAATATTCCGGGGGTTCCCGGTATCGGCGAGGCCACGGCCATTGATTTAATTAAAAGGTTCGGCACGCTTGATCAGGTTTTAGCCAATACGGATAAGATAAGGCATAAGGCCAGGTCCGCCAAGATCAAAGAATTTGCCGAACAGGCCAAGATGAGCAGGGAATTGGCCACTCTGAACAGCGATGTCCCGCAAATTGCGCAAAAAAAACCCCTGGATTTGCTGAAGGAATTGAAACTAACCCAGGCGGATGACAAAGAACTCGTTAAGATTTTTAAAGAATTAGAGTTTAAGTCTTTAATGTTAAAATCAATGCCCGAAAATAAAGATGAAATATCCTGCTTGAGCATCGCCGGCGCCGCTGAATTAGACAAATTCTTTAAGGAGGTATCCCGCAAAAAGAGCGTAGCCGTTTATTTTGCCAGTTCGGACCAAAAGCCGATGCAGGCCAAAATCTTAAGCGCAGCTTTCAGCCTTGAACAGGTCAAGGCCTTTTTCTTCCCCGGCAAAGATTTCCCTCAAGGGCCGTTAAAAAAGATTTTGGAGGATAAAGAGATAAAGAAGACAGGGCACAACCTGAAATACCTGAGAGTCCTTTTGTCGAATTACGGGATTGACCTGCGGGGAATAGGGTTTGATACGATGCTCGCCGCTTATTTACTTAATCCGGAAGGTGCAAGGTATAACCTCTCGGATTTGGCCCTGGAATACCTTAGCTCTAAATTGGAGGGGCCGGCTGCCGGTCAAGGCGAAAAAGAGCTTGCCAAGATGTGCTGCCGCAATGCAGAGGCAGTTTTTAGATTGGGCAAAATCCTGCAAAGGCAGCTTAAGAGGCAAGGCCTTTTTGGATTATTTCATGATATAGAGATGCCTTTGATCGAAGTGCTCGCCGATATGGAAAAAGAAGGGGTAGTCTTAGACAAGGACTTTTTACTGCATTTATCGCGTGATTTCGAAAAAAAACTTAAATCCTTGGCCGGCGATATCTACGAAATGGCCGGCGAAAGCTTCAATATCAATTCACCCAAACAGCTAAGCCCGATTTTATTCGAAAAATTAAAACTGCCCAAAATAAAGCGCACAAAGACAGGGGCTTCTACGGACACAGAGGTCCTGACAAAACTTATGCGCCTGCATCCGATTGCCTCAAAGCTTCTTGAATTCAGAGAGATATCCAAATTAAAATCTACTTATATAGACGGCCTAATGAAGCTCCTGGATGCGCAGACAGGAAAAGTCCATACCTCATTTAATCAGGCGGCTACCGCTACCGGCAGGCTTTCTTCCAGCCGGCCCAACCTGCAAAATATACCGATTAAGACCGAACTGGGCAGAAGGATTCGCCGGGCCTTTGTTACGGGAAATAAGGAAAGCTCCCTTTTATCGGCAGATTATTCGCAGATAGAGCTAAGGATGCTGGCTCACCTTTCCGGGGACAAGGCCTTAATCAGCGCCTTCAAAGAAGATTTGGATATTCACGCATACACTGCGTCTTTAATTTTTGGCGTAAGGGTAGATAAGGTAACAAGGCAAATGAGGAATACGGCCAAGACGGTAAATTTCGGCATTATTTACGGAATGAGCCCCTTTGGCCTCTCTAAAGACTTGGGGATTGAGCAAAATAAGGCCCAGGAATTTATTGAGGCCTATTTCAGGCGTTATCCGGGGGTAAAAAAATTCATGGCCTGCCAGATTGAGAAGGCCAAAACTTCAGGGTTCGTAACTACACTGATGAAGCGCAGGCGCTATATCCCCCAGATTAACAGTCCCGATGAGAATATCCGCCAGTTTGCCCAAAGAATGGCCATAAATGCGCCGGTGCAGGGTTCGGCCAGCGATTTAATCAAAGCGGCAATGAGAGAGATCTATCAAGGCCTAAAGAGACAGGGGCTTTCTGCTAAGATGCTGCTTCAGGTCCACGACGAATTGGTATTTTCCGTTCCTCAACAGGAACTGGAAGCCGTCAGGGCATTGATTAAGGATAAAATGGAAAATGCAGTCAAGCTTAAAGTACCGGTCAAGGTCTCAATTAAGTACGGAAAAAACTGGCTGGAGATGAAATGAAAGTTTTATTCTGCTCCAGCGAGGTTGTCCCTTTTGCCAAAACCGGGGGCCTGGCCGACGTAGCCGGGGCTTTGCCTTGCGCTTTAGAAAGCCAGGGTTGCCAGGTGAAGGTTGCCTTGCCTAAATATAGATGTGTAAAAAAGGCCGGCAACAGCGCTAAGATGGGCAGGGATATAGAGGTCTACTTAATAGAAAACGATAGATACTTTGACCGCCCGGAGCTTTACGGCGAAAAAAGCGGCGATTATCCCGACAATTTAGAAAGGTTTTCTTTCTTCTGCAGGCAGATTTTGCACTTATTGAAAAAGAATAACTTTTGCCCCGATATTATTCACTGCAACGACTGGCAAACGGCGCTGGTCTCTGTTTATCTGAAGACTAAATTTAGGGATGAGCCGTTTTTTAACCGGACGAAGACCATCTTTACTATTCACAACCTTGCCTACCAGGGGCTCTTCGCCAAAGAGCAATTTAGCCAGACCCAGCTTGATCAGCAGTTCTTCAATATGCACCAGTTGGAATATTACGGCAAGCTGAATTTACTCAAAGGGGGATTGGTTTTCTCCCGCTTTATTACTACGGTCAGCCCCACCTATGCCAAGGAAATTCAGACGCTAAAATTCGGCTGCGGGCTGGACGGGGTATTAAGAGAAAGAAGGAATGAGCTGTTCGGCATAATTAACGGCCTGGATTATCAGACCTGGAATCCGGCCAACGATGATAAAATTTTCCGAAGATACACAGCGGAAAATATAAAAGATAAATATGCCAATAAAGAGGCCTTGCAGCGAGAATTAGGCCTGCCTTGCGAGAAAGAGGTTGCTCTGGTAGGAATTGTAAGCCGCCTGGCCGAACAGAAAGGCATAGATTTGATAACTTCGGCCCTGGATAAGATAGCCGGGCTTAAATTACAGTTTGTCCTTCTGGGAACAGGAGACGAAAAATACCACCTTTTGCTGGAGAAAATAAGAGAGAAAAAGTATAAAAATATCTCTATAAATTTGCGCTTCGATGCGGTGTTGGCGCACAAGATTTACGCAGGCTGCGATATGTTTTTAGTGCCTTCCTATTATGAACCCTGTGGCCTGGGGCAGTTGATTTCTCTAAAATACGGCACCATTCCCATTGTGCGCAAGACCGGCGGCCTGGCCGATACGGTCGGCCCGGACAACGGATTTGTTTTTGAGAAATATACCAGCGGCCAGATGCTTCAGGCAATAAACAGGGCCGTTAAGTCTTATGAAGATAAAGAACAGTGGCGAAAGTTGACCTTGAGGGCAATGGAGTATGACTTCTCCTGGGATGCCTCGGCCAAAAAATATATCGAACTCTATAATCGCGCGATAAATAAAGAGTAAGATGCGAAAGAAATTACAGGTTTTGGCAGTTACGGGAAGTTTTGCCGGCGGAAAGACGACCTGTGCCCGGATGTTTAAAAACCTAGGCGCTTCTGTTGTTGATGCCGATAAGATATATCATCGGCTTATCCGCCCCGGAAGGCCCCTCTATAAAAAGATTGCTTCTGTTTTTGGCCGGGAAATCTTAAACAAAAATAAGCAGATAGACAGAAAAAGATTAGGAAAAATAGTCTTCAGCAACAGGCGCAGCCTGAAGAGATTGACCGGGATTACCCATCCGGCCGTTATTAGAAAAATGAGAAGCGAGGTTTCTAGATTAAAAAAAGCTGCTTCGGGCAGGATTATAATAATCGATGCACCGCTTTTGATCGAGGCGGGATTGGCGAAAATGGCGGATAGATTAGTAGTCGTCAAGACCGGCAGAAAGAATCAAATCAAAAGGTGCAAAAAACAGTGGGGAATGTCCGCAGCCGAGGCAACCAAAAGAATTAAGCTTCAGCTGCCTCTAAAAGAGAAAACAAAATTAGCTGACTATCTAGTAGATAACAACGGCACATTGAGGCAAACCAGAGAGCAGGTACAAGATATCTGGAGAAAAGAGACAGGGAGGTAAAAATGGAAATAGCGAACCTGAAGAATAGAAAGATGGCAGAGTTGAACAAGCTGGGAAAGGAGCTCAAGGTAAACGGGGCCAGCGGCTTAAAAAAACAGGATTTAATCTTTAAAATCCTGCAGGCCCAGGCGCAGAAGGAGGGCCATATCTTTGGCGAGGGCATCCTGGAGATACTTCAGGATGGTTTCGGCTTCCTCAGGTCTCCCAATTATAATTATTTGCCTTGCCCGGATGATATCTACATATCTCCTTCGCAGATTCGTAAATTCGGCCTGCGCACGGGCGATGTAGTAAGCGGGCAAATTCGTCCTCCCAAAGAGGGGGAGAAGTACTTTGCCCTTCTGAAAGTGGAAGCGGTAAATTTTGAGAATCCCGAAGAGGCAAAAGATAAAATACTTTTTGATAACCTCACCCCGCTATACCCGAAAGACCGTTATTTTCTGGAGAGCGCCTCCAGCGATATCTCAATGAGGATTATGGATTTGATTACTCCTTTGGGGAAGGGCCAGCGCGCGTTGATTGTTGCCCCGCCTTATAGCGGAAAGACCATGATTATGCAAAAGGTGGCCAACAGCATCACCGTGAATTCTCCGGATACTATTCCGATTATTCTCTTGATTGACGAGCGGCCGGAAGAGGTTACGGATATGCAGCATTCGGTCAAGGCGGAGGTAATCAGCTCTACCTTTGATGAGCCGGCGGAGCGGCATATTCAGGTTGCCGAGATAGTTCTGGAAAAGGCCAAGAGGCTGGTTGAGCATAAAAAGGACGTGGTCATACTTTTAGATAGCATTACGCGCCTTGCCCGCGCCTATAATACCATCGCCCCTCATAGCGGGAAGATTCTTACCGGCGGCGTGGATTCCAGCGCCTTGCATAAACCGAAGCGTTTCTTTGGCGCAGCCCGTTGCGTGGAAGAAGGTGGTTCCTTAACTATAATTGCCACTGCTTTAGTTGATACAGGCAGCCGGATGGACGAAGTTATCTTTGAGGAGTTCAAGGGCACGGGAAATATGGAGCTGCAATTGGATAGAAACCTGTTTCAGCGCCGGATATATCCCGCTATCGATATCAAGCGCTCTAACACCCGCAAGGAAGAGCTACTTTTGGACCCCGAGGAGTTAAAGAAAGTCTGGCTTTTACGCAAGGCGCTCAACGAACTCAGTTCCGTAGAAGCAATGGAACTTCTAATCGGGAAATTGAAAAAGTTTAAAACAAATGCGGAATTTTTATTGTCGTTGGATAAATTAAATTTAGTTTAAGGAGGTAGGAGATGAAAGCCAAGATACATCCCGAATACAAAGAGACAACGATTACCTGTGCCTGCGGGGAGGTAATCCACACCCGTTCAACAAAGCAGAACATCCGTGTAGAAATTTGTTCTAAGTGCCATCCTCTCTACACCGGAAAGAAAAAGCTTATTGATTCTGCCGGGCGCGTAGAAAAATTCAGGCGCAAGTACGGGCAAAAGAAAAAATAAAGCATGTTTGAGCGATTAGAAAAAACAGAAAAGCGATATAAGCAGCTGCAGGAGCTTTTATCCAGCCCCAAGATTCTGGCGGACAAGAACCTCTATGCCAAATACGCCAAAGAATTTGCCCAGTTAAGCAAAATCGTACACAGGCATAAACGGTATAAGTCTGTGCTGGGGGAAATAGCCAAAGTAGAGGCAATGCTTAAGAGTAAAGGGCATCGCAACGATAAGGACTTTCTGAAATTGGCCGAAGAGGAGCTGGCCCAGCAAAAGGCGCAAGGTAAGGCCCTGGAATCGGAGATAGAAGAAATGCTTCTGGAGGAGCAGGCCGGCGAGCGCCATAAGAATATTATTATGGAAATCAGGGCCGGAACCGGCGGAGAAGAAGCGGCTTTATTTGCCGCCGACCTTTACCGGATGTATTCCAAGTATGCAGCAAAGGCGGGATGGAAGATAGAAGTGCTCTCGACCCGGCCCACAGCTATAGGTGGTTTTAAGGAAATCTGTTTTTCCCTTCAGGGAAACGGTGCCTTTAAGAAGCTTAGATTTGAAAGCGGAGTGCATCGCGTCCAGCGCGTACCGACTACAGAGACATCCGGGCGCATCCACACCTCGGCGGTCTCGGTAGCGGTTTTGCCTGAACCGCAAGAGCTAGAGGTAAAAATAGACCCCAAAGACCTTCGTGTAGATGTCTATCGCTCTACAGGGGCCGGCGGACAGAGCGTAAATACCACTGATTCTGCGGTAAGGATTACCCATCTTCCCAGCGGCATAGTGGTTAGCTGCCAGGATGAGCGTTCGCAGATGAAAAACAAAATCAAGGCAATGCGGGTTTTGCGCGCCCGGATTTTAGACAAGGCACAGACAGAACAGGAGAGCAAGATTAAACAGGAACGTAAATCGCAGGTGGGCTCAGGCGACCGCAGCGAAAAAATCCGCACTTATAATTTTCCCGGCAACCGGGTTACCGACCACAGGATTAAGCTTAGCCTTCATAAGCTGGAAGGGATTTTAGAGGGAAGCCTTGAGGAGATAATTGAGGCCCTTATTCAGGAAGACAAAAAAAAGAAACTCGCTCAGTGGAAAAAAGAATAAACTTGCTAAATTCAGGTTCTCGTTATTTGGCCGGAGAGGGCATAGAGAACGCTATGGGAGAAAGTGAACTTTTTCTTTCCCATATTTTAGATTGCCCTCGCGCAGAACTTTATCTTAACAACATTGCCGTGAAGGAAGATGACTCACGGCAATTCTGGCAATTTTTAAGCACGCGGATGGAAGGTGTCCCTTTGCAATATATTTTGGGCTCAACAGAATTTATGGGCCTGGAATTCAAGATAAGGCCGGGCGTATTCGTCCCTCGCCCCGAAACCGAGATTCTAGTAGAGGCGATTTTATTCGAAATTCGAAATTCGAAATTCGAAATTCGAAACATTTTAGATATCGGCACCGGCTGCGGCAACATTGCTGTCAGCTTAGCTAAGTATTTACCGGAAGCAGATGTTTTTGCTTGCGATATTTGCGATTCTGCGCTGCAGTTAGCAGAAGAAAATACTCACTTAAACAGAGTCAAGCTTAATCTAATTAAAAGCGATATCTTTGGTGCTTTTTGTAATAAACGTAATTATTTTTCCTCAATTGTAAGCAATCCGCCTTATGTCAACAGAGGGGATATTCCCGGGTTACCTCGGGAGTTGCAACATGAACCTAAAAGTGCCTTAGATGGCGGCTTGGATGGGCTAAGATACTATCGACAGATTATCAAAGAGGCCCCGGACTATTTAGGGAAAGATGGTTTGCTGGCCTTGGAAATTGGCGACAATCAAGCTCGTTCAATTAAGCAAATTATTGAAGAGGCTCCAAATTTTACTTTAGTTTCAATAAGCGAAGACTACAACAACATAGAAAGAGTCGTCCTAATTAAGAAAGTAAAATAGCAATGGACAAATTAGTCATAGAAGGCGGAAAAAGGCTTTGCGGCACCGTGCAGATAAGCGGGGCTAAGAATGCCGCCCTTCCCATACTGGCAGCTACCTTGCTTACGGATGAGAAGTGCGTAATTAAAAATGTCCCGCTGCTTCGCGATGTGCAGACGATGATTAAGATCCTGCGCAGTTTAGGCGTGAAGGTGCAGATGCAGGATAATCGGGTTAGCGTTTCTCCGGGAAAATACAAGGGTTATACCGCGCCTTACAGGTTAGTCAGCACTATGCGCGCCTCGATATGTGTGTTGGGGCCGCTTCTGGCCAAGAAGGGCAAGGCCTGCGTCTCTTTGCCGGGCGGCTGCGTTATCGGGCCGCGTCCCATTGACCTGCACCTAAAAGGCCTATCCGGCATCGGTGCAAGGATTAAGATTGAACACGGATATATTGTTGCCGAGGCCAAAAAATTACGCGGCAGGCGTATTTATTTAGGTGGGCCGTTTGGCCCATCTGTTTTGGCTACGGCAAATTTAATGATGGCCGCAACATTGACTTCCGGCAGGACAATAATCGAAAATGCAGCTTGTGAGCCGGAGGTAGTAGACCTGGCCAACTTCTTAGTGCAGATGGGGGCCAGGATTAAAGGCCAAAAGACGCACACCATCGAAATCGAAGGGGTGAAGAGGCTGCGCGGCGCAGAATATGCGATTACCAACGACCGCATCGAGGCAGGAACTTATATTTTGGCCTGCGCTATTACCGCAGGAGAGATTGCGATTAAAGGCGCCTGCATCGGACATTTAGGGGCCTTGGTCGATAAACTTAAAAGTGCGGGGGTAATAATCAAAAGTATCGGCGATGCCGTTTTTGTTAAGGCCGGCAGAAAACTAAAAGCCATAGACGTTACCACCTTGCCTTTCCCGGGTTTTCCTACGGACCTGCAGGCCCAGATGATGGCCCTTGTCTGTGTGGCCGGCGGCATTAGCGTGATTACCGAAAAGATTTATCCCGAGAGGTTTATGCATATCAGCGAGTTAAACAGGATGGGGGCCAGGATTATGAAGGAGGGCGCAAGCGGCATTATTAAGGGAGTACGCGCTTTAAGCGGCGCTCCGGTAATGGCTTCTGATTTGCGTGCTTCTGCGGCGCTGGTTTTAGCAGGATTGGTAGCTCAGGGCAGGACGGATATTTCGCGAGTTTACCATTTAGACAGAGGCTATGACAGGATGGAAGAAAAACTCTCTAAGCTAGGAGCAAGAATCTGGAGAGAAAAGGAATAAAAGGAGGTAATATGGCAGTAGCGATAAGATTGAAGAGATTGGGTACGAAGAAGAAACCGCATTCAAGGATTGTGGTTTGCCAGGTACAGCGCGCGCGTGATGCCCGGGTAATTACGCAGATTGGTTCTTATGACCCCTCAAAGAATCCGCCTTTGATTAAGGTTGACCGCGCGAAGGCCGAGAAATGGATTAAGGCAGGGGCGAAGACGTCCGATACCGTACGCAGTATATTTAAGAAGCAGGGAATTGTTTAGTTGAAAATAGATATTATTACTATATTTCCCAAGATGTTTGCGCCGGTCTTGAATGAATCAATTCTCAAGCGGGCGCAGAATAAAAGGAAGCTGAAGATAGCCATCCACGACTTAAGAGATTATACCCGTGATAAACACCGTAAGGTGGATGAGCGCCCCTTTGGCGGCGGGCCGGGAATGGTCTTCCGGCCGGAGCCGATTTTTGAGGCAGTAGAATCTATAAAAAAAAATTCGAAATTCGAAATTCGAAATTCGAAAATAATTCTGTTAACACCACAGGGAAAAAGCTTAGACCAAAGATTGGCCAAAAAGTTGTCTAAATGTAAGCATTTAATCCTAATCTGTGGGCATTATGAGGGTGTTGATGAACGCGTGCGTAAAAAATTAGTTACGGATGAAGTTTCTATCGGCGATTATGTGTTAACCTGCGGAGAGCTGCCGGCAATGGTTTTAGTGGATGCCTTGGTGCGCCTCCTTCCCGGTGTGCTGGGAAAAGATGAATCCACGCATTTTGAATCCTTTAGCCAGGGGCTGCTGGAATACCCGCAATATACCCGGCCGGCAGTATATCGCAAGATGCGTGTACCGAAAGTGCTTTTATCGGGCAATCATAAATTAATCGAGAAATGGCGCAAAAACAAGGCCTTAGAGACAACTAAAAAGAATAGGCCGGACCTATTGGAAAGGAGTAAAATCAGATGAAGCAGATTGAATTGGTTGAATCCCCACATCTTAAAAAAGACGTTCCTAAGTTTAAATCAGGGGACCTGCTGCGCGTATATGTAAAGATTAAAGAAGAGGACAAAACGCGCATTCAGGCCTTTGAGGGCACGCTGATTGCCAAACGCGGCAGGGGCCTAAAAGCGACATTTACTATGCGCAAGGTTTCTTACGGAGAAGGCACGGAAAGGACCTTTCTTTTGCATTCTCCGTCCATTGACAAGATTGAGATCCTCAGGAGTGGAAAGCCCGGGAGGGCAAAGCTGTATTATCTTAGAAAAACGTCGGGAAAGAAGGCGAAGATTGCTCAAAAAGTGGAAAAGGAATAATCTGAAACTGCAAAGGTTTGAAAAAAGCATCTGCCCTAAGAAATACAGGATATGGGCCGGGGTGGATGAGGCCGGCCGCGGCCCCTTAGCCGGGCCTGTGGTAGCCTGCGCAGTTATCTTGAAGGATTTTTCATTTACCGCCAGGATTTTTGATTCTAAAAGACTTTCTTTTTCGGCTCGTCAGAGGGCCTATGAACAAATACTGGCTCGGGCGTACATAGGAATAGGAATAGTGGATAGAAAAGTAATTGACCGAAAAAATATTTTACAGGCTACCGTAATAGCTGTAAAAAAGGCGCTGCGTAATTTAAGGGTAAAACCGCAATTCCTGCTCATGGACGGGGGGTTTGAACGACAGGCTTTGCCTTATCCCCACCGGAGCATTGTTGGCGGGGATGGCCGCTGTTTTTCTATTGCCTGCGCCTCAATTGTGGCCAAGGTAGCCAGGGACAATTTAATGTCTTATTATTCAGCCCTTTATTCCCAATATGGTTTTGAACGCAATCGCGGTTATTATACCAAAGAACATTTGCGGGCGATTGGAAAATGCGGCCTGACGCCTATTCACCGCCGCAGTTTTCGCCCGATTAAAA